>NZ_SNMT01000012.1:0-139254 GCF_013350575.1 Salmonella sp. SG203
AACGAAGTTTGATGCAAATGTCAGATCGTATGCGCCTGTTAGGGCGCGGCTGGTAAGAGAGCCTTACAGGCGCATCTGAAAAACCTCCGGCTATGCCGGAGGATATTTATTGGTTTCTAGTCGCCGGTAAGTAATTTTGCGATGGCCGCTGACCACGGCGTCAAATCGCCGATATGGTCGCTAACCCAGGCCGGATGGTAATAGGTATCCAGATAGCGATCGCCGCTATCGCACAATAACGTTACGATAGCGCCGGTTTCTCCAGCCTCGCGCATCCGGGCCGCAAGCTGCAGCGCTCCCCACATATTCGTGCCGGTAGAGGCGCCGACTTTACGGCCTAGCTGCGTTTCCAGCCAGTGTGCGGTGGCAACGCTGGCGGCGTCCGGTACGCGCAGCATCTCATCCACGACATCCGGAATAAAAGAAGGCTCTACTCGCGGACGACCAATTCCTTCAATTTTACTGCCCACCGGGCTGCGTAATGAAGCGTCGCGATCCTGCCAGTAAGGTAAAAAGACAGAATTTTCCGGATCCACCACCATGAGCTGAGTATCATAGCCCTGGCAGCGAATATAGCGCCCAATCGTCGCAGAGGTTCCGCCCGTTCCGGCGCTCATGACGATAAATCGCGGTACCGGATGGGGTTCGTTGCGCATCTGGCGGAAAATACTGTCGGCAATATTATTGTTGCCCCGCCAGTCGGTAGCTCGTTCTGCGTAGGTAAACTGGTCCATATAGTGACCGTTCAGTTCATGCGCCAGCCGCTCGGAGGCGGCATAAATTTCGCAGGCGCTCTCCACAAAATGACAGTGGCCGCCATAAAATTGAATCTGTTCGATTTTACGTTTTGCGGTACAGGCGGGCATGACGGCGATGAACGGCAGTCCCAGTAAACGCGCGAACCAGGCTTCGGAAATCGCCGTTGAGCCTGATGACGCTTCAATAATCGGAGTGCCTTCTTTAATCCAGCCATTGCACAGCCCATAAAGGAACAGCGAGCGCGCCAGACGATGCTTGAGGCTACCGGTGGGATGCGTGCTTTCATCTTTCAGGTAAAGCTGGATACCTGGAAATGCCGACAGGGGCAAACGAATAAGATGCGTATCCGCCGAGCGCTGGTGGTCAGCGTTAATTTCATTAATGGCATTTTTAACCCAATTGCTACTCATCATTAATATCCATTTATCATTTTGTGCCAAGAGTAGCGAAAAGTACGGAAAAAATTGTTGCTATTTGACCTTTAAATTACAATGTAAGGAGAAAAATATTCTCTATGGGGTGGGTATGTTAGATAAAATTGACCGTAAACTGCTTTGCTTATTGCAGCAGGACTGTACCCTCTCTTTGCAGGCGCTGGCGGATGCCGTTAATCTGACGACAACGCCTTGCTGGAAGCGGCTTAAACGCCTGGAAGATGACGGTATCCTGCTTGGCAGGGTCGCGCTGCTGGACCCGGAAAAACTGGGGCTGGGATTAACCGCTTTCGTGTTGATAAAAACGCAGCACCACAGCAGTGAATGGTACTGTCGGTTCGTGACCGTCGTCTCTGAGATGCCGGAAGTGCTTGGCTTCTGGCGGATGGCGGGGGAATACGACTATCTGATGCGAGTTCAGGTGGCCGACATGAAGCGGTATGACGACTTCTATAAACGTCTGGTCAATAGCGTCCCAGGACTGTCAGACGTCACCTCCAGTTTTGCGATGGAACAGATTAAGTACACCACCTCTCTGCCCATTGAATAATTCTCCCGGTATTGCCGGAAATCATATCAGGAAATAACGCGTGCGATTATTTGCTCAATTAAGCTGGTACTTTCGCCGGGAATGGCGTCGCTATCTTGGCGCGGTGGCCCTGCTTATGCTTATTGCGATGCTTCAGCTGATCCCGCCCAAAGTGGTGGGGATTGTCGTGGATGGCGTAACCGCACAGCAGTTTACTCCAGGCCGAATAGCGATGTGGATTGGCACCATTGCCCTGATCGCCGTAGTGGTCTATTTGTTGCGCTATGTCTGGCGCGTGCTGCTATTTGGCGCTTCTTATCAATTAGCCGTCGAACTGCGTGAAGATTATTATCGCCAGCTGAGTCGTCAGCATCCTGAATTTTATCAGCGCCATCGGACGGGCGATCTTATCGCGCGCGCGACGAATGATGTGGATCGCGTCGTATTTGCGGCGGGCGAGGGCGTTCTGACGCTGGTTGACTCGCTGGTAATGGGCTGCGCGGTACTGATTGTCATGTCGACGCAAATTAGCTGGCAGCTAACGCTATTAGCGCTGTTGCCGATGCCGATTATGGCGCTGATGATCAAACGTTACGGCGATCGGCTGCATGATTATTTCAAACTGGCGCAGGCCGCCTTCTCCAGCCTGAACGACCGCACGCAGGAGAGTCTGACCAGCATCCGCATGATCAAAGCGTTTGGTCTGGAGGACCGCCAGTCTTCGCTGTTTGCGGCGGATGCCGAAGATACAGGCAAGAAAAATATGCGCGTGGCGCGTATTGACGCGCGTTTTGATCCAACCATTTACATCGCCATTGGCATGGCGAACCTGCTCGCGATTAGCGGCGGAAGCTGGATGGTGGTTAACGGCAGCCTGACGCTGGGCGAACTCACCAGCTTTATGATGTATCTGGGGTTGATGATTTGGCCGATGCTGGCGCTGGCCTGGATGTTTAATATCGTGGAGCGGGGTAGCGCCGCTTACAGCCGCATCCGCGCCATGCTGGCGGAAGCGCCGGTAGTTAAGGATGGCGAAGAGCCGGTCCCGGCGGGGCGCGGCGAACTGACGGCGGCCATTCGTGAGTTTTGCTATCCGCAAACGACGCATCCGGCGCTGGAGAATGTGAACTTTCGTCTTAAACCGGGTCAGATGCTGGGGATATGCGGTCCGACCGGCGCGGGGAAAAGCACAATATTGTCGCTTATCCAGCGCCATTTTGATGTGACGCAGGGAGAAATCCGTTTCCATGACATGCCGTTGACGCATCTGCAACTGGATAGCTGGCGTAGCCGACTGGCGGTCGTCAGCCAGACGCCGTTTTTGTTCTCGGACTCTATTGCCAATAATATTGCGCTCGGACGCCCGGAGGCGACCCAGGAAGAGATTGAACAGGTGGCGCGTTTAGCCAGCGTACATGAGGATATTCTCCGTTTGCCTCAGGGCTACGACACGCAGGTAGGTGAACGTGGCGTCATGTTATCGGGTGGGCAAAAACAGCGTATCTCGATTGCCAGAGCGCTGCTGTTGAATGCGGAAATTCTGCTTCTCGATGATGCGCTTTCAGCAGTAGATGGTCGTACGGAGCATCAGATTTTGCATAATTTGCGCCAGTGGGGCGAAGGGCGTACGGTCATCATCAGCGCGCATCGTTTATCCGCGCTGACCGACGCCAATGAAATTATCGTTATGCAACATGGTCATGTTGTTCAGCGCGGCGATCACGATCAACTGGCGCAGCAGATTGGCTGGTATCGCGATATGTATCGCTATCAGCAACTGGAGGCCGCTCTGGATGACGCGCCGGAACGCGGCGAGGAGGCGGTGAATGCGTAGTTTTGGACAGCTATGGCCGACGCTGAAACGGTTGCTGGCGTATGGCTCGCCATGGCGAAAACCGCTCTCTGTCGCGGTGATGATGCTGTGGATTGCGGCGGCGGCGGAGGTTAGCGGTCCGCTGCTGATCAGCTATTTCATTGATAACATGGTGGCCCGCCACCATTTACCATTGGGCAAGGTCGCGGGGCTGGCGGCCGCCTATGTGGGGCTACAGTTTCTGGCGGCGGGTCTCCATTACGCCCAGTCTTTATTATTTAACCGGGCGGCCGTTGGCGTGGTTCAGTCTTTGCGCACGGACGTCATGGATGCCGCCTTGCGCCAGCCGCTAAGCGCCTTCGACACGCAGCCTGTCGGACAATTAATTTCACGCGTGACCAACGATACGGAAGTCATCCGCGATCTGTACGTCACGGTCGTCGCAACGGTATTACGTAGCGCGGCGTTGATCGGCGCCATGCTGGTCGCTATGTTCAGCCTTGACTGGCGGATGGCGCTGGTGGCGATTTTGATTTTTCCGGCGGTATTGACCGTGATGATCATTTATCAGCGCTACAGCACGCCGATTGTACGCCGCGTGCGGGCATACCTGGCGGATATTAACGACGGCTTTAACGAAATCATCAATGGGATGAGCGTAATCCAGCAGTTTCGCCAGCAGGCGCGCTTCGGCGAACGCATGGGCGAGGCCAGCCGCTCGCACTACATGGCGCGGATGCAGACGCTGCGCTTGGACGGCTTTTTATTGCGTCCGCTGCTTAGCCTCTTTTCCGCGCTCATTTTATGCGGTTTGTTGATGCTTTTCAGCTTTACGTCTGCCGGCACGATTGAGGTCGGGGTGCTGTATGCGTTCATTAGCTATTTGTCACGTCTGAACGAGCCGCTCATTGAACTGACCACCCAGCAATCCATGCTACAGCAGGCGGTTGTGGCGGGAGAGCGTGTTTTTGAACTGATGGATCGCCCGCGCCAGCGCTATGGCAGCGACGACAGGCCGTTACAAAGCGGGGCGATTGATATTGATCATCTGTCGTTTGCTTACCGCGACGATAATCTTGTTTTACAGGACATTACGCTATCAGTACCGTCCCGTAGCTTTGTGGCGCTGGTGGGGCACACCGGCAGCGGGAAGAGCACGCTCGCCAGCTTATTAATGGGGTATTACCCCCTGACACAAGGCGAAATTCGGCTGGATGGGCGAGAAATCGCCTCTCTTAATCATCGCGTTTTACGCCAGGGCGTGGCGATGGTTCAACAGGACCCGGTAGTGATGGCGGATACCTTTCTGGCTAATGTGACGCTGGGGCGCGATGTCTCCGAGGCGCAGGTGTGGCAGGCGCTGGAAACGGTACAACTGGCAGATCTGGCGCGCGGCCTGAGCGACGGGCTGCATACGCATCTCGGCGAGCAGGGAAATACGCTGTCCGTCGGGCAAAAACAGCTATTGGCGCTGGCGCGCGTGCTGGTTGACGCCCCGCAAATATTAATTCTTGATGAAGCGACGGCCAGCATCGATTCCGGCACTGAGCAGGCGATACAGCAGGCGCTGGCGGCGATTCGCGAGCGCACCACGTTGGTGGTTATTGCCCATCGGCTATCGACAATCGTGGAGGCGGATACCATTCTGGTTCTCCATCGCGGCCAGGCGGTGGAGCGCGGGACGCATCAACAATTGCTGGCGGCGCAAGGGCGCTACTGGCAAATGTATCAATTACAGTTAGTTGGCGAGGAGTTAGCCGCCAGCGTACACGAAGAACCCGGCCCTGCGGCGTAAGGCTTGGCGCCACAGGGCAAAGCCTCGCCCATCATGCACCGTCGTGGTGCGTTTTTCTTTCCCTGCTTCGATTTTGGGGCGCGTCAATATAAAGACGCGCCGCTAACCGCGCTTTTCCTCGCTCGCCAGCTTCTGGCACATCCTTTGCAATATCCATTCTGAAGAGTCCATGCGCGGCGGCAGCCGTTACCTAATTCTGACTGGAGGGTTCTATGAAGCTGGTTACCGTAATTATCAAACCGTTCAAGCTGGAGGACGTGCGGGAGGCGCTTTCTTCCATTGGCATTCAGGGACTGACCGTCACCGAAGTGAAAGGGTTTGGCCGTCAGAAAGGACACGCCGAACTGTATCGCGGCGCGGAGTACAGCGTGAATTTCCTGCCGAAGGTCAAAATTGATGTGGCTATCGCCGACGACCAACTGGAAGAGGTGATCGATATCATCAGTAAAGCGGCTTACACCGGAAAAATTGGCGACGGCAAAATTTTCGTCGCGGAGCTCATGCGCGTTATTCGGATTCGTACCGGCGAAGCTGACGAAGCAGCGCTGTAAGACCCGCCACACAGCAACAGGAAATGAAAAAATGAAGATAGCGATGATAAAAACTACACTGGCTTCACTGGCGCTGCTGCCTGGGCTAACGATAGCCGCGCCGGCGGTTGCCGATAAAGCGGATAGTGCTTTTATGATGATTTGCACCGCGCTGGTGCTGTTCATGACGATACCGGGTATCGCGCTGTTTTACGGCGGATTAATTCGCGCCAAGAACGTGCTGTCAATGTTAACGCAAGTGACCGTCACCTTTGCGCTGGTCTGTATTTTATGGGTGGTGTACGGCTATTCGCTGGCTTTTGGCGAAGGGAATCATTTTTTCGGTAATGCCGATGGGGCGATGTTGAAGAATATCGCGTTGACGGCGGTAACGGGGACGATTTATCAGTATATTCATGTCGCGTTTCAGGGATCTTTCGCCTGTATTACCGTCGGGCTGATTGTCGGCGCGCTGGCGGAGCGTATTCGTTTTTCGGCGGTACTGATTTTTGTCGTGGTGTGGTTCACGCTCTCTTATATCCCGATTGCGCACATGGTGTGGGGCGGCGGCCTGCTGGCTGCTCACGGCGCGCTGGATTTTGCTGGTGGTACAGTGGTGCATATTAACGCCGCTATCGCTGGGCTGGTGGGGGCTTATTTAATTGGCAAACGCGTCGGCTTTGGGAAGGAAGCATTTAAACCCCATAACCTGCCGATGGTCTTTACCGGTACTGCGATTCTGTATATCGGCTGGTTTGGATTTAACGCGGGTTCTGCCGGTAGCGCAAACGAGATAGCAGCGCTGGCCTTTGTGAACACCGTGGTGGCGACCGCCGCCGCGATTCTGGGGTGGATTATCGGCGAGTGGACGCTACGCGGTAAGCCTTCCCTGCTGGGAGCGTGTTCCGGCGCGATTGCCGGTCTGGTCGGCGTGACGCCAGCCTGTGGCTATGTTGGCGTTGGCGGCGCGCTGGTTATCGGCGTTATTGCGGGTCTGGCGGGATTGTGGGGAGTCACCATGCTTAAACGTCTGCTACGGGTAGATGATCCGTGCGACGTATTTGGCGTTCACGGCGTTTGCGGAATAGTCGGCTGTATCCTGACCGGCGTTTTTGCCGCCAGTTCGCTGGGCGGCGTTGGCTTTGTCGACGGCGTTACGATGGGACATCAGGTGATGGTACAGCTGGAAAGTATTGCTATTACGGTCGTCTGGTCCGGCGTTGTCGCGTTTGTTGGTTACAAACTGGCGGATATCCTTGTTGGACTGCGTGTACCGGAAGAGCAGGAGCGCGAGGGGCTGGATGTGAACAGTCACGGCGAGAATGCGTATAACGCGTGATTGCGCAACATGCCTGATGGCGCTGCGCTGACCCAGTCTACCGTAGGCCGGATAAGCGCAGCGTCATCAGGCCATTAACGCCGCATAGCGGCATGTTTTTTAATTGTGATTACGCATTACCCCTTCCTGCACGGTTGAAGCGACCAACGCGCCATCCTGAGTATAAAACTCGCCGCGAACAAAGCCCCGGGCGCTGGAGGCGGAAGTGCTCTCCACGCTATAAAGTAGCCATTCATTAAAATTGAACGGGCGATGGAACCACATAGAGTGATCGATAGTGGCGATCTGAATGCCCTTTTCCAGAAAACCGATGCCGTGAGGCTGAAGCGCGACGGGAAGGAAATTCAGGTCAGAGGCATATCCCAGTAAATATTGATGGACGCGAATGTCATCCGGAACGGTGCCGTTGGCGCGAATCCATACCTGACGCACAGGCGCGGCGACGTGACCTTTCAACGGATTGTGAAATTCGACGGGACGAATTTCCAGCGGGCGATCGCAGAGAAACTTTTCTTTCAGAATCGGCGGCAGTAAATGCGCCAGCGATTGCGCGATTTCCGTTTCTGACGGTAGTCCTTCCGGCCCGACTACCGTCGGCATGGTTTTTTGATGTTCAAAACCCGGTTCCGGCGCCTGGAATGAGGCGGTCATGTAAAAGATGGGTTTCCCGTTCTGAATAGCGGCAACGCGGCGGGCGCTGAAGCTATTCCCATCGCGCAGCACTTCTACGTCATAGATAATGGTTTTTTGGCTGTCGCCTGGCCGCAGAAAATAACTGTGGAATGAATGCACCAGTCGCGCTTCCGGCACCGTTTCTTTGGCGGCATAGAGCGCCTGGCCCACCACCTGACCGCCAAATACCTGGCGCAGCCCTAAGTCTTCACTTTGGCCCCGAAAGAGTCCTTCTTCAATTTTTTCCAGATTCAATAATGTCAGCAAATTATTCAGTGTCTGACTCATACATACTCTCCAGGTGACAACGATGCCGAAGCGAGGTAGGGCAGAGTATAACGCAATTTTGCAAGTGGTCCGATGGGTACAAAAGTCTGAATAACAGACCAATTCCAGGCAAAAATGAGTGACATGTGCCACACTTAATCACGTTATGTTTCTGTTAACCACTCTTCCGGCGGGGGGAAAGGCCTGCTGGTGCATTGATGATAAGGAGAATTGAATGAAACTCGTGCACATCGTAAGTGGTTTAGCGGTTGCGATATCTCTGGCGGCCTGCGCTGATAAAAGCGCTGATATCCAGACGCCTGCGCCAAACCCTAACATGTCGATTACAGCTAACCAGTCTACTATTCAGCAACCCAATGTTTCCGGTACCGTCTGGATCCGCCAGAAGGTCGCTCTGCCGCCAGATGCGGTGCTGACCGTGACGCTTTCAGATGCTTCGCTGGCTGATGCGCCGTCTAAGGTGCTGTCGCAAAAAGCGGTACGTACCGAAGGTAAACAGGCGCCTTTCAGTTTTGTGTTGCCGTTTAACCCATCAGATATTCAACCTAACGCGCGTATTCTCCTGAGCGCGGCCATCACCGTTGACAATAAGCTGGTATTTATTACCGATAGCGTGAAACCGGTGATTAACAATGGCGGCACTAAAGCGGATCTGACGCTGGTACCGGTACAGCAAACGGCGGTGCCTGTGCAGGCCAGCGGCGGTGCGACGACGACGGTTCCATCGACTTCGCCGACCCAGGTCAATCCGTCTTCTGCCGTTCCTGCGCCTACCCAGTATTAATCCTGCGCCAACCCTCTCCGTTACGGAGAGGGTTAATACACCCAGCGATAGCGTTGTAAATCGATTTGTCCGCTTCCCGACACCACCACGCCTTCCGCCAGTAATGCCTGACGTTGCCGCTGTAGATCCGGCCCGGTAAGTGATATTGCGCCGTGGCGGTTCACCACCCGATGCCATGGTAAAGTGCTGCCTTCCGGCAGACGTTTTAAAACTCCGCCGACCTGACGCGCCGCTCGAGGCGAACCGGCAAGCCGGGCGACATCGCCGTAGGTCGTGACAAACCCTTCCGGGATCGAGGCGACGATTTGCCAGACGCGTTGAGGAAATGTGTCCTGAATATCCATAATAGAATCCTGCGTTAATGCTTCAGGATAATCTGGAATAAGGGGGGGGGAAAGCCCGGATGCGCAAGAAACCAGCATCCGATGCCTGATGGGTTGCAATTGCACGATATAGCAGTGATAATGCGCCTGCGCGTTGGTTCACAACGCTCTCAATGGGGGCTCTGTTGGTTCTCCCGCAACGCTACTCTGTTTACCAGGTCAGGTCCGGAAGGAAGCAGCCAAGGCAGATGACGCGTGTGCCGGGATGTAGCTGGCAGGGCCCCCACCCATTTGTGCCTCTCCACACTGTTCTTTTCTGCTGTGCGACGTTATAGCCGCTGTTCCGCCCAAAGAATAAATGCCGTAGCGGGTAGGGGCTTACTGTATAACCAGCCCTGACCATAATGTACGCCATGCTGGCGTAGCCACTGTTCTTGCCTGGTCGTTTCGATGCCTTCTGCGACCATCTTAAGTTTGAGCGTTTTCGCCATTTCAATAATATGCGGCGTGACGTTTTTATATTCCAGCGCATCGACAAAAGATTTATCAATTTTAAGGACATCCACATCCAGATTTTGTAAGTAGCTGAGGCTGGAATAGCCGGTGCCAAAGTCATCAATATAAATGGAATGTCCCGCGTTACGGTATCTGGCGACAATGGGCGCGCTGGTTTTCGGATCGGCGAACTCGCGCTCCGTTAACTCAAGCGCGATTTGCGACGGAGAAATTTGGCTACGGTTCAGCAGCGTGCTTAACAGCGTCGGCAACGTTTCCGACGCCAGATCGGATGCCTCAAGATTGATTGAAATATGTTGTTCGGGATGGGACTTTAACCAACTCCCCATGTCTTCAAAAACGGTTTCGATGATTAGCCGGGTTAGCGGCTCCGTGAGCCCGGTTTGTTCAGCCAGCGCGATAAAAATTTCCGGCGAAAGGAAGGTGCCGTCCGCCTGTTGCCAGCGAGCTAAGGCTTCGGCACCGACAATTTTTCCGCTGCTCAGGGAGACAATAGGCTGATAGTGTACGTTAATTTCGCGATTGTCTATCGCATCCTGGAGACGGTGGCGGGGCGACTGTAGCCGACGCAAAATACGCAGAATAAAGGCCGCGGCCAGCAGACCCGTTACGATGCCCGCCGGTAGCCAGATAAACGCTTGTCGATACCAGCTCCTTTCCAGCGGAGCGGTCGGTGCCCAGCTTACGATAGTAATGCCCATTTCCGGAAAGGGGTGGATAGCATACTGAATGCCTCGGTTTTCCAGCCGCAGGGGCGTCTCATGGTGAATGAGCGGAAGAATAGCGGGGTCAAGGTTACCGCTGCTGGCAACCACAGTATTGCGTTCCCGGCCAATAATAGCGACGTCAATCGGCCATGCGCCAAACGGAATCACATCGATAAAGGACGCCGGGTCGATCATCACGATATAGCTGTCGCTCCCGAGTGCCGCCATATAGCGTTTTATACCCAGATCGTTTTGCGCCGTAAACCAGGCGCGATAACCGTCGCGAGTGATTTTCATGGGCGGAGGGAAAGCGGGAATATGGCTCTCTTTTTCAAGTGAGGAGCAAACGGGAATCGAATTTTTAAGATACAGAACTTCCTGGACATACCGAAAGCTATAAGACACGCGGCGCATGGCGAGTAAATGGGCGCTGCTGCAGGGCTCGCCTTTAAAGGAGGCAATATGCGTTAACGCGGCTTTTGCCTGGTCACTGACCCTTTCTGTACGTAGCGCCACCCGGGACGAGAAGATATCCAGCTCTTCGTTAAACCTTTTTTCAACTTGACGGTGCGCCAGCCACAGGCTCAATCCTATCGGGAAAAGGACAGACAGGATAAGCACTCCCGTTACCAGGCTGACCAGATGTCGTGTTGTCACAGTGATGTCCTTATAAACACAGCGTAGAGAAAGTATATCCGATCGTAAATCGCGCCCTTGAATGATAAAGCTATTTTATCGATTTTACAGATACAGGGGCCAGACTAACGCGTTACGCCACGTTGCTTTTGCCGCCAGGAAGAGATCGTGAATGTTTACCGGTTGAAAAAGGAGCATTGATAGCGTATTTTATTGTTATGTTATAACATAATTGAGGGGGCGCAATGAAACCTGATATTCATCCTGTATACCGCACCGTCGTATTTCACGACACCAGCGCAAATGAATATGTGAAAGTGGGATCAACTATCAAAACTGAACGTGAAATCGAACTGGACGGCGTGACATATCCGTATGTCACTATTGATGTGTCATCAAAATCGCATCCTTTTTATACCGGTAGACAGAAAACGTTTGATAGCGAAAGTAGTGCCGCACGCTTCCAGAAACGTTTTGGTCATTTTATCGGCGCTAAAAGGGGGTAAATGAAATGCAGGTGTTAAACTCACTTCGCAATGCAAAACAACGGCATCCGGATTGCCAGATAGTCAAACGCAAAGGACGCTTATACGTGATTTGTAAAACAAATCCGCGTTTTAAGGCGGTTCAGGGGCGTAAAAAAAGACGTTAAAAAACCAACAGTTCAGGGAAAGCAGTGCGTACCAGGGAGGGTGCGCACTTTTTTATTACCGGCTGGCTTCTGCGCGGGCCAGCGTAAAAATATCGTAGAAGGAAAGTTCGCCCTTACGGGCAACCATTTTTTGCAGCTGGACTTTATGTTCATTATCCACCTGTGGAGACTGAAGAATCGTCTCAATGAGCGTGGGGGGAACAAAGCGGGTGTTGTACCATTCGCCGTTGTAACAGACCCGGAGGTCCAGCACATCGATGTCGTTATAGTGATAACGCGGGGCGATGTCGAAAAAGAAGAAGCCATTAAATGCGATAAATAACACCACTAACAGCCACACTGACCCCACCAGCGTTTCTGATTGCAGCATGACCGCCAGCGTCGCAAACCAGGCTGCATACATCGCGATAAATAACCCAGGATGCTTGCGGATAAAACTGATACTAAAACGCGGCCTGTTATCGCGTTTTTCACGGATGTTTAAGTCATCAATAGTTTCGCTAAGCAGGCGCTGTATCTCTGTCATCTTTTGCCTTCATGATTTCTGCGACATAGGGGTAGTAACAGCCCATTTTAAAGGGAGGTGTAACGTGAAAAAAGTAACAGATTAACCACGAATTAGCATAACAGTTATCATTTTGACTACAATTTTTTAATGATTCGCGCCGGATTTCCGCCTACCACAACGTCTGGCGGTACGTTTTTTATCACCACAGCGCCTGAAGCGACGACGACGTTATCGCCGATGGTTACGCCCGGATTAACGACGGCTCGTCCGCCTATCCAGACATTATTTCCGATAGTGACGGGTTTACCTAATTCTCTGCCGCTGTTGCGTTCGACGGCGTCCAGCGGATGCGTGGCGGTATAGATATGTACCCCTGGCGCGAGCATACAATTATCGCCAATATGAATTGGGCAAACATCAAGCATGACGCAGTCGAAGTTAGCGTAAAAGGAGTGACCAAGAAAAATATTATAGCCGTAGTCGCAACGGAAGGAAGGTTCAATATAGGCGTCTTCGCATCGACCCAACAGGTCGCGTAAAATCGCCTGACGCTTATTTATTTCATCAGGCGTAGTATAATTGTATTGATGGATGAGTTGACGCGCCCGCAGTCGATCCTGGCATAAAGTTTCATCGGTCGGGCAATACAGTGCCCCAGCGATCATTTTTTGTTTTTCGTCACTCATCGCGCGCTCCCCTTGGTGGATATTATCGCAATAGAAGCAATAATAAAGTATTAGAGGGAACGTTCCCTGCTATTGCTATGTGATCTATATCACTGTTCTATAATAGCCCGTTGTGTTATTAGCCAGAACGAGGAGGCAGATAACACCTGCGTGTTCTCTAAAAAGTAATGTAGCGTGATTAACGAATGAATTTCCATACTGAAGAGGGGATCTTGTCGTAGAGTTTGTTCATCGTCAATTCTGCAAGACGGTGATCCGCAGCTGAGTAAAATACAGCCAGCTCATTGTCGGACAATTCATATTTATTTTTCTCAATGACGCGCTCCAGAGTGTCAATTGTCTGACAGCGCCGTAAACGCATCAAATAATCAGTTTTAGTTAATGGTTTATCAGACATAAATTCTACCTATGATTGTAATAATTTTTAACAAGACAAACTAACAGGATTAGCCCTGGTGGCGTTGACGAAACAACGGAACAGGCGGTTGCCCGATTTACGCCATTTTTGCAAATCCTGCGTATTAATACCATAGCTGCTGAACAACATAAAGGTGTCGTCCAGGTATTCATCTATCTGCGCAATCAATTTATTGTCTTCATTGTACTTAATTTTATAATTAAGCGCGAAAGTTGCAATATGCTCTATCAGCTCATTGAGCTGCAGGTTGACTGCTGAGGTCGGGTCATTAACCCAGCCATGGTTGCTTTCTTCAAGGTTTGCAAGACAGTCATGATACAGGGTTTCGCAAAGAAATTTAAGCTGTGCTATATCATGTCTTTTGGGTGAGTATTCGTCCATAATGCATCCCCTTTTTAGTGGCTTAAACTAACCGAACACCTTCGGGATGGATACAACTAACTAACCTGGTACTTCCCACGTCACCTTATGATTTAACTATAATCTACTCTAAAAAACTTTTCATCGTCATATTACTAAAAATTACAATTGCGTGAAAGCCGTGTGTCGCCATACTTTTTCGAATTTTAACAGTGAACGTCGGTCGCCTAAAAAGGAACCAGTTTTATTGCTCGTATAATCATTGGGTTAACGTTTTTTAGCTTTTCAGGCTAAAACAATAGACTCTGACAGGAGAAAATAGCCAGGAATATTCTTAATATTTCTTAATTAATGGCTGAATTAAGAAATGGCCAACTTTCCTAAGAAAAGCCTTTAACGCAGTAAGGATTATACCTTTTATTAATATGGCAAAAAATAATCAATCTAACAATAAGCGTATTTTATGATTTTTGCGTAAAAAAGGCCGCTTGCGCGGCCTTATCAACAGTGAGCAAATCAGCGATGTTCTGTCGAATGACTATGCTCAATATCTTCGCTTTTACGGCTAAAGCGGCGGCGTACCACCACGAAGAAGACCGGTACGAAGAAAATAGCCAGTACGGTTGCCGTTACCATCCCGCCCAGTACGCCAGTACCTACCGCATTCTGCGCGCCGGAACCCGCGCCGGAACTGATAACCAGCGGCATAACCCCCAGCATGAACGCTAACGAGGTCATCAGAATCGGGCGCAAACGCATCCGGACGGCCTCCAGCGTCGCTTCTACCAGACCTTTCCCTTCTTTATCCATTAAGTCTTTGGCGAATTCGACGATAAGTATCGCGTTCTTCGCCGACAACCCAATGGTTGTGAGCAGGCCCACCTGGAAGTAAACGTCGTTAGTCAGTCCGCGGAAGGTGGCAGCCAGCAGCGCGCCGATAACCCCAAGCGGAACAACCAGCATTACGGAGAACGGGATAGACCAGCTCTCATACAATGCCGCCAGACACAGGAAGACGACGATCAGCGAGATAGCATACAGGGCAGGGGCCTGGTTGCCGGACAACCGCTCCTGGTAGGACATCCCGGTCCAGTCATACCCAATGCCTGACGGCAGCTTGCTGGCCAGTTCTTCCATCATCGCCATCGCTTCACCAGTACTCTTGCCTGGCGCCGCCTGACCCAGAATTTCCATCGAAGGCAGACCGTTATAGCGTTCCAGACGTGGCGAACCATATTCCCAGCGGGAAGAGGAGAATGCGGAGAACGGCACCATCTGACCATCGCTACCACGAACGTACCAGTCGTTAATATCATCCGGCAACATGCGGTATTTCGCTTCGGACATCACGTAAACTTTCTTCACACGACCGCGATCGATAAAGTCGTTTACATAGCTGCCGCCCCATGCTGCGCCCAGCGTGGTATTAATGTCGCTAATAGACACGCCCAGCGCCTGAGCTTTTTCCTGGTCGATATCGATTTTAAACTGCGGCGTATCTTCCAGACCGTTAGGTCGAACGCCGACCAGCAGATCAGGATATTTCGCCACCTCGCCGAACAACTGATTACGTGCCTGGGTGAGTTTTTCATGACCAAGTCCCGCCTGGTCAATCAACTCGAAGTCAAACCCGGTTGCGGTGCCCAGTTCAACAATCGCCGGTAGGTTAAAGGCGAAGACCATCGCATCTTTAATTTGTGAAAACGCTGCGGTTGCCCGCTGGGTAATCGCTTCAACCTTGTTTTTTTCGCCTGGACGATCGGCCCAGTCTTTCAACGACACGAATGCAATACCGGTATTCTGACCGCGCCCTGCAAAACCGAAGCCGTTGACGGCGAATACCGATTCAACGTTGGCTTTCTCTTTGTTCAGATAGTAATCCGTGACCTCATCCAGCACTTTTTGCGTGCGCTCTTGCGTCGCGCCGGCGGGGAGCTGGACCATTGTCAGGAATACGCCCTGGTCTTCATCCGGCAAGAAAGAGCTTGGCAGACGAACGAACAGATAAGCCATACCGACGACGATAATGAGATAGAGCAGCAGATAACGCCCGGTGCTGCGCAGAATATTGCCTACGCTATCGGTGTAGTGATGCGTGCTCTTATCGAACAGGCGGTTAAACCAGCCGAAAAAGCCTTTTTTCCCTTCGCCATGATCGCCTTTGGCGACGGGTTTGAGCATCGTCGCGCACAGCGCGGGCGTCAGGATCAGCGCGACCAGCACCGACAGCGCCATCGCCGATACGATGGTGATAGAGAACTGACGATAAATTGCCCCGGTTGAGCCGCCAAAGAAGGCCATAGGAATAAATACCGCCGACAGTACCATCGCGATACCCACCAATGCGCCCTGAATCTGGCCCATGGATTTGCGCGTCGCTTCCTTCGGCGGAAGGCCTTCTTCCGTCATAACACGTTCGACGTTCTCGACCACCACGATGGCGTCATCCACCAGCAAGCCGATGGCGAGCACCATCCCGAACATCGTCAGCGTGTTTATCGAGAAACCGAATGCCGCAAGCACGGCAAAGGTTCCCAACAACACCACCGGAACCGCAATAGTCGGAATCAACGTCGCGCGGAAGTTCTGCAGGAACAGGTACATCACCAGGAACACGAGGATAATCGCTTCGACCAGCGTTTTTACCACTTCATGAATAGAGATCTTCACGAACGGCGTGGTGTCATACGGGTAGACGATTTTCATCCCTGGCGGGAAGAACGGTTCCATTTTTTTCAGTTCGGCGCGAATAGCGGTAGCGGTATCCAGCGCGTTGGCGCCGGTAGCCAGTTTGATGCCAAGACCTGACGCTGGCTGACCGTTAAATTTCGCGATGACGTCGTAGTTTTCGCCGCCAAGCTCAATTTTCGCTACATCCCGCAGACGAACCTGAGAGCCATCCTGATTCACCTTCAGCAGGATTTTGCCAAACTCATCCGTTGAGGTCAGACGCGTTTGGGCAATAATCGATGCGTTAAGCTGCTGGCCTTTAACCGGCGGCGTACCACCGAGCTGACCTGCCGCGACCTGGGCGTTCTGCGCTTTGATCGCGTTAATCACGTCGACCGGCGTCAGTTGGTATTTGGTCAGCTCTGTCGGATTCATCCAGATACGCATCGCATACTGCGAACCAAACAGCTGGACGTCGCCCACCCCAGAGGTACGGCTGATCGGATCTTTCATATTGGCGGCAACGTAATCCGAAATATCCTCCTGGGTCATGGTGCCGTCGGTGTTAATGACGCCCACTACCATCAGGAAGCTACTTGAGGACTTCTCAACGCTCACGCCCTGTTGCTGTACTTCCTGGGGAAGTAACGGCATTGCCAGTTGCAACTTGTTCTGAACCTGAACCTGCGCGATGTCCGCATCGGTGCCGGATTCAAAGGTCAGCGTGATCTGCACGGTCCCCGTGGAGTCACTGTTGGAGGACATATACATCAGGTTATCGATACCGTTCATATTCTGTTCGATAACCTGCGTGACGGTATCCTGTACCGTTTTCGCATCAGCGCCAGGGTAGGTTGCGGAGATCGTCACTGCTGGTGGCGCAATCGTCGGATATTGCGCTACCGGCAATTTGAGGATCGCGAGCCCCCCTGCCAACATGATGATGATGGCGATCACCCACGCAAATATAGGGCGATCGATAAAGAAATTAGGCATGTCTTAACGGCTCCTGTTTAAGTTAAGACCTGGGCTGAGCAGGTTGATCACCGCTTGCGGCTTGCTGTTTGTTATCCGCGGTAATTTCCTGCACTTTAACCTGTGCGCCAGGACGTACTTTTTGCAGCCCGCTGACGACTACGCGGTCGCCCGCTTTCAATCCGTCAGTCACCAGCCACTTATCGCCGATCGCCTGGCTTGCGACGATTTGGCGGGTTTCCACTTTGTTATCAGCGCCAACCACCAGCACCGTGGCATCGCCGCGTGGAGTACGGGTAACGCCCTGTTGTGGAACCAGTAATGCCGTCGGTTTTGTCCCTTCCTGCAGACGTGCGCGAACGAACATTCCTGGCAATAAGGTGTGATCCGGGTTAGGGAAGATGGCGCGCAAAGTAATAGACCCGGTGGTTTGGTCAACGGTAACGTCGGAGAATTCAAGCGTACCGGACTGCGGGAATTTGATACCGTCGCTGGTCACCAGGTCGACCTTCGCTTTGCCGTTTTCCTGTTTCAGCGAACCATTTGCCAGCTCCTGCTTCAGGCGCAGGAAGTCATTGCTGGACTGGGTCACATCGACATAAATAGGGTCCAGCTGCTGCACTGTCGCCAGCGCCGACGCCTGACCGTTCTGTACCAGCGCGCCTTCCGTTACGGACGACTTACCAATACGACCGCTAATCGGTGAGGTGACTTTGGTATACGCCAGGTTGATACGTGCGGTTTCAACGGCGGCTTTTGCTGCGACAACAGCGGCAGTCGCTTGTTGTGCGTCAGCCAGCGCCTGATCGTATTCCTGCTTACTGATGTACTGCGTACCCAGCAGCTTTTGATAACGCTTCACCGTCAGTTCAGCAATATTCGCGGCGGCCTGCGCTTTTGCCAGATCGCCCTTAGCGCTGTCGTAAGTCGCCTGGTAGGTCGCAGGATCAATCTGATAGAGAGAGACTCCCGCTTCGATATCACTTCCCTCAACGAAATTACGCTTCAGGATAATGCCGCTTACCTGCGGGCGAACTTCGGCGATACGGTAAGCAACGGTACGACCCGGAAGTTCAGTTGTGATTTGCAGTGGTTCCGTTTTTAGTGTGACAACTCCAACTTCTGGCATCTGCTGGCCGCCTTGCTGGTCCTGTTTGTCGTCACATCCTGTTAGCGCTAAGCTGCCTGAGAGCATCAGAACGACCGCCAGAGGCGTTAACCCTCTGTTTTTGTTCATATGTAAACCTCGAGTGTCCGATTTCAAATTGGTCAATGGTCAAAGGTCCTTAAACCCATTGCTGCGTTTATATTATCGTCGTGCTATGGTACATACATCCATAAATGTATGTAAATCTAACGCCTGTAAATTCACCGACATATGGCACGAAAAACCAAACAACAAGCGCTGGAGACACGACAACACATCCTGGATGTGGCCCTGCGTTTGTTCTCGCAGCAAGGCGTATCGGCAACCTCGCTGGCGGAGATTGCGAACGCTGCTGGCGTGACGCGCGGCGCAATCTATTGGCATTTCAAAAATAAGTCGGATTTATTCAGTGAGATCTGGGAGCTATCAGAATCCAATATTGGTGAGCTTGAGATTGAGTATCAGGCAAAATTCCCCGACGATCCACTATCTGTATTAAGAGAAATTTTAGTTCATATTCTTGAAGCTACTGTAACAGAAGAACGACGCCGCTTATTGATGGAGATTATATTCCATAAATGTGAGTTTGTCGGAGAAATGGTTGTGGTTCAACAGGCGCAACGTAGCCTTTGTCTGGAAAGTTACGATCGGATTGAACAAACGTTAAAACATTGTATTAATGCTAAAATGCTGCCTGAAAATCTGCTGACCCGTCGTGCGGCGATACTGATGCGCAGCTTTATTTCAGGGCTCATGGAAAACTGGTTATTTGCTCCGCAATCGTTTGATTTAAAAAAAGAAGCTCGCGCCTACGTCACGATCCTGCTGGAGATGTATCAATTGTGTCCGACGCTGCGCGCGTCGACGGTCAACGGCTCCCCCTGATAATATTCCAGGAAAACTCCTGGACATTTTCTGTGTCGCTATTCTGTTTGTTACAGGCGTGATATTCTTGCGACTCAATTATTTCCGGTCTGCTTGCCGGTTCAGACACTTCATTCTCATGACTATGTTGCAGCTTTATAAACGTTCACAGCATTTTGTTTTTATTACAATTAGCGTCCTTATTATCCTGCTGTCCTGTCAGTCTCTGGCGTTTGCCCGGGGACAAACGAATGGCGACCTGCCGTCAAAAGCGGATGTGCAAAACCAGCTGGATACGCTGAATAAGCAAAAAGATCTCTCTGCCCAGGATAAGCTTGTCCAGCAGGACCTTATTGATACGTTAGCTACGCTGGAGAAAATCGAGCGGGTAAAAGAGGAAACCGTACAGCTACGGCAGAAGGTGGCGCAGGCGCCTGAAAAAATGCGTCAGGCGACGGCTGCGTTGAATGCGCTGAGCGACGTCGATAATGATGATGAAATGCGAAAAACGCTGAGTGCGCTTTCGCTACGTCAGCTTGAGCTGCGCGTGGCGCAGGTACTGGATGATTTGCAAAATTCGCAAAACGATCTTGCCGCTTATAACAGCCAGCTTGTTTCGCTACAGACCCAGCCTGAGCGCGTGCAAAACGCCATGTATACCGCCTCACAGCAAATACAGCAAATCCGTAACCGTCTGGACGGCAATAACGTCGGCGAAGCCGCGCTTCGCCCCAGCCAACAGGTGTTATTACAGGCACAGCAGGCGCTGCTTAATGCGCAGATCGACCAGCAACGTAAGAGTCTTGAAGGGAATACCGTTTTGCAGGACACCCTGCAAAAACAGCGGGATTACGTGACGGCCAACAGTAATCGCCTTGAACATCAGCTTCAACTTTTACAGGAGGCGGTCAACAGTAAACGACTTACGCTAACGGAAAAAACGGCCCAGGAGGCCATTTCGCCGGACGAAACGGCGCGTATCCAGGCGAACCCACTGGTAAAACAGGAACTGGATATTAACCATCAACTCAGCCAGCGTCTGATTGTCGCGACCGAAAACGGCAATATGTTGATGCAGCAAAACATTAAAGTAAAAAACTGGCTCGATCGCGCGCTGCAGTCGGAAAGAAATATCAAAGAACAGATTGCCGTCTTAAAAGGCAGCCTGTTGCTGTCGCGTATTCTTTATCAACAGCAGCAAACTCTGCCCTCCGCCGACGAACTCGAAGATATGACCAACCGCATTGCGGATTTGCGTCTGGAGCAGTTTGAAATCAACCAGCAGCGTGATGCCTTATTCCAAAGCGATGCCTTTGTCGACAAGCTGGAGGAGGGGCATACCAGCGAGGTGAATGATGAAGTTCATGATGCGTTGCTTCAGGTGGTGGAGATGCGCCGTGAGCTATTGGATCAGCTAAATAAACAGTTGGGTAACCAGCTGATGATGGCGATTAACCTGCAAGTTAACCAGCAGCAGCTGATGAGCGTCTCGAAAAATCTGAAAGCCATTCTGACGCAGCAGATTTTTTGGGTGAACAGTAACCGCCCTATGGACTGGGACTGGCTTAAAGCGTTCCCCCAAACGTTAAAAGAGCAATTCAGCGCCATGAAAATCACGGTGAACTGGCAAAAAGCCTGGCCCGCGGTATTTATTGCTTTTTTGGCCGGGTTGCCGCTCTTGCTCATCGCCGGTTTAATCCGCTGGCGTCTGAAATGGTTAAAAGCGTATCAACAGAAGCTGGCCGCCGCCGTGGGATCGCTGCGTAACGATAGTCAGCTCAATACGCCAAAAGCTATTCTGATCGATCTGATCCGCGCGCTGCCGGTGTGCCTGATTATCCTCGCGCTTGGACTGATCCTGCTGACCATGCAGCTAAATATCAGCGATCTGCTCTGGGCCTTTAGTAAAAAGCTCGCGATGTTCTGGCTGGTCTTTGGGCTGTGCTGGAAGGTGCTGGAAAAAGAGGGCGTGGCGATACGCCATTTTGGTATGCCGGCGCAGTTGACCAGCCACTGGCGTCGCCAGATTGTACGCATTAGCCTCGCATTGCTGCCGCTGCACTTTTGGTCTGTGGTGGCGGAGTTGTCGCCGCTGAATCTGATGGATGACGTGCTGGGGCAGGCGGTTATTTTCCTCAATCTGCTGGTCATAACATTGCTGGTGTGGCCACTGTGCCGGGAAAGCTGGCGCGATAAAGAATCTCACGGCATTCGACTGGTGACCGTGACGATTCTTTCCATCATTCCGGTGGCGTTAATGGTATTAACGGCGACCGGCTATTTCTATACCACCCTGCGCCTGGCGGGGCGCTGGATTGAAACCGTCTATCTGGTCATTATCTGGAACCTGCTTTATCAAACGGTGCTGCGCGGGTTAAGTGTAGCGGCGCGCCGGATTGCCTGGCGACGCGCGCTGGCTCGTCGTCAGAACCTGGTAAAAGAGGGGGCGGAAGGCGCGGAGCCACAGGAAGAACCCACCATCGCGTTGGAGCAGATTAACCAGCAAACATTACGTATCACGATGCTGCTAATGCTTGCCCTGTTCGGCGTTATGTTCTGGGCGATTTGGTCCGATTTGATCACCGTATTCAGCTATCTTGATAGCATCACGCTGTGGCACTACAACGGCTCCGAAGCTGGCGCTGCGGTGGTGAAAAGCGTGACGATGGGCAGCTTGCTATTCGCCATTATTGCCGCGATGGTGGCCTGGGCGCTCATCCGCAACTTACCCGGCCTGTTGGAAGTGCTGGTGCTTTCACGTCTGAATATGCGCCAGGGGGCTTCGTATGCGATCACCACGATCCTTAACTACGTCATTATCGCTGTTGGCGCGATGACAGTATTCGGATCGCTCGGCGTCTCGTGGGATAAACTCCAGTGGCTGGCGGCGGCGTTGTCGGTGGGTCTCGGCTTTGGGCTACAGGAGATCTTCGGTAACTTTGTCTCGGGTTTAATCATCCTCTTCGAACGTCCGGTACGCATTGGCGATACGGTAACGATCGGCACCTACTCCGGCACGGTCAGTAAGATTCGTATTCGCGCCACCACTATTACCGATTTTGATCGTAAAGAAGTGATCATTCCGAACAAAGCGTTCGTAACGGAGCGGCTAATTAACTGGTCCCTCTCCGATACCACGACACGTCTGGTGATCCGGCTTGGCGTGGCTTATGGCTCGGATCTGGAGAAAGTGAAAAGAGTCTTGCTACAGGCGGCGATGGAGCATCCTGTGGGGGGACAATCAATTCTGGATCGTTCGGAGCCGTCTGGAAAATCCCGCAAGCCTTGACTGACGCGGGTTAGAGAGGAGTGGAGATTTTGGACAACATTTTTAGGAATGTTCGAAAACCGTTCCTTTTTGATCAGTTTTCTGGATCGTTTTGATTGGATCCTGTGGGTAAATGATCGTCAGACTGATAGAGTTTAAACGGCCTTTAAAGACACTTTAAATGATGGGCTGTACCTGGTCAATGCAACTACAGCCCGAAAGTTATGCAACGCCGCTACTTAGTGAACCACCGCCATAATGCCCCTGTGAACGCGCGTCTTCAATTCGTCTAATCTGTCGTAAAATCTCTCTGACTTCATCTACGGTCATCTGCTTAAACAATAGGGCTACTTCACGTTTGAACGGTTCTAGAGTAAGCAGATCAAGGCTACCAGCGTCACACATCAGCAACAGGCAACGAATCCCGTTCATAGCAATGAAGTCAGTCACCTTAGTTTTATCCTCATCAGACAGGCGCTCAAACACACGCAGCCAGTCGCGGACTACATCTGTCATATGTTCCATGACATTTGCATGAGACGTAACAGGAGGGACACTATAATCAACATTACCTGTATTATTATACTGGCCGTCTTTTTGTCCCGTAATCAACCACATCATCGATACGTTACACGCCTGAGCAACCATAGCTACGCTATCTATTCCTGGGTACATTTTCCCCTGGACATACTTTCTTATTGTTGATTCGGAAAGGCCGCTCTTACGCGCAAGCTCTACATAACTCATACCCGCCATAGCTTCTTTCAACCGTTCACCAAAATGTACTATTGACTGGCTCACAATAGTACGCTCCCTGAGTTTTTGAGCATCACTGTATTTTTCCATCTAACCGCCTGTTATATAGATAGTTTTAAGTAAAAATCATCACTCACAATAGTACGGCATAAAAATACGAAAAAAGTTCTTGACCTGTACTTTTATAAAGGATTATTATCTTAGAATAGATTATTAGATTTGATTATCCATAAAGATAAACAATAAAGGATCACACAATGCAGTTATCGACACAAGACTTGCTAGCGTTGTTCATTCATGAGGGGCAGGACTGGTCAGCCAGGGCAATTCATACGGCTCTTGGAAATAAAGGGGTTGATATTGCTTCGCTAGAGCGATCTAAAGGATTAAAAGCTGGAGTTATGCGCAATGTGTTCTATCGCAGATGTCCAGATTACCAGTTGGTGATTGCCGATATTATCGGGGTCCCTCCATCCGTAATCTGGCCCAGCAGATACCAGGGTAAAAATACTGATTCAAAAGCTGCGTAAGGGGATGTTATGTGGGTAACGGCTAAAGAATGCATGGGAGTAAAAGGATTTCCCACCGCTGACAAAAACGTCCGGGCGCGGCTGGGCAGTGCAGTTAAGGATAATCCTGAGTGGCGTCGCAAGCGTGAAGGCACAAAGGCGTTTGAGTATCACGTTGATTGCCTGGCGGAAGAGATCAGGCAAGCCGTCATCACCAAAATTGCCCCGGCCTTACCAGTTGAAACTACAGTGAAGCACCGCGTCACCGCCCGCGATGAAGTCGGGATCATGGAGCAATGCCCCGCCGTGGTTGAGCAGGCGCTGCACCAGTTGACCGATGCGCAAAAGGCTATCGCCAGTGCGCGGATACTGCTTGCCGTTGAGGTTCACACCCTGCGCGAACATGCAGGCATGACTCGCACCGGGGCCATTGACTGGATAGTCCAGGGTTCCCGTACCGGCAATCTTCCGCCCCGCGTTCTGGAAGCGGCCAGCGTCGCTAACGCCCGTCAGGGTAAGCGCGTCGGCGTCGGCAAGAGTTCGCTGCAGGAATGGTATTCAACCTGGTTGCTAGCCCAGGGCGATGCTAACCGGCTGCTGGTGTTGCTGTCAGCCGGTCATCATAAAGCCGTGCCGTGGCAGCAACTCCCCTGGCTCGATGACTTCTTTGCCTTCTATCGGGTATGGCAGCGGCCATCGGTTGCCGAGGCTTACCGGGACTTTGAAAAGTGGTGGCGTGAGACTTATGCCGATAATAGCGGGATGCTGGCGGCGATACCGGGGATACACACGGTACGTCGCGAAATGCAGAAAGTGCCGAAGATAGTGCGTGAGCGTTATCGCACAACCGGTTCCGCCTGGCGTTCGCTTAATCCGTTTAAGCGTCGTGACTGGTCACAGATGCCGGTTAATGCCGTGTGGGTCGGGGATGGTCACTGCATGAAGATGCAGACGTTTAACCCGCTAACGGGTAACACCTTCCAGCCGGAAGTGACCTTTGTCATGGATGCCGGGCAGCGCTTCATTGTGGGCTGGTCGATAGCGTTATCCGAAAACACGATAGCCGTTGCTGATGCCCTGCGTCATGCCATATCACAGCACGGCGTACCGCTGATTTACTACTCGGATAACGGGCCGGGTGAGACGGGTAAAATGCTGGATGCCGACGTGGTCGGTATGTTGCCCCGTCTCGGTATCGAGCACTTTACCGGGATACCAGGCAACCCACAGGGGCGCGGGATTATTGAGCGCTTTAACAAAGAGGTTCCGCATGAGGTGGCCCGCCAGTTTGAGAGTTACTGCCATAAGGGCGCGGACGAGGAGACAGTCAACTTACAGATGCGCATTGCCCGTTCTGCGGTGAAGGCAATGCACAAAGGCAAAGACCTGACAACCCGCCAGGTTAAGGCGATGGGGAAAATCCCGACATGGGAGCAACTGATGGCTGCCATTGAACAGGAGGTCGCCAACTATAACAACCGCCCGCATTCGTCGCTGCCACGTCGTGAGAGTGGCGAGCACTACAGCCCGGCGGCATACCGCAAGAAGCTGATACGTGAGCAGGGTCAGGATGTGATGATCGACTTCCTCACCCCGGCAGAGTTACACGAAATGTTCAGGCCGGAAAAAGTCTGCACGACCACACGGGGCGAGATACGGATATTCAATAATATTTATTATTCCACGGAGCTTAAATTCTATACCGGGGAAGAAGTCAGGGTTAATTACGATATTCATGATGCTGATTCGATCATTGTTCGCCGCATGGACGGCACCTATATCTGTGATGCTATCTGGAACGGTAACAAGGTTGACGGGTTCGCTAAGTCGGTACGGCAGCAGTTGCAGGAAAAACGTGTCAAAGGTCGTATCGATCGCGGCATGGAGCGCGTAGAAGACGCCAGGCGCGAGCTGCGGCCAGCGCTGGCGCACAAGCAGGATGACGAGTTTGCCGACCTGCTGGCGCGGGCTGATAAAGAGGCCGCACTGATAGCCCAGCGGGAAGCGGAATTAAAGACAGGCACACATAATTAAGCGAGGTTTATATGCAGGACTTAATTGACCGGGTAAATAAAATCAGGGAGCGGAATAACTATTCGCAGAATGAACTTGCGCTAAAAATAGATCGCAGTCCGGCGGTGATTAATCAGTTTTTACAGGGTAAATATAAAGGCAATAAAGAAGACGTTGCGGCCCGTATCCGTGAATTTGTGGAAACTGAGGAAGCACGTTTTAACGCCAGATTTAAAGCGCCTTCATTCGTGGAAACCGATTCAACAAAAGAGGCGGAAAAGCTTATTAATTTTGCCATGAAGTACCGGACTATCTGTGTCTTAACGGCGGATTCTGGCCTGGGTAAATCCACCATTCTCAGGGAGTACAGGGCCGGACGTACCGACACAATACTGATAGAAGTCACATCAGGTTTTACCCCACGTGCGCTGATGAAAGCCCTGCTAACGGAGCTTAAGCCTGATGCCAGCAAGAGCGCGTCCACTGCCGAACTGATGAAAGAGTGTATCAGCGGGCTGAATGCCACCCCGCGCCTTATCCTGGTTGACGAGGCCGAGCTGCTGCCCTATCAGGCGCTTGAGGCGCTGCGTCGTCTGTATGACATGGTCGAGACGGGAGTTGTACTTGCTGGCCTGCCGCGTCTTACTGATAACCTCGTCGGTGCAGACGGTGAGCATGTGCAACTTTACAGCCGTATTGCGCAGTATCTCGATCTGAATGAAGAGTTTAAGCGCCAGTGTTTTGACGCTATCGCGGTCAGGATGATGCCGGAGGCGGAGAGCGACGACGTCAGAAACCTGCTTTATTACTGTGCTGGTAACAATGTTCGCCGCCTGCTTAATATCGTTCGTGGCGTGTATGACATGTGCGACAGGCTTAATATCCCTGTAGGTATCGGTGCGGTGAAGAAGTACACCGATAAGCTGATGAATAGTTCAAAGAGAAAAAATAAATCTTCTGTTCATTAAGTATTAATCCACTAATAAGGAATTAATTATGTCAGTTAAAACCGAAGTTAAATCATTGCGCCGTATCTGCGAAAGAATATCTCACGGCGGGGATATTGCGCCTTTTATTGGTTCCACTAAGCCGGGATATATCTATGTTGATTTTTACGAGCGCAATCGTGCGCTGGTCGATGATAACAGCGCGTGGGATGTTGACGAGTGGGAAGCGCAGAAAATGATATTGCCGTTTTCCGGTCGTGATGAATTTCGCCGTGTGTATCGGCTGGCGCGGCTTTTGCGTGGCCGTCCCCGTTCTCGTGAGGTGCTCTTGCACTGGAGGACGTATGGCTAATCCAGAGCAGGTTACTCAGGCCATCGTGTCAGGCGTCTACCGAGCTGAGTGTCTGGTGTCGTCGCTCGTTGCGCGTGGGGCTGATGTGGTTTCTGTCTCCGTTCGTGGCGGTATGCCTGTAGTTCGTATTAATCGTAATTCATTTACCGCGCATTTAATTGATAACGGTAAAGCGTCTTATGTCTGGTTAGGTTGTGGAACAAGGGGGAAATACAAGCAAGGCGTTTATATGCAGGACGGTTGCAAAGTCGTCTGGTCTGAATCCATTCATTAAATAAAGGGTTAATTATGGCTACTGTTTTAAATATCGTTATTGAAAGCAAAAATGGTCGCATTGAAACCGTTATGTCTGGCGGTGGAAAAGGCAAAGTAACACAGGGAGAGGTTGAACGTGTAATGGCTATTGCGGAATTAATAAAAAATGCGCTGGCCGCATCGGGTGGTGAAATCGCGTACTTCAAAGCTGATGTGGCAAAGGCGATGAAGGCTGCAGGTGTTGAAACGCATTAAGGGGAAATGATTATGACGGTAAGAGTGACATTTGAATTTACGCACACCGAAGACGGGATCGATGTTAAGTGTGAAGTTGTGCCTGCTGCTGATGGGTGCTGTCACTGTGAAACGGCATTTGCCGCTGAAGCTATCGAGCATGTGCAGGAAGCGGTGAAGTTTGTTAATAACGCATTAAAGGCAGACCCTGACCTTGCGCCTGATGGTTGCGTTCACTGACTACGGAGGGCTTATGGCCGTTGAGGTTAAAGCTGTGTTCAGGCGCGTTGGTGGGGTGACGATGACGGAGATTGATGTGGCTACGGCGTCGCCTGATTTTTGCAGTGAGGAGATGCGAGAGGCGACGATGGCGGCGTTGATGTTGAAGGAGCGCTTTGCCACCGTCACTGGGTTCAACAATGTTAATTTTATTGATGGGGATAGTAAATATGTTAGCTGAAAAGAATACGTCTGTTGTTGCGGATGTGGCGGCGGATGCTGGCGTTGATGCGGGTCAGGCTGTGGCTGCATCGGCTCAGAAGCAGTACACCAGTCTTAACGCCCCGGAGGGTTACTGGATTGATGCGCGCGGCGTGATGACGCCTGCGGATATGGTTAAGCCGATAGACAAAGACCGTGACGCGCTGGTCGGTGAGATTATTGAGCGTGCGCTTCCCCTGCATAAGGGGCTGACTGAGTTCAAATCCACCGTGTTCGCTGACACGCAGGCGTTTCGGGAGCTGTCGGGGGAGCTGTACGGCGCGAAGGTGGGCGGCGAGAAAGGCAATATGACCTTCTATACGTGGGATGGGGTCTGGAAGGTGGTTGTTGCTATCGCGGAGCGTCTGGCCTTTGACGAACGTCTGCAGGCGGCTAAGGCGCTGATTGACGAGTGCCTGAAAGACTGGACGGAAGGCTCGCGCCCGGAAGTGGTGTCGCTTATCGATGAAGCGTTCCAGGTGGATAAGGAAGGCGAAGTCAGCACCGGCCGTATCCTGCGTCTGCGTCGTCTGGATATTGCGGATGAACGCTGGATGAATGCGATGCGGGCCATCAACGACGCCATCCTGATTGTGGGCAGCAAGAAGTATGTGCGCATCTATAAGCGGTCTGGTGACAGCAATCAGTATGTGCCGTTCTCCCTCGACCTTGCGGCGGTGTGATATGGCGAACGTCAACGACCGCGCCCGCAATACTTATCATTGCTATGCCGTTGGCGCTGTACGTTGTGAGCAGGCCGGGGAGTACCTTGAAGCTGCCAGGTTATGGCTTAAAGCGTCAGGACGGCCCTGTAAGGCACGTGCGCGTAAGTGGGCGGAAGACCGCGCCGACTTCTGCCGTCATGCAGCTACAGGGCGCTGGGGTAAACCAGATGAACGCAAAAGAGTTTAACCGGAAGTATAAGGTTGGTACTTGCTTTATCCGTAAGACGAATCTGGAGTTCGGCCCCATAGTCAGGACAGCCGGGAAGGCAAATGACTTTAAATGTGGTGCTATCGTTGAAATTAACGTTATTCCGTATTTTGTCAGGATTAACACACTGATACCAGCAGTACCATTTTAACGGCTTTTTAAATCTGATTTAAATATGGCGTAAATCGTCAGGGGCTGACTTACGCCAAAATTAAGGAAATTATATTTATGAATATAACTAACCATGAATTAGTTGAGCTAATTGAAGGCTTGCGCAAATGGCATAAACGCGCTGTCGAGGGTTGTGATTTGATGCGTGATAATGCGGATAAAACATTCTGCATTCCTGGCATGGACGAATTTACGTTATCAGAAGAGGAACAAAAAGGCTTTCGTATTGGTGTCACCCTGGCATGTGCGCAGTTTACGTTTCCGCTGAAAGAGGTTAATTCGCAGTGTTCTGAAAGTGAGGACAATGCTGATGATATGGAGGATGACTGAGTATGACGCTCACAGTCACCAGCGCGCAATACCGACGCCCCGGGGAGCTGCATGTGTACAACATGAGCAATGGTTCTGTGGCTGAGGAGTTGCCGAAAGTTCCCGGGCGTTCCGGCCTGAAATGCTATAACGCTGCCGGAAGTCGCATACATAAAACCGCCGTTATTAATGAAATGAAAGCCGCCATTAAGCGGCATAAACAAAAGTGGAGATTAGCGAAATGAATAATCAGCAGAATAAAAAGAAAGTGGTGTTTATTTGTGGCCCGATGACCGGGTATGAAAATTATAACCGCGATGCCTTTATGCAAGCAGAAAGGGATTTAATTTACTGGGGGGATAGCGATGTTGTCCTCAACCCCGCCACGCTGCCTGATGGTCTGGAGCATGAGCAGTACCTGACCATCACGCGCGGGATGATTCGGGTATCTGATTTCGTTTGTCTGCTGCCGGGCTGGGAAGACAGTAACGGCGCACGGCAGGAAGTGATATACGCGTTGAAGCGCAATATCTGGCCTATGGGCTTTGATGGCGCTATGCGGGAAAAGTTAAAAGAGGTGCTGTGGATGGCGTTTACCACTGGTAGTCATGCCCGGCGTTCTGCGCTTTCTAATCCCATGCGGCCATCAGCGAAAGGCCGGGAAGAGTTCCATGTGCCTCATGGGTTCCGCTGCCGTCAGGTGGAGATTTCCGGGTCGCTGCCGAAGTCTGAACGTGAGTTTGCCCTGCTGCCCCGTCAGGGTGTGACTGATGCAGCGGAGAAACTCACCTGGATTTCCGGGATGCTGGAAGGCATACAGCAGCGTTTCGCGTCGCTGCCGTTAAAGCTCGATGACCTCGGCGAGGTTAAGGCCGCAGCGGGTGAAGCGTACAGCATCCTGTGTGAGGTGTTGGCTAATGAGGTGATGGAATGAAATTCATCATTATTGCCAGTGTGTCATATGTGGTTGGAGTGCTGGCATTCATTGGTCTCCTTTCATTTGTTGTGTGGCGTAACGTCTTTCGGGATTTAGGGTATGGCGGCGTAATCCGAAATATTGTCGGTGGGGTTGCCATCATATGGCTTGTCTGCGGAATTTTCCGGTGGGGACTCACGTTATGAAACGCATCGATATACATGTTGAAGGTCTGAGTGTTGAGGCTCGAACCAACCTCGCCCAAAGTGTTTATTCGGCGTTCGTGAGCGCTGGCCGTCGTGCGGTTGGTGCTTTTGCGCTCGGGGTGGCGGTAGCGAGTGTGATTCTCTTCGGGACGCAATGGGTTCTTTTTAAGCTGGATGTTGGCCGTGATGACACCGATGGCAAAACCCGGTCAGGTCTTAATCTTTATACCGACCATAAAACGGGTTGTCAGTACCTGGGGAACGGCAGCGGCCTGACACCACGTATGGACGCGCAGGGGTATCAGATGTGCAGTGAGAAAACCAAAGGAGGCAAACAGTGAACGCTATTTTTACACCTGAGCCGGTAATCAGCATCATCATTAAGGACGGCTGGCCGGTAGAAAATTCAGCAGGGATCATCGTTGGCGCACCAGAATTAGCGGACGGGGTTCATGAGTTATATACCACTCCGCCGATGGTGCTGTTACCGCCAGTGAGCGACCTTGAGCCTGACGATATCGACGCCGGCTATAACATCTGTCATTACCTTGTACAGCGCTATCTCACGCAACAGGGGATCGCTTTTCGTATTGACACAGAAAACCAGTATGGCGAATTAAAGCGTAACCAGAAAGGAGACAAGCTATGACTATTCAACGTTTCATGCCCATAGCGTCGTCAGCAATCATGTTGTCGAAACAGGGCGACTATGTACGCTACAGCGATTACCTGGAACACCTTAACCTTTCCCCGGCTGCGGCTGATGTGCTGGCTGAACGTCACCGACAGATTGCGGTAAAGGGCTGGACGCCAGAGCATGATGATACCTATATCGGCTTCGAACTGGCTGCGGCGGCCATCAGCTATATAGAGCCAATGGAGGCTGAAAATTACTGGCCTGCCGACTGGCTTGATGACAGTTTTAAACCCTCGGACTACCGGCGCAATCTGGTCAAAGCGGCAGCCCTGCTACTGGCTGAACTTGAACGGGTCGATCGCCAGTCTCAGGGCGACCAGAAATAACATCATTATTTATTTAACGTATTAACTGAATCGTAAATCGTTTTTAAACACCGCTTATGCGGCGGGCCGCGCTCGGCCCGCATACAGCAAAAGAGGAAATAAATATGATCCTTAAGCCTATGGGTAAACCGGGAGTATGCCCGAAGCATGTACGCCCCTGGACGCCAGAGGAAGACGAGTTGCTGATAAGTCTGCACGGGAAAAAGACCACGGCAGAAATAGTGCCCCTTCTGCCTGCGCCAGGCAGAACAAAAGGCGCAATACAGAAAAGAATGGATGCATTACTGGCGCGCTATCCGGATCGGATGAGTCGCATCAGACGCCTGTATACACCGAAGGAGGATAATTTTATCCGCAAAAATTGCCATACGATGACTGCGGCAGAAATTGCAACACATCTTGACGACAGAAGCATGAGTTCGGTACATGAAAGGGCCAGAGCGATAGGTGTAAGTCTCGCAAAGTTCGGCGAACAACACCCAAAAGCCAGATATCCTGATGAACTCGTTATTCGTGTTCAGGACTGGCGGGATGATCTCAGTCTGACCTTTAAAGAGATTGGCAGAAGGCTGAATATACCAGGATCGACAGCCTGGTCTCTCTACAACCGCCTGACCGCTGATTACGCCAGCGTGCGCGAATACATGCCGCGATAATACCCCGGAGAATGCACGATGAAGCCTGTTACGACAAGTCTTATCAGGGCGATCAAAACCGGTCAGTCCCGGCTTGGCTGGGATAACGCCACCTATAAAAGCGTGCTGCTGCGTCTCACCGGCAAGGATAGCTCGACAAAGTGTTCCATCCGGGAGCTGAAAGACGTCATAGAGTACATGCATAGCCAGGGCTTTCCACGTCAGGCTCCAAAGGGCAAAGGCCGCAGGCCCAATGTGGCAGAACAGCGCAAGGCGATAGTTGCCAAGATTGAGGCGCTGCTGGCTGAGGGTGGTCTGTCGTGGGCGTATGCTGAAGGGATCGCATTGCAGATGTGGAATGAGAGTTTGCTTGAGTGGCTGAATAACAAAGATGATCCTTTCGATAATAAAAAGATTCATGCTGTGATGGTAGCAATGGTTAAGCGCGCCAGGAAAAAGAAAAAGCAGGATAAACAGAAGTAACAAAAAGCCCTGACGTTGCGTTCAGGGCTTTTTTTATGGACTGTACAGGCGATCAGTTGTGGTTATAATAGCAGCATTCCTTATCTGCTGAACGTCTTCCCCGGAGGTGTCCATGTCCGCCGATATCACCGACTTTTCCAGTGTGAAGCATTATCTGCCTGATTCCGCCTTTGAGCTGGTCGAGGTGCTCGGCTGGCCTGCGGCGATGCGCCTGGTCTCGCTCTTTGGCGGTGTATCCGTATCCGGCACCAGCGGGCGGGCGCGGGAGCGTACCGGCGGCGTGCATCAGATGCTGCGTGAAGCGCTGACGGAAGATGAGGTTAAAAAGCTGATCCGCCACTTTGGCAGTGCGGGAGTCTACATTCCCCGCTGCGATGTTGCGTTGCGCGAGCTGCGTAACAGCCGTTTTATTGCCGAACTGGAGGCCAGCGTTGCCGGTGGTTTATCGACACGTCAGGCGCTGGCCCGGCTTTGTCCCCGTTACGGGTTCAGTGACCGGTACGCCTGGTCGCTGAGGCGACGGCAAAAAGACAATCAGACTCTACCGAAAGGCCCCGTTCAGACGGGGCTTTTTGATTAATGGGGCCTGGTAAATTTTAATCAACAGGAGTCAATAACATGGCTGATGATAAAGAAATTGAGCATAAATTACTGATTGCGGAGTATTACGAACTGAAAGAGAAAGCGGAGGATGATGCAAGAATGCGTCGTTCTATGCTGAACCATATACCTTACGAGGTTCGCAGTCTGGATGAAGATGACCCCATTGATGCGACCAGATTAAAAGCGATGGCTAAGAATCTGGAAGATGCGGATCAATCCTTGCGCAAAGTGGTTCAGCGTGTTAATGCCGTAGCCGCGTTATGTGGCAAGCCTGAAATCACCGTAAGAAGTCTGCTTTTCAAATTCGGTAAACGACAGTCATAATAGTGTATTGCCCCGGACTGCCGGGGCGTACCCCTTCCGGTTTAGCGCTGAACCCCTTCATACACTCCCGTTTTTTAGATCCGTTAGCCTGATATCACAACACTGAGGTATCAGTCATGAATAACGGATTTTCCTGGTCGGCCCTGTTTATGTCAGGGGTGACCTTTCTGATAAGCCTGTTCCGTCCCGAAGAGTGGATGGTGATTGGCATTATGGTCGGTATCGTCGGCACGGTCTTTACCTGCTGGGCCAACTGGTATTACCGCCGCAAATTCTTTCAGCTCCAGCGCAGCCGCTGGCATCGTCCCCGGAAGTAGCTATGGGGCTGAAAACACGCATTGCAGGCGCGGTCTGCTCCGTTGCCGTCATCATCGGGCTGTCGGTGAAGCTCTATCCCGATACGTTGCGCACGTCGGCCGCCGGTCAGGCGCTGATTGGCAACGAAGAAGGCTGTCGCCGTAACCCCTACTGTGACGGCGTTGGCGTGTTAACCGTGGGGCTTGGCAGTACCGGTCACGTTGAGCAGCGCACCTACAGCGATGAAGAGATTGCGACCCGGTGGGTCAGTGATATGGCCGATGCCGAGGACTGCGTTAACCGGTATTTCCGGGGTAAGGATATGCCGCAGCGGCCCTTTGAGGCGATGACGTCGCTGGTCCTTAACGTTGGCTGCTATGGCGTGCGCTGGAACCGTAAGGCCGCGCGACCCACGCAGATTTACCGCGAGGCGCAGGCCGGAAACTGGACGGCCATGTGTCACCGTATCCCGGACTTTCCCAACAGTGGCGGCGTACCGGTGCTGGCCGCGCGACGTGCGCGGGAGGAGGCCTGGTGTCTTGGTCACTGAATCCCGCTAACCGCGTCGCCCTGTGGGTCTGTGGCGGCGTGATGCTCGCCCTGCTGGCAGTGGTGGCGGTGCTGGCGTATCAGGTCAGCGACCTGAGCGAACGGGCCGGGACGCTTACCAGTGAGCGGGATACCGCGCGCGACGAACGCGACGAGGCCCGCGCCGAGACGGCCCTGCAGGCGATGAACTTTAACCGCGTTAACCAGATAACCGAGGAGGCCCGGCGTGTCAGGCAGCAAAGCGCTATCACCGCGCAAAACATTCGGCGCGATATTCACGCGCATATCTCGTCGGAGTCCTGCAGCAGTGTGTTGCTGCCTGCTGATGATTCTGACCGGCTGCTCGGCTACGTCAACGCGCTGCGTGATGAAGCCTTACACCCGGATGCCGCCGGAGCTTCTGGCACCGACACTGCCGTCACTCCCGCCCGGCGATTAACCTGGGGGCAAGCGGTTGAGTGGCTGCCGCTGCTGATGGGCGATATCCAGTCCTGTAACAGCGACAAGGCCGGTCTGAGACGTATTGATAAGGAGAGAGTCAGTGAAACAACGAAAAAAAATTAAGCGCCAGCGCCGCAGCTACGTCGTGCAGTCGCAGGCCCCGGCGGTCAGTGAAGACCTGCTCAAAGGGATCAGCATTGAGCTGACGCACCTCAGCCTGCAGATGGCCGCCGTGCAGGATGCGGCCAAAGAATCCGCCATTAAGCGCGGTGCGCTGTCCGGGGCCGTATCCGGGGCGATTGCCGGTGCGGTGGTGGCAACGGCCATCGGGCTGATACGTACACGCATGGGGCTGTAATGGCGTATTCGAAAGACGATCGCGCACGGTTTCGCCGGGCCTACATCTTCAGCCAGTTGTCGCTTGAACTGACAGCCGCACAGTTTGGGATCAGTTCACCGACCGCCCTGCGCTGGAAGCGTGAGGCGCAGAAGAACGGCGACGACTGGGACAAGTTACGCGCGGCGAATGCGCTCGCCGGTGGCGGGATGGAAGAAGCCGGGCGTGCGGTGCTGATGGCGCTGGTAGTCCAGTGTCAGGCGACGATGGAGAAGATTAACTCCGACCCGGATTTAAGCGCCGAAAAACGGGTTGAGATGCTGGCAAGCCTGTCGGATGCGTTTAACAAAGCGGTGGCGGCCAGTAAAAAAATACTGCCGGAGACCGACAAACTGGCGATAGCGATTAGCGTGCTTCACCTGTTCGGTGAGCACATCAACCAGAAGTACCCGAAGCTGCGTGCGGAGTTCGTCGGGGTACTGGAGACCTTTCAGGGGGTGATTGAAGATGAGTTCACTTGAGCAACAAGAGTTAAAGACAATGCTGTATACGCTGCGCGGTGCGGTGAGTGAAGAGTCCGAGCCGGTACAGCAGATGGTGAAGGAGTCCGAAGAGAAGACGCGGGCGTTTATTGCCCGGCTTGAAGCGGATTATCCCGATCAAAAAGGTCTTGTGGGCGGCCTGATTGCGGTAGTGGATCACTTGATGAAAAACGGGCTTTAACACCCGTTTAAATGGCATTTAAAACCCGTTAACGGAGAATGAAAAATGAGCAAGATTACTTTAACCGCAGCGATGATTAAGTCACTGGCCGCGTTTGCGGCAGAAGACGGGCAGGATGCTTACACCCTGTCTCATGGTCAGATTCCGGCGCAGGCTGGCTTCGCAGGATATTCAGGGCTTATCGCGTATTCCACGTCTGAGGATGGTGGCGTTCTGGCGCTCGGAGAGGTGCAGGAAAAGCCCCTGTCTATGCCTTACACGGAAGAAATGAAACTCCACCTGATGCGGTTAATTATTAATGATGATATTGAGGGCTTAAATAATGCCCTCAATAGTTCGGTGAGTTTAATTCAGGGTTAAGCCTGATTAATGCATACCAAGACCGGGAGTGCCGCCAGCAATAAAGGATATTACTTTTTCGGTGAAAGTGAATTTCACTTTTTCATCAAGCCCCAGACAAACAACCGCTCGCTGATAGGCGGGCTTGTTAAGGGCGTTCAGAGGGATGCTGTCGGTTTTCTCTATTTTGTGGAGTTTATTTAAAAACTCCTCAGACGTAAGCGTATCGAAAATATCGCACAATTTTTTATAGCGTCGGCTTTGTTGTCTTGCGTCTGCTGCGATTTTTCCGGGATTCCATGTGTACTGAACGGCGGCACAAAAGCCGATTAATGTACCAATAAGCCATCCGTAAGAACTGTTTGCAAACGAGGCCCCACCCAGGAAGAACTGTAAAAACAATAAGATGTTGCTACAGCGACGAGTGAAAATCTCGATCATAACTTCCATGTAGTAATTGTAATACAACCAGAATTTATCATTATCGGATGGCATAGCTTATGTCCTGTTATTTATCTGTCTTCTCCTTCCCCTTGTCTTTTTCATCATGGGGAGAAGTGACAAATCGTTGATGTAGCGGCGCGACATTATCAGGAATGATTTGTTGACCATGCCCGATGCGGATGTCGTCGTCGTTGTTTCTGTCGTTATCGGGATAACGTTTTATTTTATCGCTCATTAATTTAACTCCGTAGGTTGAGATAACGCCTGGTTCCCTCGTCAAAGTTCGCCAGGCAATTTCAACCATAACACACCCGCGCCGGGCGGGTAATCCCGGCACTATTCAGGAGAGGTTTGGTGTGGCTAGAAAGCTCGACAGAAAGGCATTCAGGCAGCAACTGGCGGAGTATATCGCCAGTCTGCGCCAGACCATTGAGACCGAATGCCTTGATTTTGATGTTGATCCGGCTGCCTGCGCGGCGCGTAAACGCTGCACCGAAGACCCGGCGAGCGGCTACGACTTCTTTGTTTCCACCTACTTTCCGCACTACATTCGCCACGCCTCGCGAAGCCAGTTGCATGATTACCTTTTTGAGCGGCTGCCGCAGATAGTGGCAAGCCCGGAGGGTGAGAACGACGCCATCGCCGCCCCTCGCGGTGAGGCCAAGTCAACGCTCGTCAGTCAGCTCTTTGTGTTGTGGTGCATCATCCGGGGCATTAAGCACTACCCGGTCATCGTTATGGACTCCATCGACCAGGCCTATCCCATGCTTGAGGCCATCAAGGCCGAGCTGCTCTACAACCCGCGCCTGCGTCATGACTTCCCTGATGTGTGCGTACAGGGACGCGTCTGGCAGATGGGGACGATTGTCACCGCCAATAATATCAAGGTGACGGTGGCAGGCAGCGGTAAGAAGCTGCGCGGCCTGCGTCATGGCCCGTACCGTCCTGACCTCGTTATCCTTGACGACATCGAGAACGACGAGAACGTACAAAGCCCGGAGCAGCGCGACAAGCTCGATAACTGGCTTAAAAAGACAGTGCTGCCGCTGGGTGAGGCAGGCGGTAAAACCGACGTCGTTTACATCGGGACTATCCTGCACTACGACTCGGTGCTCTCCCGTACCCTGAATAACCCCATGTGGCGTACCGCCCGCTTTAAGGCCATTATTCGCTGGCCTGACAACATGAAGCTGTGGGAAACGTGGGAAGAGTATATCCGCAATGAGGAGCCGGAGACGGCGGCGCTGTTCTACGCGGCCAATGAGGCGGCCATGCTGCAGGGGGCCGTCGTGTCATGGGCCGCCCGTCCACTGCTGACACTGATGAAAATCCGCGTGCGTGACGGTCACAGCACCTTTGACTCCGAGTACCAGAACGACCCGGTCAGCGGCGAGGATGCCATCTTCGCCGCTGAGGGGGTGCTGAAATTCTGGGTTGAAGAAGTCCGCGAGTGGATCTTTTTCGGATCCTGCGACCCCAGCCTCGGCAAGTTCGGTAACAACCGGCGCGACCCCTCAGCTATTCTGGTTGGCGGTTTTAATCCCTATACCGGCATTCTGGATGTGGTGGTTGCCGATATCCGCCGCCGCGTGCCGGATAAAATCATCGCTGACATTATTAAATATCAGAAGCTCTATGGCTGTATTGCCTGGGCGTTTGAGTCGGTGCAGTTCCAGGAGTTCCTGCGCCAGGTGCTGGTTACGGAGTCGGCAAAGCTGGGCGTTCCCGTTCCGGCCGTGCCGGTCATTCCGTCCACTGATAAGATCCTGCGTATCGAGTCCCTGCAGCCGCATTGTGCTAACGGCCTGATACGACTTAACAACAGCCAGAGCACGCTGCTCGATCAGTTGCGCCACTTCCCCAAAGCCGACCACGACGACGGCCCTGACGCCCTGCAGATGCTGTGGGCGCTGGCCGTCTCACGTACCCGACGAACCAAAATTCACACCGCATCGCGTCACGAAAGCGACAGCCGCTTCGGGCGCGGAGCATGGTAAGAGGTAGCTATGTCCCAGATTGTTGATCAGTACGGCAACCCGATTAAAACCAGCTCGCTTAAAAAGAACCAGAGCGTCGATGTGGCGAGCTTTCAGCGCTACGTTGATCACCCCTCGCTGGGGCTGACCATCCGCAAGCTGCCGCGCATTCTGGCCGCCGCCGAACAGGGCGACCTTTCCGCGCAGGCGTGCCTCTTTGCCGATATGCAGGAAAAGGACGCTCACCTCTTTGCCGAGATGGAAAAGCGCAAAAACATTCTGCTCACCCTTGACCGGTCAGTGGAGCCGCCGGAGAACGCCAGCGCGCGAGAGAAGTCCGCCACCGCTGCCGTTAAGGACTGGTTCAGTGCCATTATTGATATGGAAAACATCATCCTTAACGGCATGGAAGCTGTCGGTCATGGCTTCAGCGCGCAGGAGATTGAATGGTGTCAGGACGGCAGCACCTGGCTGGCTAACCGCCTGTACCTGCGCCCGCATCACTGGTTCTGTACGCTCCCGGAGCGCGGCGACCAGCTACGTCTCATTGACGGCGTGACGATGAACGGGGCCGAACTGTGGCCCGGTAACTGGCTGATACACCGCCATAACGCCCGCAGCGGCTTTATCGCCACGTCCGGGCTGTTCCGCGTACTGGTCTGGCCGTATCTCTTCAAGAACTACGCGGTGCGTGACTTTGCCGAGTTCCTGGAAATCTACGGAATGCCCGCCCGTATCGCCTACTACATAGCTGGCACCAGTGATGAAGACCGCGATCGGCTGCTGATGAGTCTGGTGCGTCTCGGTCATGACTCGGTGGCTGTCATGGAACAGGGCAGCGAGGTCAAATTTGAGGCGGCGGCCAGCGGCACCGGCGACACCTTTATGATGATGATCGACTGGTGTGAGCGGACGATGTCAAAGGCCATCCTCGGCAGTACGCTGACGACTCAGGCCGACGGCAAGACCTCGACGAACGCGCTCGGCGAAGTGCATAACGAGGTACGCCATGACCTGATGTGCAGCGACGCCCGCCAGATGGAGGGCATGTTCCGTAACCTCATTCAGATGATGCTCGCGGTCAACGGCTACGGGGATATTCCGCTGCACCGTCAGCCGCGTCTGGTGTTTGATACCCGCGATCAGGTCGATCTTGACCGGTTCGCTAACGCCGTGTCGGTGCTGGTTAACGGCGTCGGGATGAATACCATACCGGTATCCTGGGTGCATAAAAAAGGTGGCATCCCCGTTCCGCAGGGCGATGAGCCGGTGCTGGTTCCCCGCCAGATGACAAACCCGTTCGCCGGACTGAGCCGGGCGCTGCCCGTCAGTCCGGGCGTGGGGATAGCGGCGCTGAGTCAGACCGTTGATATCCCGGAGGATGACCCGGCGCAGCAGGCTATTGACGGCATGAAACCTGTCTCGGATCAGATTGGCGAGGCCATGCAGAATCTGGTCGCGCCGGTGATTGCGGCGCTGTCGCAGGGCAAGACCGCCGATGAGGCGATGAATATTGCCGCCGCCAGCTACCCGCAGCTCGATGACGGCCAGTTGCGCGCCCTGTTAAGTCAGGCGATTTTTGTCGGTGAGATCTGGGGACGCCTCAATCATGACCGATAAAGTTGATCTGGCGTATGCGATGAAGCTGGCTCCCGCCGATGCCATCGACTACTTCACATCAAAAGGCTACGCCATCGGCTTTAACTGGTATGACGTCCAGGCTGAAGCCAACGCGAAAGCCTTCACCGTTTCGGGCGTGCTGAAGCTCGATATCCTCGCCGACATTCAGAACGGTCTTGCACCGGCGCTGAACGATGGCGATACGGAGCGCGACATTGAACGTAAGCTCCTGCCCCTGCTTGAGCAAAAGGGCTGGATTGGTAAGGGGCTGGTTGCCGACCCGGAGACCGGCGAACTGTGGGGTAAGCGCCTCACGCCCCGGCGCATCGGGACGATATTCAGCACCAACATTCAGTCATCCTATGCCGCCGGGCGCTGGAAACAGCAGGTCGCCAACAAAACGGAGCGCCCCTACTGGCAGCGGGTGGCGGTTATGGACTTACATACCCGCCCCCGGCACGCGCTGCTCAACGGCTTTACCGCTGCTGCTGACTCGCCGGTGTGGGATTATTTCTATCCCCCTGACGGGTACGGCTGCCGCTGTCGCATCCGGGCTTTCACCAGAGCGCAGGTGGAAGCGCGGGGCTTTGCGGTACACGAGCCGGAGCTGTACGACATTGAGCAGGAATACGGCATTCCGGGCAAAACCCGCACCGTCAAGGCAATGAAGATTGGCGGTGAGACCTACACCGCCGATCCGGGGTTCGGGTTTAATCCGGGCAAAGTGGCCTTCACCCCGACGCTGGATAAATACGCCACGCAGGCGGCGCGCCAGTACATTACCGGCAGTCTGACCGGGCCGGACTTTGCGCGCGGTCTCGCTAAAGCCCTTGCCGGGGAGGCCAGCCCGCAGCAGACGTACCCGGTGGCGATGCTTGCGGGCGAGCCTGACAGCCTGCGCACAGTCAGTGTGGCACAGACGGCGATGCCGGAGTTATCCACTGAGGCGTCGGGCTTTGTGGCTGCGCAGCAGACCATAGAGAATCCCGCCCACGTCGTGACCGTTGATGATATGACCTGGTATGCACGCCAGGCGGATAACGTCTGGCAGGTGGCCGGGGTGCATGATCGTCAGTTAACCGCCCTGAAACAGGGGAATAATCTCAGCGAGCTGCTGCCGGAGGGGGCAAATGTACCGGATAACCATTGACACAACCGCCTTTGAAACGGTGTTTAAACGCCTGTTAAACGGTCTTGAAGACCGCCGGGATCTGATGCAAAGTCTCGCGGCCGATATGCATGACGCGGTGGAAGAGAACTTTGCGCAGCAGGGTCGCCCGGCGTGGCAGGAATGGAGTAAACCTTACGCACGGCAGGCAGCGAAACGCGGGCAGGAAAAAATACTCCAGCGTAAGGGACGACTGGCGGCCAGCATTCACGAAGCCTCAGACAACGACCAGGCCACCGTCGGCACCAATGTAAAATACGCGGCTATCCACCAGTACGGCGGCACCGTCACCATCCCGGCGCGCAGCCAGCAGGCGTATTACAAAAAACATAAGGACGGTCGCATCGGCAACCGCTTTGTTAAAAAGTCGCAGAGTAATTTCAGCCAGTGGCACACGCTGCCGGAGTACAGTATCACCATGCCCGCGCGTCCCTTCCTGGCGCTGGATGACAGTGATATCCGCCAGATGGGCGACACCCTGGAAAACTACCTGCGTAACCTCGTCGATGACTGATTTTTCTAAAAACGCCTGTAACGCGTTCTGAGGCGTTTTCGGTCTTACCCGCTACCATCGTACTCCCGCACCCCGTTCATAAAAATTTAAATGGTGTTTAAATACCTTCCTGACGGTCTTATAGTGACGGTCTCCTCCGCGTTTTTCTTTCCCGCGTATTTTTGCCGCTGAACTCCGTCATCTGCTCCCGTTCTTTTCCCCCTGTTACCGTGGCGGCATGAAAACATGTATCGCCGCCTTATCCATCTCTCTTACTGCCGACGCCACCCCGGCAACACGGGTACGTATTTTCCCGGCCGGGGAGTTTCGCAGCAATGACGGTCGCCCGAAAGAGTGCCGCACATGGGTGATGAATGCCACCTGCGCACAGCGTCTGATTGCAGCGGCCGCCAGCAAAAAAACCGACTACAGCTTTGATTACGAACACCAGACCCTGCGGGCGGTTACCAACGGTAAGCCCGCCCCGGCGTCCGCCTGGTTTAAATCGCTGGAGTGGGTCGAGGGAGACGGCCTGTATGCCGTGGACGTTGACTGGACGGCGACGGCCTCGCAGATGATAACGGCCCGCGAGTACCGTTATCTCTCCCCCATGTTTAATTACAACCCCGTCACCGGGGAGGTCGGCCAACTGGTTAACGTGGCGCTGACCAACTTACCGGCCCTGGAAGAACTCGACGAGGGGGTCATTGCCGCCGCGTCCCGTCTGGTGGCTACATCATCAACCCTCCCGGAGGAATCCATTATGGATGAAGAACAGATTGCGTACCTGCTCTCGCAGTTGCGTTGGATCCTGAACCTGCCCGAAACCTCAACGGCGGCGGATATCAAAACCGAGCTTGAGAAGATCATTACCGCCATTTCCGGCGGCAAGGAGCTTGCTGCAACGAACGTCGATTTGCTGGCGCTGATTAACACCGCTGCCGACAAGGACGCCCGTATTGCAGAGCAGGAGGCGAAGATTGCCGACCTGTCGCAGAAAGTCTACGACCCGGCGAAGTTCGTGCCGCTCGCCGCGCTTTCGCAACTGCAGACGGCGTATGCGGGCGCGGTGACGGATACCCGTACCCAGGAGACAGATCAGCTCATTACGGCAGCACTCTCCGATCGTCGTCTGCTGCCGGGTGAGATGGAGTCGTGGGCGCGCGATCTGGGTAAGACAAACCCAGACGCCCTGAAAACGTATCTGGACACCGCCCGGCCGGTGGCCGCGCTCAACCAGATGCAGACGCAGGTAACGGGAGTATCAGGCGCGCCGGTCACAACACCGCGCAGCGCTGACCCGCGAAACGAGGGTAAAGGCACCGTTGATCTTGATCCGACGCTGGTTGCGCTTTCACAACAGTTTGGTAACGACCCGGCGGAGATTGCCCGCCTGATGGGGGAATGATGGACAGAAACACGGCCCGTAACGATGGCAAATTATTCGCCGTTCCGATGGCTGCCGGTGCGGTTATCGGGGGTGGACTGATGGTGGTGCTCGATGACAAGGGACTGGCGCACGAGGGACAGATTAAAGCTGGCTGGCATGTTATCGGTCTCAGCGATGAGGCGTATGACAACAGTGCCGGTAAGGATGGAGACGTCAGCGTGATGGTGCGCCGCCGTGAGGCGTTTTATTTCGACAACGACACTGCGAACCCGGTAACCCAGGTGCTGGTCGGTAACGCCTGTTGGCTGAAAAACGCGTACACCGTGACCGCCACCGCCCCGGCGGAAGGTTCGGTTATCGCCGGTCGCGTGCTGACCGTTTCCCCGGATGACGGTGTTCAGGTTCTGATTGAGTAAGGGTGAATAATGATTATTAACAAGGCGAATGTTAAGGCGTTTTTCGTCAACCTGAAAAAGACCTTTCAGGATGCGTTAGAACGCGCCCCGGCGCAGTGGGAAAAGGTGGCGATGAAAACGCCATCGAATACCAAATCCGAGGATTACAACTGGTTTAACGATTTCCCGGCCATGCGCAAATGGATCGGGGAGAAAAAGGTTAAGCTGCTGTCCGCCTTCCGTTACACCATCGTTAACGACGACTGGGAAACGACCATCGAGGTTGACCGTAACGATCTCGAAGACGACAACACCGGCCAGTATGCCCTCAAGGCGAGAAGCGCCGGTGAATCGGCGGCCGACCTGCCGGGCGATATCGTTTTTGACCTGGTGAATAACGGTTTTAAAAACACCTGCTTTGATGGTCAGTATTTCTTTGATACCGACCATCCGCAGGGTAACGGCTTTGCCTCCAACAAGGGTAAAAAAGCGCTGTCCTGTGCCAGTCAGGCGGCGGCGATGGCCTCGTTCGGCGCAGCCCGTACCGTCATGCAGCGTTACACCGATGATGAAGGTCGCCCGCTCAGTATCACTCCCAGAGTGCTGCTGGTTCCGCCTGAGCTTCAGGATGTCGCCAACACCCTGATGACCGCCGAGCGTCTGGAAGACGGCAAGCCCAACCTCTACAGGGGAGCGGCTGAGGTGGTCGTTGAGCCGCGTCTGCTTTCGCCTACCGCCTGGTTCCTGCTGGATACCAGTCGCGCGGTGAAGCCGTTCATCTACCAGGAGCGTAAAGCGCCGGTGCTGGTTGAGCAAACCAGTGAAGAAAACGACAACGTGTTTATGCGTCGTAAGTTCCGTTTCGGCGCGGAAGCCCGCGCGGCTGGCGGCTACAGCTTCTGGCAGCTCGCTTACGGCTCCACCGGTGAGGAGGCAGCATGATTTATATCACCTCAAAACGCGAGGGCTTTGCCCGCTGCGGCGTGCGTTTCAGTGAAACGACCACGTCTTACCCGGATGATCGCTTTTCGCCTGAGCAACTGGCTGACCTCGAAAGCGAGCCGATGCTTATCGTCTCCCGCGAGAGTGCCGGTATGAGTGCCGGGCAGGCGGCAGAGCAAATCAGTCGCCTGAAAAACGCCCTCGACAGCGCCGGGGACGAACTGGCGGTGGTCACTGCAGAACGTGATGTGCTGCATCAGCAGCTCGAGGACATGACCGCCGAACGGGATGCACTGCGTGAACAACTGGCGGCGGCAACACCGGCTACCGTGACGGCAGACGGCGGCGCTGATACTGATGCTGTTGACGCAGGTGCTGACAGCGCGGGCGATGGTACTGCGCCGAAGCCTGCGACCCGCGCGGGCGCGAAGAAAAAGTAAGGGGGTGGCTATGTATGCCACGGTTGCCGACATGGTAGATAAATTCGGTGAGCGCCACTGTGCCGGGCTGACCCGTTCCTCACGTGACGGGATTGACGAGGCGGTGATGACCAACGCGCTCATTCAGGCCAGCGCCGAGATTGACGGTTATCTCGTGGCGCGGTATCAGACGCCGTGGACGGACACGCCGCGCATTCTGGTCGGGCGCTGCTGCGACATTGCCCGCTACCAGTTAACCACGGCGGAACACCCGCTCACCGACGAGATCAGGCTGCGTTACGAGGATGCCATCCGCTTTCTGGAGAAGGTGGCGGCCGGCACTATCCGGCTTGGTCGCGATGACAGCGGCAGTATCTACAGGCCAACGGCGCAGGGGCGCTTTACGTCCACGCCCCGGCGCTTCTCCCGCGATGACACCAACGGCGGTGCGTTTTGATAAGGGCAACCGAGGAGGCCATCATCGCGCGTCTGACGCAGGGCCTGGGCGATATGGTTAACGAGGTCGCAAGCTACGGCGGCGAGTTTGACGGGGACGACCCCGGCCGCGTGGTGACCTCACTGCCTGCGGCCTGGGTGACATTCGGCGGCGTGACGCGAAGTGTGACCCTGAACACCATGCGTAACAAGTGGAAGGTGACCGGCCGCTTTGTGGTGCTCGTCGGGGATTATAACGCCCGCTCAGAGCGCGCCTCACGCGCCGGGGGCGAGCGTGACGACGAAACCGGCACTTATCGCCTGGCGTATGCCGTCCGGCGGTTGCTGGCCGGTCAGGACATGGGGCTTGCCATCAGTCCACTGCGACCGGGGGTTGTGCGTACCCTGTTCAGTCGTCAGCTTGCCAGTAACGCCCTGTCGGTACTGGCCTGCGAATTTGATGCCGACTGGATAACGCACGCCCTGGAAAATGGCCGCTGGCCGGAAGAAGAACGGGACAACGCCCGACCCGATCATCTTTTCACCCTGCACAACGGGCGACTCGATGAACCGGTTCCCGACCTTGTGCGCGTGGATATCCATTACCCCCCGCCGGGCCTGGGTGACAGTGAACATCCGGCTGACCGGGTACAACTCAGGAGTGAACAGGATGAAAGTACAAGCGGCGGCGGGTCTTCGGGTTCCGTATGAGAACCAGCCCCGCCGGTATATCGAACAAAAGCCCGTGGACGTGCCGGACACCATTTATTACCGCCGTCTGCTGGCTGCCGGTGACCTGGTGGACGTCAGCGACCTGGTGGCGGTGAAAGGTAAGGCAAAACGTAAAGAGGCCGCAGATGATTGAGATTGAAACCATTCCGGGCAGCACCCGCAAGCCCGGCATTTATGCCGAATTTAATACCCGTATGGCGATGCGCTCGCTGCCGGGTAACCCCCAGCGGATGCTGATTATCGCCCCCATGTCTGGCGCTGGCGTTCAGGCGAAGGCGCTGGAGCTGCATGACGTCTTTTCTGACGACGAGGCGGCGGTGCTGTTTGGTCGTGGGTCGCTTGCGCACATCATGGCCGTGTCGGCCCTGAAAGCCAACCGCTACCTGCAGCTACAGGCTATCGGTCTTGCTGACGCACAGGCGGGTAAGCCCGCGACCGCTGATATTGCCCTGACTGGGCCTGCCACGCAAAGCGGCACGCTCACGGTCTGGGTGGCAAACACCCGCATTGACGCACCGGTGCAGGCCGGAGACAGCGCACAGACCATCAGCCGCGCGTTGCTGGATGCCGTATCACGTCAGGGCGCATTGCCGGTGACGGCGCAGATGGCGACCGGCGACAGTGGCGTCACCCTGACCGCCCGCCACGGTGGCGCATGGGGTAACGACATTCGCCTTTCCGGGCGCACGACCGCCCCCGGCGTCACCGTGACCGTCAGCGCCATGACCGGCGGCGAGAACAATGCCGCCGTGAAGGACGCCCTGACGGCAGTCTTTGCGGCCGGTCATCAGGTGATTGCCGTTCCCTGGACGGATGAGGTCACGCTGCGCGCCCTGCGTGAGCACCTTGCCGCCGCCGGTGACGCGATGGAAAAACGTGGCGCGGTGGGCGTGGCTGGCTGGCCCGGCACTCTTGCCACCGGCACCACGCTTGCCGGTAAGAGTAACGACGGGCGCACGACCATTGGCTGGCACCCCGGCTCGGTCTGTCTGCAGGCGGAGATTGCCGCAGGTTATGCGGCGGTGATCGCTTCAGAAGAAGATCCGGCGCGCCCGTATAACGGCCTTGAAATCGTGGGGCTGGATGTGACGCCGCTCACGTCGCGTGCCGGTCGCCGCGAGCAGGAGAACGCCCTGCATAACGGGCTTGCTCCGCTGGAGGTTGGCCCCGGCGATAAAGTGCAGATTGTGCGCGCCATCAGTACCCACACCCGAAGCGACAACGGCACGGATGACCCGGCGCTGCTGGATATCACGACCATGCGCACGCTGGACTATGCCCGTAAGGCCTGGTGCGATCGTATCGCCCTGCGTTACCCGCGTGACAAGGCAACCGAACGCAACCGTAAGGGCGTGCGTTCCGAGCTGCTCGATGTGGCGCTCAAGCTCGAAGAGGAAGAAATCATCGAGAACGTGATGGCGATGAAGGACGCGCTGATGGTGGATAAGGGTAAGGAGCCGGGGACGTTCCTGGCAGCCATTCCGTGTCAAGTGGTCAAGGGGCTACACGTTATCGCAGCCCGTATCGACCTGTACCTGTGAGGTGAATAATGGCGATTGAAGAATATATTGGCTCTATCGTGATGGAGGTTGACGGTCAGGAGGTGGAAATCACCGACCTGTCGCCGTCCCATGAGACCGGGCGCAAGCTGGTCAAGACCATGAATCGCACCCGCCGTGCCAAAGGGATCACCCGTGGTATTGAGACGTATGAGCTGGACGTGACGGCGGTTATCCCCGTCCCGGACAGCATTCAATGGGAAGACATCGAGGGCGCGCGTATCACCATCGATCCGATGATTCAGGGCAGCAAGCGCACCATGTACCAGGACTGCTTCACTATCTCGGTGGGTGAAAAATACACCGTGGACAGTGAGGCGCGGGTCGATATCAAGATGGGCGCACTGCGTAAGGTGATCGAATGACGGGCCAGAACACGCTGTTGTACGGCATTGAGTACGACGGACGCACGCACTACGACTTTGATATTCGCCTGCCGGTGATGGCGGATATCTACGGCGCGCTGGATCAGGCCGAAAAGGTTCACGGCAGCAGCGACAGCGGCGCGGGTGACCTGTATTACCGCATGGCGCTGATGGCGACGGTACTGACGCGTCTCGGTGATATCCCGGCGGAAGCCGTGACGCCTGAACTGCTGCTCGACGGGCTGCTCTCAGAGGACTACGAGCGCCTGAATGATGCCATCGCAGAGCTTAAAAAAAAGCGCAGGAACGCGAAGGCAGGCGGCAGGGACTGCGCCTTGCCATCCTCGCCCTCGGACAGCACGGCGTCAGCGAAGAACGGGTAATGTGCATGAGCCGTCAGGAGCTTGACGGCTGGCTTTCAGCCCTGAAAACCTTCCACCGGCCGCCCGGACGCGGCCGTAAGGGCGGGCGTCATACCGACGACGCCCCCGACACCCCGCCAAAAAAGACCTTTAAATCCCTGCGCAAGAAACGGAGCACACGATGAGCCGCGATTTTCGCCTTTCTATGGGGCTTGATTTTCAGGATAACGCTTCACGGGATATGGCCCGCGTGCTGCGTGACGGCGTAAAGCAGGTCACCGATGCCACCCGCGCGGCAGAACGCCAGGGCGAGACGCAGAAAAAAGCGGCCACCGACGCCACGCAGGCCGAAAAACAGCACGCCGACACCCTGCGCAAAGACGGTCGCGAGAACATCAGCGCCAGCCGTCGCCAGGTGGAAGAGTATCGCCGTTCGGCCCGCGCACGCGAGGCGCTCTCCATCCGTTCAGAGCGGGCTATACAGCGCGAAATCGATCGCACCATCGCCGCGTACAACAGGTTAAGCCGCAGCGGCACCCTGACGGCACGCGAGCAGTCGCGGGCGTATACGGCGATGAAAAACCAGGTCGCCGCACTCAATGGCGAGATGGGTAACCTGACGCGCCTTGAGCGTGTGCGTATGACAGGCGGTCAGTTGGGGGCTATAGCGGGCGGTATTACAGCGGCCGCGCTGCCCTTCGTGGCCCCCGTCAGAAACCAGATGGCTTACGAGCATTCGCAGGCAAATCTTGCCAATACCGCCTTTTATCAGCAGGACGCTGAGGGCCGTCTGGCCCGTCTGCCGGAGCTTAACGCCCTGATACATGACGCCATCGTACAGGGCGGCGGCACGAAAGACACCGCGCAGGCGGCAACCGGCAGGCTGCTTAACACCTTCTCATTCGATGAAATCAAAGAGCGTTTACCGTTCCTGCAGCAGGTCTCCAGCGGCACCGGCGTCAGCGGTGAGACGCTGGGCGATATCGCCAACGCCCTGCGTCGTCATCTTGGTGTGGACTCGGCGGACGACCTCAAACGGGCTGTCAATATGATGGTGGCATCCGGTCAGGCGGGCGGCGTGGAGCTGGCAGACATTGCGCGCATTCTGCCGGGCCAGCTTGAGCAGGCCGGACGTGCGGGGCTGCGCGGCCTTGACGGGTTAGCGCAACTGCTCTCAGCGGATCAGGTCTCGCTCACCACGTCGGGCAACGTTGACGAGGCAGGCGCACAGGTCAACGCGCTGCTGCAGCGTATCTACGGCAACCGGGCGGAGATGGCCGCGCAGCGCATTAAAATCGGCGGTAAGGGTATCGACCTGCACGGGACGCTGGCGCAGGCACAACTGCACGGTATGTCACCGCTTGACGCGCTGGTTGGTCTTTCCGATCGCATTATTGACAAAGACCCCAAAATCCGCGCGCTGCGCAAAAAGCTCAACAGCGGCAACCTCAGTGACAGCGAGGCGGCCAGCACCCGCGACGCCCTGCAGACGATGGAAAACGACTGGCTGACAAAGCTGCTCGGCGATCCGTTCTCGGTACGCGCGATGACGGCCCTTCGTAACCAGCGGCAGGCCCGCGCGGACAATCTGGCCCTCACACAGCGCCAGCGCGATTTGCCGGAGGGTCAGGGCGCGGCCGAGGTGAATTTTCAGACCATCAGCGGCACCAGTGACTTTAAGACTGACCAGGCGAAGAGTCTGCGCGAACTGTCGCAGATGGACGCCATGAAGCCCGTCGCCGATGCTGCCGGTAAATTTGCAGGCGTGGTTTCCGAATTTAATCAGAAGTTCCCCGGCCTGTCTCAGGCGGCCGAATCCGCTTCGCTTGCCATCCAGTCGATGACGGCTGCAGCGGTGACGTTCGCCGGGTTAAAGCTGCTGCTTGGTAATAAAATGCCGGGCATTCCTGGTATGCCCAAAACCCCCGGCTCGCCGGAAATGCCGAAAGGATCCGGTTTGCGGGGGCTGGGATTATCCGGGCTGCTGAGAGCGCCCTGGATGCTGCTGGAAGGCTACGTCTATGAAAAAGGCGCTGAGGACTTCCCTCTAGTGCAGCTTGAAAGCGGTAAAGAGAAGCGCCAGAGGGTGGAGGAAAAATATGGCCCCACCCCTGATGCAATTAAAAATGTGGTGGAAAGTCCGGGGTTAAGCGATGTGTTCGACGAATGGCGCGGATGGTGGCATGACCTGACCGGCAATAAAGAAAAGGACACTATACCGCCCCGCGCGGTTCCCCGTCCTGCTGCGCGTAACGATATCGTGATGCCGGATCAGGTTCCCGGCGTTAACACATCCCGCAGCGGCACGACGTCCGCCACCGATATCAGCGCGACGAATGCGTCCCGCCCCTTTGAGGTTCACACCCACCTGCACCTCGACGGGCGGGAGATTGCCGAAACAGTCAACGAATACAACGGCTATGATGCGCTACGCAGTACAGGAGGTGACTTTTGAGCTGGCAGGATAATTTACAGGATGCGTCCTTCCGGGGCGTGCGCTTTGATGTGGTCAGCGCTCAGGACAGTGTTGCCCGCGATCATGCGGATCATGGTTACCCCTGGACGGATGGTGAGGACGTCCACGACCTCGGCCGCAAGGCACGTAACTTCCGTTTAAACGCTGTTTTCTGGGGTGATGATTATGATACCCGGATGCAGCAATTTACCGCTGAACTGGACAAGCCCGGCGCAGGTGAGCTTATTCATCCGGTGTACGGTTCCGTCCCGAAAGTACAGTTAATTGAGTACCAGGTTAAACACGACGCGAACAGCCCGGACTATGCGGAGGTTGGTCTGGTGTTTCTGGAGTCCGTCACCGGCACGGCGTCAGAGGCTCCCGCTGCCCCTGAACAATGGGGTGATGCGCTCTTTAACCGTCTTGACGGCCTGAAAGACCGCGCACAGATGCTCTTTTCGCAGGCAATGGCTCCCGTAAACAGCGTACGCGCCCTGTTCAGCAAGGGCCAGACAATGGCATCAGCCATGCTCAATACCCTCGATGTGATGCGCGGCGACCTGAGCGGCACTATCCGGGCTGGCATAAATTACCTCAACGCGCCGGGGAATTATATTAATGACCTGCTTGCCATTCTGGATCCGCGCACGCTGCCGCTGGGGCGACTGCTGCACCATAAACACAATGCCGCCCCGTCCGTCACCTTTACCCCGCAGGGAGCCGCACAACCACCGACCACAGGCTACCATGCCCCCGGCGTATCATCCGCTGTACCGGAGGCGAACGGCCCGGCCCCGGTCATGTCGGCATGGCGGGAGACGACCGGCACCCTGAACCGGATTGTGTCGCTGCCGGAGGCGATACTGCGCGCGGAGGTCAGCGGCAGCGTGCCGGTTCCTGAGAACGCCATCACGACCGACGTGCGCGAACTGGTCACCCTGCATAAAACGCTGGTCGCCCGACAGGCCGCAGAGATGGCCGCGATGCTGTTTATGGATGATGAGCGCGTCGCCGGTCTGTCGCAGCAGGATCTGGAAAGTGTGACAAACGACGTGCGCGGGTTTATTCAGCAGGCCATCACGGCCACCCGCGAGAACTACCGGGAAGCAACGGAGCGGTTAAGCGAGGATCCACAACCATTAGGGCTGCTGTGGCGTCCTGTGGTGGAAGACCTCAAAGAGTCCGCGCTGACCATCCAGAAGATGGCAGAGGCCATTATGGCGACACGTCCGCCGCTCACGACCCGGACGGCCACGCAGGACGGTAACCTGCACCTGCTGGCGCATACCTGGTATCAGGATTACACCCGTGCGCAGGAGTTGCTGCGTCTTAATCCGCAGATACGTGATCCTAATGACATACACCGGGGGGATACGCTCAGTGCTTACGCCCGATAACATCACGCTGCTGCTCGGTGGCCGCCAGTACAGCACATGGCAACGCTACCGTATTGATTCTGACTTCCTCAAAGGCGCGGATGCCTGGCAACTGCAGCTCGGTCTGCCGGATCAGGTCTTCCCGGTTGATGCGGTACGCGGTGCGCCGGTGAAGGTTAAAGTGCGCGATGAGGTCATTCTGACCGGACGTATTGACAGCGTACGCCGGGATGTGTCGCGTAAGGGCCTGACCCTGCTACTGTCCGGGCGCGATCTGGCGGCGATACTGGTTGACTGCGCCGCGCCGATATTCAGCGCCCGCCAGTTGACCCTTGATGAAGGTATCGCGGCCATCGTTCGCCCGCTGGGGATAACCCGCATACGTATTCAGGCGCAGGGCATGACCCGTCATGACAGTATTCACCTTGAACCCGGCGAACGGGCGTGGGATGCGCTGATAAAGCTGGCATCCGGGCGCGGGCTGTGGCCGTGGATGGATCCTGACGGCACGCTGGTTATCGGCGGCCCGGACTATACCGCGCCGCCGGTGGCAACGCTGGTACTGAGTCGGGAACCGGGCAAAAGCAACGTCATGTCACTGTCTGACATCCGTAATATCCAGGGCTGCTTTTCCGATCTTACGGTACTGGCCCAGAGTCACGCCCTGCCCGGAGGGGGTGAGAAATTCGCCCCGGTGGATGTGACCGCGCCGCTCGATGGTGATGTGAGCGTCGATGACGGCCTGCAGATGGATGACACCAGCGGAGAGACCGGTCATTACAACCGCAGCCACACCGAACACGACCCGACCGTGCCTTATTACCGGCCACAAATCATCATCACCGGCGATATTGATAACCGCCAGCAGCTCGAATACAAGGCCCGCAAGGCGATGGCGGACGCCCGCCTGAGCGGTCTTGACGTGGTGACCCAGGTCAGCGGCCACCGCACCCCCGGAGGCGTACTGTGGACGCCCGGACAGCGGGTACGAGTGATAAGCGAACCCCACGGCACTGACGAGATACTTTTCCTGATGGGACGCACCTTTTCCGGCGGTCTGCCCGACGGTCAGATAACGCAACTGCGCTTTAAGGAGGACGGTATCTGGATCCCCGATGCGTACCCGTCACAAAAACGCGGCAAAAAGCACGCGAAAAACGAGACGGCCGTCGTGCCGGTATGGGAGTAACAGCCATGATGCATATCATCAGCCAGCGTATTAACCAGGCGCTGGCGCGTATTCGTCAGGCGTTTCGTATCCGCCTGGGTGCAACTGACAGCGAGGCCGCCGTGCAGCGCATTCAGGCACAGGGTATCGGTAATGAAAGCCTGCGCGGGGCTGAGTTGTTCCAGCAGTACGGCTTTACATCGCACCCGCAGCCCGGCACGATGGGTATCGTGTTGCCGCTCGGCGGCGTCAGCTCACACAGTATCATTATCGCCACCGAGCACGGCGCATACCGCCTTAAAAGCCTGAAGCCCGGAGAGGTGGCCCTTTATACCGACGAAGGCGCTAAAATCGTGCTTAAACGCGGTAAACTCATTGAGGCCGACTGTGAGACCTTCCGTGTGAACTGTACCGATTTTGAAGTGAACAGCAAAAATAAAGCCGATATCAACTGTACGGGCTTTACAGTTAAGAGCGAGCAGGCTGTGGTCAACTGCAACACCTGGAAGACGCAGGCCAGCACCAGCGCGGCATTCACCACCCCGCAACTGAGCGCCAGCCAGAACCTGACGGCGCAGGGGCTGATTTCCGGTAACGGCGGTATGAGCGTTAAGGGTGGCAAAGGTTCCAGTTTTGAGGGTAATCTTAACCAGCGCGGCGGCAGCTTTAATACCGACGGTGACGTCAGCACCGCAAAAACCTCGCTTAACGGTCACCAGCACCCATACGGCCACAATGGCGCGCCTACCGGTGGCCCGATGTAACCTTTCCTCACTCATCGTTCAGCGGTATCGAACCGCTGAACACCGTCACCTGCTCACCTGATGCCTTTCCTGTCATGCTGCCCGCATGGACAGAATGCTCTCACCCGATACCGGTGATTATACCGGCACCCGCACAACCAGTCTGCACAACGCGGCATACCTGCGGCTTGTCACACCGCTGGGGTCGTGGTGGGCCGATAAGGTTCTTGGCTCGCGCCTGCATGAGCTGGTTCGCGAGAAAGACCTGTCACGCGTGTTTGTGCTGGCGCGCCAGTACGCGGAACAGGCGCTTGCCCCGCTGCAGGCTGACGGTCGGGCAACGGATATTCGCGTATCGGTACACAATGACCGTCCCGGCTGGTGTCTGCTGTGGGTGGATATCATTCAGGCTGACGGGCAGACCGTGACCTTTAAACATCCTGTAAGGGTCAGTTAATGGCGTATTTAACCCCCGATGCTGAAAAAATCCGCGCCGACCTGCTGCGCGACCTGAAAAACCAGTTGCCTGACGCCGATACCGGGAAGGACAGTGATTTTTACGTCCGCGCCTCGTCGGTGGCGAGCGTGGCCGAGGGTCTGTATCAGCATCAGGCGTGGGTCGTGCGTCAGATATTCCCCGACACGGCTGACAGTGACTATCTTGCACTACACGCCCGCACGCGTGGTCTTAAAAAGAAACCCCCGACCACCGCAAAGGGTCTGGCTGATATCAGCGGCTCGCCCGGTTCAGTGCTGCCGGCAGGCTCGCAGATACGCGGTGAAAACCTCGCCATTATGACGACAGCCGATGTGAAATTCACAACCGGCACGGCGCAGGCCCCGGTAACCGCTATCCAGAGCGGCGCATCCGGCAATCTGGCCGCGCCGGTCGTGGCGGAGCTGGTCAGCGCCCCGATGGGGGTTAACGGCCGCGTGGTCGTGAAATCCCTGTCAGGTGGCACCGACGAGGAAAGCGACGGCGAACTGCTCGATCGTCTGCTTGATATCATCCGTCACCCGCCTGCAGGCGGTAACCAGTACGATTATCGGCGCTGGGCGATGGAAACGCCGGGCGTCACCAGTGCCTGGGTGTATCCGGTTCGCCGGGGAGTGGGTACGGTGGATATCGCCATCACCTCAGCCGGTGGGCTGGCGTCAGATGAAATCATCCGTAACGTGCAGGCCCATATTGACGACGTGCGCCCGGTGACGGCCAGAAATGCGCTGGTACTCTCTCCGCAGCTTCGGTACGTCGATTTTGACGTCATCGTGAAGGCGGAAGGCGTCACGCTGGAACAACTACGGCCTGATGTGGAGCGTACCATCCGGGGCGCAATGACCCGTATTGCGCCAGGGCAGCCGCTTATCCGCAGCAGTATTGAGACGCTGATTTCCCTGCTGCCCGGTGTAACTGATCGCACCATTGTCACACCGTCGGCCAACGTTATCGCGCAGGTGGACGGTAAGCACCTTGAATGGCTGCTGTCAGGTGTCATCAACGTGAGGGCGAAATAATGCAGCACGTTCACCTTCTGGGCGCACTGCTGCCCCCGGTCAGCTACCAGCCGCAGGCCCCCAAAATCCGCGCGGAGCTTAACGCCGAAGGCCGGATGTTTGACGCGCTTTACAGCGGCATTAAGGGGATTACCGGCGGCGTCACGCCGTTTTACGCCGAAAACCTGCTGCCGGACTGGGAGCGGGTACTGGGTCTGACGGCAGACGCAACAGACACCTACCAGCAGCGCCTTTCGCGCGTACTGGCAAAACTCGCCGAGACCGGCGGGCTGAGTATTCCGTATTTTACGCGCCTTGCGGCCAATATGGGCTATCACATCACGATAGAAGAGCCAGAGCCGTTCCGGGCAGGAACGGGGCGCGCCGGTGACCGGATTTACACGCCGGACATCATTTTTATGTGGCGGGTCAACGTCTTTACGACGCTGCTGCAAAACTACCGTTTCAGGGCGGGTCAGTCGGCAGCCGGTGAACGTCTGTCATGGTTCGCCGATGCGGTCATTGAGTCGGTATTTAACGACCTTAAACCCGCGCATACATTCTGTTATTTCACCTACCAGGAGGCAAAATGAAGTCTTTAATGCCGCCCATTGACACCCCGGATCAGGTCTTCCACGATGGCGACCCGTCAACCGGCGATCTCGGTACTATCTGTAGCGCTGAGTGGCTGAATAACGTCCAGGGCAATATCCGTAATATTCAGGCGGAATGTATCGCCATCCTGAAAGCGACGGGCTTTACACCGGACAGCACAAACGACGGCCAGCTATGGGAAGCCATTCAGGTGGCGATAAAAAGCCAGGTTCCGGCAGCGACCGTGACAACGGCAGGTATCACCCAGCTATCAAGCTCGGTCACCAGCGACAGCGAGACCATCGCGGCCACGTTAAAGGCCGTTAAAATCGCGATGGACAACGCCAACGCAAGACTGGCGAAAGACCGTAACGGCGCGGATATCCCCAACAAGGCCCTTTTCCGCCAGAGTCTGGAGCTTGGCAACAGCGCCACCCTCAATACCGGCACAACGGCAGGTACCGTGGCCGCAGGCGACGATGCCCGCATCCTCGCCACCAAAAAAGCCGTTGAAGACACCCAGACCGGCCTTTCAGAACAACCCGTCATGTGGATTAGTTCAGCCGACGATCTGAGTAATCTCCCGGCAGGCGCACGGCGTTTTGCTAAAAACAATACCGGCGTCACCGTTCTGCCGTCAGAGGATTATTGCTACATCGAGGTTCTGGCCAAACGCGACACCGCCAATGGCTCCTGCATTAAGGTTGTTGAGTACAGTAATCCGGGTAATGCCTGGACAGGCACGCGTAACAACGTTCCAGTAGATGCCGCATTTACCTGGGTGCGCCAGTACAATGAGAGTTACAGACCGCCCCAGCAGGCAATGCCGAATATGCCGGACGCACTCATCAGGGGGAACAACCTTTCGGATCTGACCGACCCTGCTGCAGGTGTGAGAAACCTCGGTTTAACGGACACGGTAAATCGGGCTGCTCATGTTCATGCTGGTGATGGCGATTTGCAGGGTTCGCAATGGGGTAATACCTGGCTGAGTACCTGGCTTAGCAGTCAATTTAACGCCCGTGCTACAACCAGTTGGGTACAGCAAAACTTCCTTTCAGGTTTCAGGCTGGGGGCTGTTGAGCGCGCTCAGGTATGGAGAGGATATGGTTATGACGACGAACCTCCTTACGTTATTACCAGTGTATTAAATACCAATTCTGACGAGCTTATTGATTTCGTCAAACGCCGTTCACTACAGATGTATATCAATGGATGGCGTAACGTAGACTGGTTATAAAATAAAGGGGTAATTTTCATTACCCCTTTATTTTTTGTCTTTCCGGCTTATTCACCCCAGCCAACGGAGTAATTCAGAATATCATTAACCCTGGTCAATACCTCAATATCCTGCTTCATTTTCTGCTGGCGTTCGTGGATTTTCAGCCCCTGCATTACCATAGCAAACGCAATTTCCTGATTTAACTGAATGAGGTCATCTGCACTTACAGGCACATTATTATCGTTCGCGTCCGTCCAGAAAAAACCTGCCGGTAGTTTGCCAGCACTGGCAACTGTCAGTACAGGCATCAGGCGGGCGATGGTATCTTTCCCGGCATCCCATTTATGCCCGCTCCAGTCAAACGTAACATTCCCGCTTTCCTGCCTGTTACGCCAGTGGTTAATCTCGTCACGCTTCGCGCGACGGGCTTTTTCCGGCGTCATCAGGTCGATAATGTTCTCACCATCAAAACCCCAGCGACCGCTGATATCTGCGCGACGGTTGGCGGTTGTGTCGGCCACCTCGGCAATACTCATATTAACCGGCCACAGCGCCGATACGTCACGCGAAATACTGCGAATAACGCCGTCACTGTCATAGGTGAATTTGATAGTGTCAGGCGCAAATTGCTTTTGAGATTCGTACCATTCCTGGCCGTCCTCAGAAAATAAAAACAGTACCCGATGCTTATTAGCGAGTTCCAGTTGCTCAGGTGTTTTAGGTGCGCCTGGTGTAAAGTTTTTAATATTCATCATGGATTATTACCCCTGGTTAAATTGTTTTTTGTGTTCGCCTGTATTATAAAGTTTTCATGCTGTCACTGCTCATGAAAAAATATAACACTTACAAGGTGTTAACCTTCAATAACCCGCCATGTACCATTGATAAAAACACTCAGCGGGCGGTAAGTGAAATATATCCCGTACGCTGTTGTCGGGTCATGGCGTACACTGGTCACCACACAGCCAGCAGGCGCTTCTGCCGGGCCATATTCATTCTGTTTGCCAGGATTAACCGGTTCGCCACGTTTCATGCGTGTAATGAAATTCTGCTGTACCCAGCCGGTTGTCGCACAGCCGTTGAATTGATTACGAAGCCAGGTACTCAGCCAGGTATTACCCCATTGCGAACCCTGCAAATCGCCATCACCAGCATGAACATGAGCAGCCCGATTTACCGTGTCCGTTAAACCGACGTTTCCCCTGACACCCCATAGCGATAAAAATGCCGTTTACCCAATCAAACTACCGATGAAATGAGGTCCGTAAATGGCAAAAATTGGCTATATCCGCGTGTCAACAAATGACCAGAATACCGATTTACAGCGAAATGCTCTCATTAGTGCAGAATGTGAACAGATATTTGACGACAAAATGAGCGGCACAAAGGCCAACAGACCAGGATTAAAACGCGCTTTAAAAGTCCTTAAAACAGGCGATACTCTCGTCGTCTGGAAACTCGACAGATTGGGCCGCAGCGTTAAAAATCTCGTTGGCCTCATCTCAGAACTGCACGAGCGCAAAATCCACTTTCAAAGCCTCACCGACAGCATCGATACCAGCACCCCAATGGGACGCTTCTTCTTTCACGTAATGAGCGCCCTGGCTGAGATGGAACGCGAACTCATCGTAGAACGTACAAACGCCGGTCTTGCGGCTGCACGCGCTCAGGGTCGTATTGGTGGCCGACGTCCGGCATTGTCCCCGGATCAAATAGCCCAGATAAGTCGGTTAATCAGGAACGGCCATACCCGCAAACAGCTCGCTATAATTTATGATGTATCCAGATCGACAATTTATAAATACACCCCATTAAATGTTGACAGGTAGCACCATTGGTTCTATATTAATCATACAGGGCAGCGGAAAGGCCGCAAGCCCGCAACCCCATAAGGGATGAAAAATGAGTACACGTGAAATGACTGCCGCAGAACTTGAAAAAATCCACGCGGAAATCGCAAAACTGATGGCTGAGACAACAAAGATTAACCGCGAGACAATGTGGTATCCGATAGTTGTTGCGACCGGCCTTATAGGTGCGGTGGCAACCATTACAACGGTGTTACTGAAAATGATTTAAACCACAGGCCCCGATAATACGGGGCCTTATTTTTAGGGCATAATATGCGACTGATTAATAACTACTCACCCCCGGCAGCCGAAGAACTACAGACGTTAAAAGAGACGCTGGGCTACAGTGGCGCGCAAATGGCAGAACTGGCGGGGGTATCAGGTAACAGCCAGTGGCGAAAATATACCGGCAAAACAAGCCAGCGGGATATGTCCCTGCATATTCTGTTTTATATTGCCGCGCAACTGGCGCTGACGGAAGATGAGCTGTTACGCGTTATAAGAAAAATGCAGGATATAGGCGCAACAACAGACTAATTGCTGAACACCTTCACACACTCCGCGACCTTCTTTTTGTTTACCCTTGCTGTTATTTAATCGATGCAGGGGTAAGCATGTCAACCGTAAAACACACCCTCGATCCAGATGCACCCTGGAAACAACTCACCAGCGGCAACGAAAAGCAACCCGTACTGATTCAGGTCACCAGTGGCGGAATGCTGTTTTGTGAGTCCGCCACACTCCCGGCCAGTGACGCGGCAGCGCATCATCTGACGTCCGGCCCGCAATCTTTCATTACAGTCACTGCGCCGACCATCCTTTGGGTGAAAGGCTCGAAGGAGCTGTCGGACAGCATTGTCGTCGTAACCGGCAGCGATGTGATTTAGGGCTTGCTATGGCTATTTACAGCGGCTTTAACCCGATACCCCCGGTAAAGGGCCTGCATGTTAAGGGAATGATCACGCTGGGATCTGACGTGGTTATTCCTGATTCGCTCCTTCTGAAACTGAAACCGCAGAACAGTACCGGGCTGGGTTCCCCGTCCGTTCTGGGCAATACGACCAATACCCAGCTTCCGGAGCGCCGTATCCTTAATGTGGTCAACACGTATCTGAAAACGCCGCTGACCGATGAAGAGCTGAAACTGATACTGGCAAACCGCTATAAGTTTGAGTTCACGATTGGCACAGGCGACAGGCGGGAAGTCCTTAAAGAGCGATTCAGGCTGACAACCAACTGGCACGGTGAAGATGTGACTAATTTATTGCTCAGTGAACCGTGGGACGGCTGGCCGCCTTACTATTTCACCCTTAGTTTTTCCGGCAGAACGGGCAGCATGAAGCTGACAGACAGCCACGCCAGCGGAAACACTTACGGCGCTATACGCTACCTTACTATCAGGGTTAAGCCATGAGCCGTTTCACAACGCCCGCCATTTCGAAAGCTGAAGAGCAGGCATTGCCTATAGTGCCGTGGATTGGTGGCAAGCGTCTTCTTGCAAAACATATATTGCCGCTATTCCCCAAGCATGCCTGCTACGTGGAGCCGTTCTGCGGCGCGGCGGCGCTGTTTTTCCTCAAGAAACCCAGCAAGGTTGAGGTAATAAACGATATCAACGGCGACCTTATGAACCTGTACCGGGTTGTAAAACATCACCCTGAAGAGTTCATGCGCCAGTTCGAGTGGGGGCTGGTAAGCCGGGAGGAGTACGACCGTTACAAATCCACGCCAGCGGAAATACTGACTGATATTCAGCGTGCCGCCCGGTTCTATTATCTGCAAAAACAGGGATTCGGCGGCAGGGTTGCGGATTATACCTTTGGCGTAAGCACGGCTCACAAACCGAGTCTTAACCCGTCACGTATCAGGGAAGATTTATCACTGGCAAGTAAAAGACTGACTCGCACCAGTATTGAACATCTGGGCTGGGAGCAATGTATAGAACGCTATGACCGCCCGTACACACTGTTCTACTGCGACCCGCCGTACTGGAAAACAAAAGGATATGGCGCGGATTTTCCGTTTGAGGAATACAGCCGTCTGGCCGAACGGGCAAAAAGCATTAAGGGTAAAATGGTGATATCGGTAAATGATACCCCTGAAATGCGCGAGGTCTTTGCCGGGCTGGAAATTCAGTCACTGGATCATCAATACGGCGTCAGCGGGGGCAAGAGAGTACCAGCGCGGGAACTGATAATCAGGAATTTCTGACATGAGCCGCTTCACAACTCCCGCCATTCTTGAAATGCTGGGGCATTATAACTGGCGCGTACACGAGCCGTTCGCCTTTTACCTCAGCGACGACAACAGCGACGTGATAGAAGTGCCCGCAGGATTCATCACCGACCTTGCGACCGTCCCTCGTATTTTCTGGATCCTGCTGCCGCCAGACGGCAAATACGCTAAAGCGGCAATAATCCATGACTATCTCTACGACAATGCTTTACGTACAAAATATGAAGCAGATCGCATTTTCCTTGACGGGATGACGGTGCTTGGTGTGCCGAAATGGAAAAAGACGATCATGTATTGGGCTGTCAGGTTATTTGGTCGTGGAAATTACAACGGATAAATTACAGCCTTTTTAGCGCTCAATTCTGGATTTCTTTAACGGCCAAACGCGATCCAAAATTACATGTCACTTAGTCCAAAATTGATTATCGCGTTACAATCCGAAGGTGATGCACGATCCGGAACCTGCCGTATTCTTCACCACCTTTGGCGCCAGCACTCTGGATCATGAACTGCGTCTGTACGTGCGTGAATTGCGCGATCGTAGCCATACGGTGGATGAACTGAACCGCGCGATCGATCGACTGTGCCGTGAAAATGATATCAATATCGCCTTTAACCAGCTTGAGGTGCATCTGCATAACGCGAAGGGCGACGAAGTCACTGAAGTGAAGCGCGATCTCAACGGCGGCGATCTGGCACCTACGGCAAGCTAAAAGGCGGTGGGCCGCGCGCTTTATGAGTGCGCGCGGCGCCGCTAATGCGAAAGCGTAGAAAGCTCTTCCGGCGTAATGCCGGTGACGCTGGCGATGAGCCCGGGTTCCAGCCCGTTGGCAAGCATTTTGCGGGCAATAGCGCGCGCTTCGGCCTCACGGCCTTGTGCTAACCCTTGCTCAAGGCCTTTTTGCAGGCCCTTTTGCAACCCTTCCGTTCGGCCTTTTTCTTCCAGCCATTCCGCTATTGTCATCAGTTGTTCCTTATACTGCGGCGCGCCCTGCGCCAGTTGACGAATTAGCGCCCCGGGTTCTGCGGCGTTTCCTGCTTTCAACATATAGTTGATCAGCACACTGAGCTGCGCGTCCGTCAAATGATCCTGCGTTAAAAGCGTGATAAGGGGGTCGAGCAGTTCGCTTAAATCGCGTTGACGAATATGTTTTTGCAGGAGCTCTAACATCGCTATCCGCCGATGCTGCAAAAGCTGATTATCCGGCATTGTCGTCAGGTCGACCAGCGCAAAATCGCGGCTGTATAAGGCCTTCGCCATATCCGGTTTCACAAACATATTATGCCAGTTAAGGCTATAGGGCCACGGGCTTTCCGGACCGTGATAAAAAAGGATTGGTACCACCAGCGGCAAGGTATCATGACCGGCATCCAGATGACGCTGCATGGCGGCAATGGCGTAACGCATCAGGCGAAAAGCCATCAGCCGGTCTGATTTGCTCTGATGTTCAATGAGCGCGTAAACATACCCGGGGCCGTGTTGGGTATGCAGAGAGTAGAGAATATCTGAATAGCGGCTGCGTAAATTGTCTTCAACAAAACTCCCCGACTCCAGCTTCAGTGAATCCAGATCGCAGATTGCAAGAAAGTCTTCTGGCATGTGGATAGCCAGAAAGTCGCGGGCGACCTCTTTTTGCATCAGCATCTGTCGAAATACCGCATCGTGCGGCGTGGTGGGTAGACGTTCCATGCCCCGTCCTTTGTTGCCTGACTGTAGCGACCACTCTGTCAGCGACAACGAGGACAAACCAGCGGGCAATTACTCTGTTTGCGAGTCGTCTTCCGTACTTTTTAACTTGTTTTCATAATCACGCATAACTATTTCCAGCGCGCGTAGCACCGTTCGTGCCGGTAAGCGATTCTCTTCAAGCAGCACAATTAAATCCACGGCCAGTTTGACTTCATCAGGGGCATTTTCAAGCGACATACTTTCTCCAGGATTAACGGGTTAAACGCGCCAGTACGTTTTCTATTTTCTCCAGCGCATGTCGGCAGCGCGCCAGCCGTCCTTCATAGATCTCGACTTCCTTTTGCAGCGTTTGTTGTTCGACAAGGCCGGTCGCCTGCGCCAGACGAATTTTGCGCTCCTGTGTCATCGCCAGTAGTCGACGTTCAAACTCCTGATGCTGTATTCGTCTGCGCTGCCAACGGCCAAGCCCTGGCGCGGCGGTGTCCCACTGGCGCAGCGACCAGGCGGCGGTTTCACGCGATATCGCCTCCAGTTGCGAAGCCAGATGTTCCGCCAGCCAGGCGACTTGCGGCAGTTGCTCATGTTTTACCGCCTGACGCAACGCGGCGAGATTGGCGTCAGCCTCTTCCAGATATCCCTGCAACAGAGTACTGCGGGTACGGAAAAGGTGTCGGTCAAAGCGCGCGCTTAACGTCGCATGTTGCGCCAGCGGCGCGCAGCGTTGGCGTAGCGTCGCCAGCCTCTCTTCCAGCGTCTGTAACAGCATAGCGGTTTTCAATTCAACACCCCGATGAAAATAAGACAGGCTGTGCTACAGTAGCCTTCTGTTTGATAACGATTCGCATTATGCAACGTACTATTTTAATCATCATTGGCTGGCTGGCGGTAGTATTAGGGACATTGGGCGTGGTTTTGCCCCTGTTGCCGACTACGCCGTTCATTTTACTGGCGGCCTGGTGTTTCGCCCGCTCGTCGCCTCGTTTCCATGCCTGGTTGTTATACCGCTCATGGTTTGGCGGTTATCTGCGCCACTGGCAGCGCTATCGGGCCATGCCGCCGGGCGCGAAACCGCGAGCGATCGCGTTGATATTGCTGACCTTTGGTATATCGCTGTGGCTGGTGAATATGATGTGGGTGCGGGTGCTGCTGTTGGTTATTTTGGCCTGTCTGCTGATTTTTATGTGGCGGATACCGGTGATTGATGAAAAGCAACAAAAGCGCTGAAGCACACGAATCGCTGTTGCAATTGTCGTTCACAGCCAGTAAATTCGACCGTTTTCGAGCACAGGCGCAGGCGGTCAAAGAGTAACCGAGCGTTACCCCTGACCGAAAAGTATTGCGCCGTGAGTAACACCGTACTTAGCAGGCATATATCCATGACCGCGACTGCACAGCAGCTTGAGTTTCTCAAAAACAGCATCAAAAGCATTCAGGATTACCCGAAACCGGGCATTCTTTTCCGTGATGTCACCAGCTTACTGGAAGACCCGAAAGCCTACGCGCTCAGTATTGAACTGTTGGTTGAGCGTTATAAAAATGCGGGTATCACCAAAGTGGTCGGCACCGAAGCGCGTGGCTTCCTGTTTGGCGCGCCGGTTGCGCTTGGGCTGGGCGTTGGTTTTGTTCCGGTACGTAAACCGCGCAAATTACCGCGTGAAACTATTGCCGAGACCTATGAATTAGAGTACGGCACCGATCAGCTGGAAATCCATGTCGACGCGATTAAACCTGGCGACAACGTGCTGGTCGTGGACGATCTGCTGGCGACTGGCGGCACCATTGAGGCGACCGTGAAGCTGATCCGTCGTCTGGGCGGGAAAGTCACCGATGCGGCGTTCATCATCAATTTGTTCGATCTGGGCGGCGAGCAGCGTCTGGAAAAGCAGGGGATTACCTGTTATAGCCTGGTGCCGTTTCCAGGGCATTGATTCAGGCTATCCGCACTGCTATTTTAGCCAGAGAGACAACCTCGCTGTATCGGCGAGGTTGTGTTAGCATTACCCTTCTATGAATCCACCTTCCAGCGTTTCAGAGCCTGCCAATGAGTTATCAGGTCTTAGCCAGAAAATGGCGCCCACAAACCTTTGCTGACGTCGTCGGCCAGGAACATGTGCTGACCGCACTGGCGAACGGCTTGTCGTTAGGGCGCATTCATCACGCATATCTTTTTTCCGGCACGCGCGGCGTCGGTAAAACTTCTATCGCCCGACTGCTGGCGAAGGGGCTGAACTGCGAAACCGGTATTACCGCGACGCCGTGCGGCGTTTGCGATAACTGTCGGGAAATTGAGCAAGGGCGTTTTGTCGATCTCATTGAGATTGACGCCGCATCGCGTACCAAAGTCGAAGACACCCGCGACCTGCTGGATAACGTCCAGTACGCGCCTGCGCGCGGTCGCTTTAAAGTCTATCTGATCGATGAAGTCCACATGCTGTCGCGCCACAGCTTTAATGCGCTACTTAAAACGCTTGAAGAGCCGCCAGCGCATGTGAAATTTTTACTGGCGACCACCGATCCGCAGAAGCTGCCGGTGACCATTTTGTCGCGCTGCCTACAGTTTCATCTCAAAGCGCTGGATGTTGAACAGATTCGCCATCAGCTTGAGCATATTCTCAATGAGGAACATATCGCTCACGAACCCCGCGCGTTGCAGTTGTTATCACGCGCGGCTGACGGCAGCCTGCGCGATGCATTAAGTCTGACTGACCAGGCGATCGCCAGCGGCGACGGGCAGGTTTCGACGCAGGCGGTAAGCGCCATGCTCGGTACGCTGGACGATGACCAGGCTTTGTCATTAGTCGAGGCGGTGGTTGACGCTAACGGCGAACGCGTCATGTCGCTTATCAACGAGGCGGCGGCGCGCGGTATTGAATGGGAAGCGCTGCTGGTCGAAATGCTTAGCCTGCTGCACCGTATTGCGATGGTGCAACTTTCGCCTGCCGCGTTAGGCAGCGATATGGCGGCTATCGAGCAACGGATGCGCGAACTTGCCCGGACGGTGCCTCCCGGCGATCTTCAGCTCTACTATCAGACGTTGTTGATTGGCCGCAAAGAATTGCCCTGGGCGCCGGACCGGCGGATGGGCGTTGAAATGACGTTACTGCGTGCGCTGGCGTTTCACCCGCGTATGCCCTTGCCGGAGCCTGAAACGCCGCGGCAGTCTTTTGCACCCGTGGCCCCAACGGCGGTAATGACGCCGCCGCAGGTGCAGCAGCCGTCGGCGCCCGCGCCGCAGACATCGCCAGCGCCGCTGCCGGCGTCTACCAGTCAGGTGCTGGCGGCGCGCAATCAGCTACAGCGCGCGCAGGGAGTAACCAAAACAAAAAAGAGTGAACCGGCAGCCGCATCCCGCGCGCGGCCGGTGAATAACTCTGCGCTGGAGCGGCTGGCCTCGGTTTCGGAGCGCGTACAGGCGCGCCCGGCGCCGTCTGCGCTGGAAACGGCGCCAGTAAAGAAAGAGGCTTATCGCTGGAAGGCCACCACGCCGGTAGTACAAACCAAAGAAGTGGTGGCTACGCCAAAAGCGCTTAAGAAAGCTCTGGAGCATGAAAAAACGCCGGAGCTGGCGGCTAAACTGGCGGCGGAAGCGATTGAGCGCGATCCGTGGGCGGCGCAGGTAAGCCAGCTTTCTTTGCCTAAGCTGGTGGAGCAAGTGGCGCTCAATGCCTGGAAGGAGCAGAACGGCAACGCGGTTTGTCTGCATCTGCGCTCGACGCAGCGGCACCTCAATTCCAGCGGCGCGCAGCAAAAGCTGGCGCAAGCGCTCAGCGATCTGACGGGAACGACGGTTGAACTGACCATCGTTGAAGATGATAATCCCGCGGTGCGTACGCCGCTGGAATGGCGTCAGGCCATTTATGAAGAGAAACTCGCGCAAGCGCGTGAGTCAATTATTGCGGATAATAACATTCAGACGCTGCGTCGATTCTTCGACGCCGAGCTGGATGAAGAGAGTATCCGCCCCATTTGATCGTAAGCCTGGCTTGCGATTGTGAACCATCAAGAGAGAGAGCTTATGTTTGGAAAAGGCGGTCTGGGCAATCTGATGAAGCAGGCCCAGCAGATGCAGGAAAAAATGCAGAAAATGCAGGAAGAGATTGCGCAGCTGGAAGTGACCGGCGAATCCGGCGCGGGTCTGGTGAAGGTTACCATCAACGGCGCGCATAACTGCCGCCGCGTGGAAATTGACCCAAGCCTGCTGGAAGATGACAAAGAGATGCTGGAAGATCTGGTCGCTGCGGCCTTCAACGATGCGGCGCGCCGCATTGAAGAGACGCAAAAAGAGAAGATGGCTTCCGTCTCTTCCGGTATGCAATTGCCGCCAGGCTTTAAGATGCCATTCTGATGCAAACCAGTCCGCTGTTAACTCAGCTTATGGAAGCGTTGCGCTGCCTTCCGGGCGTCGGCCCTAAGTCGGCGCAGCGGATGGCGTTTACCCTGTTGCAGCGCGATCGCAGCGGCGGAATGCGCCTGGCGCAGGCGCTGACCCGGGCGATGTCGGAAATCGGCCACTGCGCCGACTGCCGCACCTTTACCGAGCAGGATGTCTGTAATATCTGTTCGAACCCGCGGCGTCAGGAAAACGGCCAGATTTGCGTGGTGGAGAGTCCTGCGGATATCTACGCCATTGAGCAGACCGGGCAATTTTCCGGGCGGTATTTCGTGCTGATGGGCCACCTGTCGCCGCTGGACGGCATCGGGCCGGATGATATCGGTCTCGATCGTCTGGAACAGCGGCTGGCGTCAGAAAAAATCAGTGAGCTGATCCTCGCGACCAACCCGACGGTTGAAGGAGAGGCTACCGCAAACTATATTGCCGAGCTGTGCGCGGAGGCCGGCGTCGAAGCCAGTCGTATCGCCCACGGCGTGCCGGTTGGCGGCGAACTGGAGATGGTCGACGGTACGACGCTGTCCCACTCGCTGGCGGGACGCCATAAGATTATTTTCTGAACAAACGGAGGCGGCATTCGCGGCCTCCGCTTGAAATCACACCCACTTGTCCCCATCTCACCCTCAACGTATTTTTACCATTAAAAATGGCATTGTTGAGGTCTATCCACATGAAAGGACAAGAAACGCGTGGTTTTCAGTCAGAAGTTAAACAGCTTCTGCACCTGATGATCCATTCTCTTTATTCCAATAAAGAAATCTTCCTGCGTGAACTCATCTCTAACGCCTCAGATGCGGCGGACAAGCTGCGTTTCCGCGCTCTGTCAAACCCGGACCTGTATGAAGGAGATGGCGAGCTGCGTGTGCGCGTCTCTTTCGATAAAGATAAGCGTACGTTGACCATTGCCGATAACGGCGTGGGGATGAATCGTGATGAGGTGATTGACCACTTAGGCACCATTGCCAAGTCCGGCACCAAATCTTTCCTCGAATCAATGGGGTCCGATCAGGCGAAAGATAGCCAGCTCATTGGTCAGTTTGGCGTAGGCTTCTACTCCGCGTTTATTGTGGCCGATAAAGTGACCGTACGTACACGTGCGGCAGGCGACAAGCCGGAAAATGGCGTGTTCTGGGAATCGGCAGGCGAAGGCGAATACACCGTTGCCGATATCACCAAAAATGACCGTGGTACGGAAATCACCTTACACCTGCGTGAAGGCGAAGATGAATTCCTCGATGACTGGCGCGTACGCTCGATTATCAGTAAATATTCCGATCACATCGCATTGCCGGTAGAGATTGAAAAACGGGAAGAAAAAGACGGCGAAACCGTGATTTCCTGGGAGAAAATCAACAAGGCCCAGGCGCTGTGGACCCGTAACAAGTCGGAAATTAAAGACGACGAGTACAACGAGTTTTACAAGCACATCGCGCATGATTTCACCGATCCGCTGACCTGGAGCCACAACCGCGTGGAAGGTAAGCAGGAGTACACCAGCCTGCTGTATATCCCGTCGCAGGCGCCGTGGGATCTGTGGAACCGCGATCACAAACATGGTCTGAAGCTGTACGTACAGCGCGTGTTCATTATGGACGATGCCGAGCAGTTCATGCCGAACTATCTGCGTTTCGTGCGCGGCCTGATTGATTCTAACGACCTGCCGTTGAACGTCTCCCGTGAAATCCTGCAGGACAGCACGGTAACGCGTAATCTGCGCAGCGCCCTGACCAAACGCGTTCTGCAAATGCTGGAAAAACTGGCGAAAGACGACGCGGAAAAATACCAAACCTTCTGGAAACAGTTCGGTCTGGTGCTGAAAGAAGGCCCGGCGGAAGATCACGTCAACCAGGAAGCGATCGCTAAACTGTTGCGCTTTGCCTCCACCCATACCGACTCTTCCGCCCAGACCGTGTCGCTGGAAGATTACGTCTCCCGGATGAAAGAAGGGCAGGAAAAAATCTACTACATCACCGCAGACAGCTATGCGGCGGCGAAAAATAGCCCGCACCTGGAACTGCTGCGTAAGAAAGGCATCGAAGTGCTGCTGCTCTCCGATCGCATTGACGAGTGGATGATGAACTACCTGACCGAGTTTGACGGTAAAGCATTCCAGTCGGTCGCTAAAGCCGATGAGTCCATCGAAAAACTGGCGGATGAAGTCGACGAAAACGCGAAAGAAGCGGAAAAGGCGCTTGAGCCGTTCGTGGAGCGTGTCAAAACCCTGCTGGGCGATCGCGTGAAAGAGGTGCGTCTGACGCATCGTTTAACCGACACGCCGGCGATTGTCACCACCGATGCGGATGAAATGAGCACCCAGATGGCGAAACTGTTCGCCGCGGCCGGTCAGTCCGTGCCGGAAGTGAAATACATCTTTGAGCTCAACCCGGATCATGTGCTGGTCAAACGCACTGCCGATACCAAGGATGAAGCGCAGTTTAAAGAGTGGGTCGAGCTGCTGCTGGATCAGGCGTTGTTCGCTGAACGCGGTACGCTGGAAGATCCGAACCAGTTTATCCGCCGTATGAACCAGTTGCTGGTGTCCTGATAACGCTCATCTGATTGCCGGATAGCGACGCGAAGCATCTTATCCGGCCTACGGACGGGTACTGTTTTGTGACTGCCGGATGGCGACGCGAAGCATCTTATCCGGCCTACGGACGGGTACTGTTTTGTGACTGCCGGATGGCGACGTGAAACGTTTTATCCGGCCTACGGACGGGTACTGTTTTGTGACTGCCGGATGGCGACGTGAAACGTCTTATCCGGCCTACGGACGGGTACTGTTTTGTGACTGCCGGATGGCGACGCGAAGCGTCTTATCCGGCCTACGGGCGAGTACTGTTTTGTGACTGCCGGATGGCGACGCGAAGCATCTTATCCGGCCTACGGACGGGTACTGTTTTGTGACTGCCGGATGGCGACGCGAAGCGTCTTATCCGGCCTACGGGCGAGTACTGTTTGTAGGCCGGATAAGCGCCAGCGCCATCCGGCATTTTTTATAATACCTTCTCTTTTCTGGATTTCTCTTCGTTAACCGTTTCAGCATCAGGCGGCTTCCTTGAGCGAAATGCGTGATGGTGGTATCGTTTAGCGCTTTTTAAAAAATATCGACAACCTTTGAGGGGATTTTCGTAATGCGTATTATTCTGCTTGGCGCTCCGGGCGCGGGTAAAGGAACTCAGGCTCAGTTCATCATGGAGAAATATGGTATTCCGCAAATCTCCACTGGCGATATGCTGCGCGCCGCAGTGAAATCAGGCTCCGAGTTGGGCAAACAGGCGAAAGATATCATGGACGCCGGTAAACTGGTGACCGATGAACTGGTGATTGCGCTGGTTAAAGAGCGTATCGCCCAGGAAGACTGCCGTAACGGTTTTCTGCTGGACGGTTTCCCGCGCACGATCCCGCAGGCTGACGCAATGAAAGAAGCGGGTATTGTGGTGGATTACGTGCTGGAATTCGACGTACCGGACGAACTGATCGTTGACCGTATTGTGGGTCGTCGCGTACACGCCGCCTCTGGCCGCGTTTACCACGTTAAGTTTAATCCGCCGAAAGTGGAAGGCAAAGATGACGTCACCGGCGAAGATCTGACGACCCGTAAAGACGATCAGGAAGAGACCGTTCGCAAACGTCTGGTGGAATATCATCAGATGACCGCGCCGCTGATTGGCTACTACCAGAAAGAAGCGGAAGCGGGCAACACCAAATACGCTAAAGTTGACGGTACGCAGGCCGTTGCCGACGTGCGCGCAGCGCTGGAAAAAATCCTCGGTTAATTTTTTTCGCGTAGTGAACCGCTTATCAGGCCTGCCATTATCCCGCAAGCCTGATAAGCGTAGCGCCATCAGGCAATCGGTGCTGGATGGCGGCCTGAACGCCTTATCCGGCCTGCTGGTATCGTTAGCGCCATTCGGCGAATTCTCGTCTTACCTCTCGCAGCAATTAGTTCTTCTTTATCACTTTTCCGCTACAATTATCAACAATTTGAATAGATAAGAGGCGGCAATGCGTCAGACGAAAACCGGTATCCTGCTGGCTAACCTTGGCACGCCAGATGCCCCAACTCCCGAAGCGGTAAAGCGCTACCTGAAACAATTTTTAAGCGACAGACGCGTGGTGGATACTCCTCGTCTGCTGTGGTGGCCGCTGCTGCGTGGCGTTATTTTACCGCTGCGTTCGCCGCGCGTCGCGAAACTCTATCAATCTATCTGGATGGATGGCGGTTCGCCGCTCATGGTATATAGCCGCGAACAACAACAGGCGCTGGCCGCGCGGTTGCCAGACACGCCCGTCGCGCTGGGGATGAGCTACGGTTCGCCCTCGCTGGAAAGCTCTGTCGATGAACTGTTAGCAAGCGACGTTGACCATATCGTCGTGCTGCCGTTGTACCCGCAATACTCTTGCTCAACGGTGGGCGCAGTTTGGGACGAACTGGGGCGGATACTGGCGCGTAAACGTCGTATTCCCGGTATCTCATTTATTCGCGATTACGCGGATGACGGCGCTTATATCGATGCGCTGGCGAAAAGCGCGCGTGAGTCGTTCGCCATGCACGGCGAGCCGGATGTGCTTCTGCTCTCCTATCACGGCATTCCACAACGTTATGCGGATGAAGGCGATGACTATCCGCAGCGCTGCCGCGATACCACGCGCGAACTGGTTTCCGCATTGGGACTGCCGCCGGAAAAGGTAATGATGACGTTCCAGTCGCGCTTTGGCCGTGAACCGTGGCTGACGCCGTACACCGATGAAACGCTAAAAATGTTGGGTGAAAAGGGGACTGGCCATATTCAGGTTATGTGTCCGGGATTTGCCGCGGATTGTCTGGAGACGCTGGAAGAGATAGCGGAACAGAACCGCGAGATTTTCCTTGAAGCGGGCGGTAAAAAATATGCGTACATTCCGGCGCTGAACGCGACGCCGGAACATATTGATATGATGCTGAAACTCACGGCGCCGTACCGTTAACGCGGTGTCTTCATCCTCGCCATAAAGAAGCGTGCGCCGTCCTGCAAGGCATCGTCGGCGATTGTCATCATTCGCGAATAGTGCAGGAAGGCGTGCAGTGTGCCGGGATACATTTTGTATTCGCAGGGCTGCTGGTGCGCCTGTAATGTCTTGTGCAGCAAGCGGCTGTCATCAATGAGCGGATCAAACTCCGCGCTGGCAATAAAGCAGGGCGGCACATCGCGCGTGAGATCGTTATTAAACAGACAATACCAGGGCGATTCCCGATCTTCATCGTTACGCAGATAGGCCTTTTCGTACATGTCCAGATCTTCACGCGTCAGGCCGTCCCACGCGCCGCCGAACAGACGGCGGCTTACCGAATCCTGCAACCCGTACAGCCCATACCACAACAGAATCGCGATAACGTTACCGCAGCGAATGTGCTTATCACGTAGCCAGAGCGCGCTGGCAAGCGCCAGCATGGCGCCTGCGGAATCCCCGGCGAAACCGATTTTCTCCACGTTGAGCGAGTATTCATCGGCATGTTGAGAGAAGTAGCTGCATACCGCGACGGTTTCTTCAATGGCCTGCGGATAACGCGCTTGCGGCGACAGCGAATAATCAATGCCGATCACGGTGCAGCCGGTATAACGCGCCAGCAGACGCATTATCCGGTCATGCGTATCCAGGTTACCGAGGATAAATCCGCCGCCGTGCAGATAGTATAAAGTGGCCTGACTGGTCGGCTGCGGCGAGTAGAGCCGGGTTGTTACATCGCCATAAGGCGTAGGGACGACGCAGGTGCGGGTGGTCATGGACGGCGCGTCGGCATTCCAGAAACGGCGCTCAAGAAGATAATACTGACGCTGGGTCTCAATATCGCCATCGGCAGGCCAGGGGGGAAGGCCTGGTTGCTGGAAGTTTACGACGGCTTTCATTTCGTCAGACAGTCGGGTGAGTACGGGAATTTTATTTTCCGGCTTCATAAAACGCTCCTTGTGAAAGTGAACCATTGTAAAAAACGCGGCTGGAGAAACTGCGATCTCGTCGTCCGATATTGAAACGCCATCGTCCGTCGCGCGCAGCAGGGGGAATGTGCTACCATGCAGCGCTCCGTTATTCATCCGTAAGCACAATCATGAAATTTCCCGGTAAACGTAAATCCAAACACTATTTTCCCGTCAATGCGCGCGACCCGTTGTTGCAACAAATTCAGCCAGAACAGGAAACCAACGCCTCCTGGGTCGTCGGTATCGACCAGACGTTGGTGGATATTGAGGCGAAAGTGGATGACGATTTTATTACACGCTATGGATTAAGCGCCGGGCATTCTCTGGTGATAGAAGACGAGGTGGCGGAGAAGCTGTATCAGGAACTGACGCGGGAAAATCTGATCACCCATCAGTTTGCTGGCGGCACCATAGGCAATACGATGCACAATTACTCGGTACTGGCGGATGACCGTTCGGTGTTACTGGGCGTGATGTGCAGCAACATTGAGATTGGCAGCTACGCTTATCGCTACCTGTGTAATACTTCCAGCCGTACCGACCTGAATTATCTGCAAGCGGTAGATGGCCCGATTGGCCGCTGTTTCACGCTGATTGGCGAATCCGGCGAGCGTACCTTCGCTATCAGCCCCGGCCATATGAATCAGCTACGGGCGGAAAGTATTCCGGAAGCGGTGATCGCTGGCGCCTCCGCGCTGGTGTTGACCTCATATCTGGTGCGCTGTAAGCCTGGCGAACCGATGCCTGACGCGACGATGAAAGCGATCGAATACGCGAAAAAGCATAACGTGCCGGTTGTCATGACGCTGGGCACCAAATTTGTGATCGCCGATAATCCGCAGTGGTGGCAGGCGTTTCTCAAAGAGAATGTCTCGATTCTGGCAATGAACGAAGAAGAAGCGGAAGCGCTGACCGGCGAAAACGACCCGCTGCTGGCGGCGGATAAGGCGCTGGACTGGGTCGACCTGGTGTTATGCACCGCCGGACCGATAGGGTTATATATGGCAGGCTTCACCGAAGAGGAAGCAAAACGTAAAACCCAGCATCCGCTGCTGCCGGGGGCTATTGCTGAATTTAACCAGTATGAATTTAGCCGGGCAATGCGCCATAAAGATTGTATTAATCCGCTACGCGTTTATTCGCATATTGCGCCGTATATGGGCGGGCCGGAAAAAATCATGAACACCAACGGCGCGGGCGATGGCGCGCTGGCGGCGCTGCTGCACGATATTACGGCGAACAGTTACCATCGTAGCAACGTACCGAACTCCAGTAAGCACAAATTCACCTGGCTGACCTATTCGTCGCTGGCGCAGGTGTGTAAATATGCTAACCGTGTCAGTTATCAGGTACTGAACCAGCATTCTCCGCGTCTGACACGCGGGCTGCCGGAGCGTGAGGACAGCCTGGAAGAGTCGTACTGGGATCGCTAATCTGGCTTGCCCGATGGCGCTGCGCGCATCGGGCCGTCCGGCAAACCCTTAACTGGCGACGACTTCACCCGCGGGCGGCGTTTCAAGCAGTTCCAGCATCGCCCGGGCAATTTCTCGCTCGCCCATCACTACCTGATTGGCTCCCCGCTCGGTAATATATTTCACTTCATCATCATAGTGCGCGCGGGCGATTATCTCGATATCAGGACTTTTTTCCCGCGCTGAGGCGACAATCTCACCGGCTTCGTAACCGTTGGGGATGGTCAATAACAGCCAGCGAGCGCAGTCCAGATGCGCCAGATTCATGATTTCTTCGTTAGCGGCGTTGCCCAGCACGGCGCGAATCCCGCGTTCGCGCAGTTCATCCACGCGGGTACGGGACGTTTCGATAACCACCAGCGGAATCCCCGCCGCCAGTAATTTTTCTCCCAGCAGACTGCCTACGCGGCCAAAACCCACCAGCAGGGCATGATTACAGATATCCACCGGAATTTGCTTCTCTTCTTCGATAGCCTCTTCCAGAGTTTGCTCTTCCAGCGTTTCGGTTTTCGCCAGATACTTCTCCAGCAGGGTAAACAGTACGGGATTAAGCATAATCGACAAAATAGCGCCTGCCAGCACCAGGTTCTGTCCCGCTTGCGGCAGCAGGTTGAGCGCCATGCCGAGTCCGGCGAGAATAAAGGCGAACTCGCCGATTTGCGCCAGGCTGGCGGCAATGGTCAGCGCGGTTCGCGGCGAGTGGCCGAACATACGCACCAGGAAAAACGCAGCGATCGATTTACCAAAGACGATAATGGCAAGCGTCGCCAACACCGCCAGCGGCTGTTGAATCAAGACTAGCGGATCGAACAACATGCCGACGGAAACAAAAAACAGGACGGCAAAGGCGTCGCGCAGCGGCAACGTATCGTGCGCCGCCCGGTGACTCAGTTCCGACTCATTAAGCACCATTCCAGCGAAGAACGCGCCCAGCGCAAAAGAGACGTCAAACAGTTCTACTGCGCCAAACGCAATGCCTAACGCCAGCGCCAGTACGGAAAGGGTAAATAATTCGCGCGAGCCGGTGGCGGCGCTGCGGGCCATAATCCACGGCACCAGGCGGCGTCCGACCAGCATCATGATGGCGATAAACGCCACCACTTTACCAATGGTTATCCCCATATCGACTGCCAGCGAGGCTATGCCGACATCGCCTTTTTCCACCATGCCGGCAACGGCGGGCAGCAAGACCAGCGTCAGCACCATCACCAGATCTTCGACAATCAGCCAGCCGATGGCGATTTGCCCGCGCTGGCTATCAAGGAGTTGTCGCTCCTCAAGCGCGCGCAGCAGGACGACGGTACTGGCGGTAGACAGACAGAGCCCAAAAACGATGCCGGTCATTAATGACCATCCCAGCACGGCGGAAAGCGCCATACCCAGCAGCGTCGCCACCGCTATCTGAGCGACAGCGCCGGGAATGGCGATAGACTTTACCGCCATCAAATCCTTCAGCGAAAAATGCAGCCCGACGCCGAACATCAATAGAATCACGCCGAGCTCCGCCAGCTCCGGCGCCAGTTTGGTATCCGCAACAAAACCTGGGGTAAAAGGTCCCGCCAGAACGCCCGCTAACAGATATCCCACCAGTGGAGAAATACGCAATTTGTTGGCAATCATGCCGAGAATAAAAGCGAGCACAAGGCCGCCGACAATGGTGGTGATAAGCGGGGTAGCGTGATGCATTCCGTCTCCTTTGGTTGCTGGACTCCAAAACTCCGGGTAATAGTTTATGACAATTTCAATCAGGATGTTTATAAAAAATGGTTGTGTTTTATAAAAAAATACAATCTGACGGTAAAAAGAGCACGGAACGGAAAAGGGATAAGTATGGGATAGGCAAAGCATGATGGCATCGGGATGTACAGGCGGTTAAAGCGTACCTTTAACCGCCATAAAATCACGCTTTATGTCGATTATCAGGTAAGAATATAGTCAGTATCCCCAGAAGCGGCAGGAAAGCACAGATTTTATAAACTAAATAGATACTGGTATGGTCGGCAATCAGCCCCAGCACCGCTGCGCCCAGGCCTCCCATCCCGAAGGCAAACCCGAAAAACAGGCCGGAAACCATACCGATGCGTCCTGGCAGCAACTCCTGGGCATACACCAGAATGGCGGAAAACGCCGACGCGAGAATAAAGCCGATAATCACCGTTAAAATCCCCGTCCAGTACAGCGTGGCGTAGGGTAAAACAAGGGTAAACGGCGCGACGCCGAGAATAGAGCCCCAAATCACATATTTCCTGCCGATTTTGTCGCCCACCGGCCCGCCGATAACCGTCCCGGCAGCCACCGCAAACAGGAAGGCAAACAGATGGAGCTGCGCGTTTTGTATTGATAATCCGAATTTTTGCATCAGATAAAAGGTGTAGTAGCTACTGATGCTCGCCATATAAAAATATTTCGAGAAAATGAGTAGCAATAACACGCTGACCGCCAGCACGACTTTATTGCGCGGCAGCGGGTTAGCGATTATCGCTTTTGGCTTGCCTTTCGCTATCCGGTGCTGGGCTGCATACCAGCGGCTGATCTGCGCCAGCACCACGATCGCCAGCAGCGCGGCCAGCACAAACCAGGCGACATTCCCTTTGCCATAGGGCGCGATAATCACGGCGGCCAGCAGCGGGCCCAATGAACTGCCGAAGTTACCGCCGACCTGGAAGATAGACTGCGCCAGACCATGACGTCCGCCGGAGGCCATGCGCGCCACGCGGGACGATTCCGGGTGAAAAACGGACGAGCCGGTACCCACCAGCGCCGCAGCGAGCAATACGCCGCCAAAACTTCCCGCCATTGCCAGCAGTACCAGCCCGCTCAGGGTAAAACACATGCCGACAGGCAGCGACCACGGCATGGGATATTTATCCGTCCAGTAGCCGACGACCGGTTGCAGCAGCGATGAGGCGAGCTGGAACGTCAGGGTGATCAAACCTATCTGGACGAAAGTCAGCGAAAACTCTGCCTGCAACAGGGGATAAATGGCTAAGATTAGCGACTGGATCATATCGTTCAGCAGATGGGAAAGACTGATCGCGCCCAAAATACCAAACGAAGTACGTGCTTTAGCGGCCGCTGCGGGCGCGCCGGCTAACGGCTGGGTTGGTTCACTCATGGCCATAGAAAGTCACTTAAATTTTATGCGATGTTGGAGATAGTAGGATGTGTAATTATTACTTGCCTAACATACCTGTGAAATGTGTTTGAAGGAAGTCTCAATTCTGAAAACATATTTGTCTATTATTGCAAGGAAAGGTAATTTCTGCGGTTGATATTGAGTCAGGGAGAGAAAGATGAAATTTTTGAAACGGGGTGTGGCGCTAGCGTTACTGGCGGCGTTCGCGCTGACGACTCAGCCTGCACAGGCTTACGAAAAAGATAAAACCTATAAAATTACTATCCTGCATACCAACGATCACCACGGTCACTTCTGGCGCAGCGAATATGGCGAATATGGTCTGGCGGCGCAAAAAACGCTGGTGGACAGTATCCGTAAAGAGGTGGCGCAAGAGGGGGGAAGCGTCCTGTTGTTATCCGGCGGCGACATTAATACCGGGGTGCCGGAATCCGATCTCCAGGATGCGGAGCCCGATTTCCGCGGGATGAATCTGATTGGCTACGACGCTATGGCCGTCGGTAATCATGAATTTGATAATCCGCTCACCGTATTGCGCCAGCAGGAAAAGTGGGCGAAGTTTCCCTTTCTTTCCGCCAATATTTATCAAAAAAGTACCGGCGAGCGTCTGTTTAAGCCGTGGGCTATTTTTACACGCCAGGATATAAAAATCGCGGTAATCGGCTTAACCACCGATGACACGGCGAAAATAGGCAACCCGGAATATTTCACCGATATTGAGTTTCGTAAACCTGCTGAAGAAGCAAAGGTGGTGATTCAGGAACTTAATATGAATGAAAAACCGGACGTGATTATCGCGACCACGCATATGGGACATTATGACAACGGCGATCACGGTTCGAACGCGCCGGGCGACGTTGAGATGGCGCGTAGCCTGCCTGCCGGTTCGCTGGCGATGATTGTGGGCGGTCACTCACAAGACCCGGTATGCATGGCGTCGGAAAATAAAAAACAGGTGAATTACGTACCGGGAACGCCCTGCGCGCCGGATAAGCAAAATGGCATCTGGATCGTGCAGGCGCATGAGTGGGGTAAATATGTGGGCCGCGCGGATTTCGAATTCCGTAACGGCGAGATGAAAATGGTTAACTACCAGCTTATTCCGGTAAATCTCAAGAAAAAAGTGACCTGGGATAACGGGAAAAGCGAGCGTGTACTTTACACGCCGGAAATCGCCGAAAATCCGCAAATGCTCTCGTTATTAACGCCGTTCCAGAATAAAGGTAAAGCGCAACTGGAGGTGAAAATTGGTAGCGTGAATGGCCTTCTTGAAGGCGATCGCAGTAAGGTCAGATTTGTCCAGACCAATATGGGACGGGTGATTCTGGCTGCGCAGATCGCGCGCACCGGCGCCGATTTTGGCGTGATGAGCGGCGGCGGTATTCGCGACTCGATTGAGGCGGGAGATATTACCTATAAAAGCGTGCTCAAGGTACAGCCGTTCGGCAACATTGTGGTGTATGCCGATATGAGCGGCAAAGAGGTGGTTGATTATCTCACCGCCGTAGCGCAGATGAAACCGGACTCCGGCGCCTATCCACAGTTCGCCAATGTGAGCTTTGTCGCCAAAGAGGGCAAGCTCACCGATCTGAAAATCAAAGGCGAGCCTGTTGATCCGGCTAAAACCTACCGCATGGCGACGCTGAGTTTCAACGCCACGGGCGGCGATGGTTATCCGCGAATCGATAACAAACCGGGCTACGTGAATACCGGGTTTATTGACGCGGAAGTGCTGAAAGAGTTTATTCAGCAAAATTCACCGCTGGATGCGGCGGCGTTTACGCCAAAGGGCGAGGTGAGCTGGCTGTAGCGGTACGGATAGCCATCACTGCCTGATGGCGCGCAGCCTTAAGGCCTACGGATTATGTCTGCTGTAGGCCGGATAAGGCGTTTGCGCCGCTATCCGGCAATGTATTTTACGCAGGCTTAATCCCGACGCGCGATATCAGCGAATTTAGCACCCAGGATGGCGGCCAAATCGTCAGCCGCCAGTTCAATATCCAGCCCGCGTTTACCACCGGAAACATAAATAGTGGCAAACGTGCGGGCAGGCGCGTCAATCAGCGTGGGCAGCCGTTTCTTCTGTCCCAGCGGACTGATCCCGCCGACCAGATATCCCGTGGTGCGTTGCGCCACCATCGGGTCGGCCATATCGACCTTTTTCGCGCCCAGAGCTTTGGCGACTTTTTTCAAATCCAGCTGTCCGGCTACAGGCGTCACGGCGACGGCCAGTTGCTTCATATCGCCATTCACGGCAACCAAAAGCGTTTTATACACCTGATCGGCGTTTAGCCCGAGCTTACGCACCACTTCATCGCCAAAGTTAGTTTCATTCGGATCGTGATCGTAGGTGTGAATGTTAAACGGAATCTTGTTTTTTTCGAGTAACTTAACTGCGGGTGTCATAACGTTCCTTCTTACTACAGACGTGATTTGCCATCAGCATACGCCCGAAAGCGGACTAAAAAATAGTATAATCTTGTGCATTAGGTCTTGGCAGTTGCGGCAACTTTGAGCGACAATCTGAAGATCCGAAGCGAAAGCGTCGGGATAATAATAACGATGAAATTCCTCTTTGACGGGCCAATAGCGATATTGGCCATTTTTTTATTTCAATATTTGCGGTAGGTTGCCTTCGCCGTACAGATGTAGCGCCCCTACGGCTACCACGTAGCGTCCCGGCGGCAGTGCCAGCAGCGCGTCGCGCCAGGCTTCATTGCGTTTTACCATCAGTACATCATACAGCGGCTGGCTAAACGTTCTGGGGAGCGAAGCGCCGACGCTGGTCGGCGGCTGCTCAAGCCACCAGCCGATCATCACCTGCAAAAGCCGTGCGTTGGTGTGCCAGTGCGTCAGCGTGTCGTCGAGCAGCGCCATCCCGCCATCGGGCAGATCGCAGAGTAGTTCGAGCTGGTGTTTCGCCCCTTCCAGCTCTTGCACCGGCAGCGACATTTCGCGGGCAGCCTGTAATAGCTGATAATCAATGCCATAGTCCGGACGCAATCCCAGCCGTTGCGCCTGCGTGGCCTGTAGCACCATAGCTATCTGCCATAAAGGTTGATTATCAAAATGGATCAGCGGCATACCCAACTCGCTGACCCGTTTTTCCAGTGCGCTTAACTGCCCGGCGCTGAGACGTTCGACCAACGGCGGGCATTTGGGGAGATTGCTGAATGGCGTTTCGTTACCAGAAATATCCGCTTCAACGACCAGCGCGTCGGCCTGGCGTAGCTTTTTCACCAGCTTTGCTGGAAGAGGAGCCATATCGCGCGTCCCCATATGAATACTGCCAACCAGATGCAGATGACGACCGCCGGGCAGGGAGAGATCGATAGCAGGCCAACTATTTGGGGTACCACGCAGCGCGCGCCATAAACGTTTAAGTTGATTTAATAGCTTCATACGCGCTCCCTTTGAAAAAGCTCATGCTAGCGCGTTGGAGAAAAGGGCGCAATGCGCCCTGACGGGACGTCAACGATCGGTCGGGTTATTCGCTGCCGTCGAGATAGGCCGTTCTGGCGATGGTCATTTCAAGCTGGCATTTATAAATACTGATGCGCTTTTCAGCGGGTATGGCCTCGGATTTTGCATCGCTAAGTTTGCCGCACTGCTGCTCTTTTTTGGTCACCCAGACTCGCTGTTCTTGTTTTAATGCCGTTCGGGCAGAGGCGGGTAGCGATTTCCAGACCTGATTAAGCTCGCGATCTCTACTCTCAAATTTCTTTGCTGCGATTTCAATCAGTGAGTTATTTTTTTTCTTTATAATGCTATCACCAGATACCGTCATTCTTGCCATTACATAAATAGACCGCGCCAATTTATCGGTTTTTGGCACAGGGGTGACAACAATATCTTTGTTGTTGTCTGCTAGCTGAATATTGTAGTTAACCTGTTTCCAGGTCACCGTATTGTTTATTACCTGTCCATCCCCTTGTGAAATATAGAATAGAGTGTTTGGTAAGTCTTTCATTAATTTAAATAATGGCTGAGGAATACCCATGGCGACGGTAGCCGAGCAAGTTCGTAAGTTGGCATTTTCTGCTTGAGGGTTCTGCGTGATTACATCACTGAATTGAACAGGAATAGCCCGGAGTTGTTGCTCGTATTGAGTCTGGGGGATATCGAAGAAAAGCGTGGAGGGCTCTTTAATATAGTCTTGCTGTAAACGACCTAATGCTTCATTGTAAATCCATTCTTTTGCCGCCGTGACTGCATTATCGTTGCCACATTTTAACTCTGGAGTGGAATCAAATAACCCTGCATAACTGACGGCGGGAGAAAGCAGGAAAAGAAGCGTAACTGCTTTTCTAAACATAAATAACACATCCTTATGATTCAAAAAAACATTATAAAATGTTGTTTTTTATTTTTCTACAGGATGTGCGGTTAAATTTTTATATATTGATACGGTAAATTACTGATGGCTTAATAATATATCAGGCAGCTGATGCTGCCTGATATAGCGTTTTTACGCTTTCGGTTTAAAACGCAATAGCCGGTTGGCATTGCTGACGACGGTAATGGAAGACAGCGCCATTGCCGCGCCTGCTACTACCGGGTTTAACAAGGTACCGGTAAACGGCCACAGAATACCGGCGGCCACCGGGATACCAATGCTGTTGTAGATAAATGCGCCAAGCAGGTTTTGTTTCATATTGCGCAACGTCGCGCGCGAAATGGCCAGCGCATCCGCCACGCCCATCAGACTATGGCGCATCAGCGTAATCGCCGCGGTTTCAATTGCCACATCGCTGCCGCCGCCCATCGCGATACCGACGTCCGCCTGCGCCAGCGCGGGCGCATCGTTGATACCATCGCCGACCATCGCAACCTGACGACCCTGGCTTTGCAGACGTTTAATCGCATCGGCTTTGCCATCCGGCAGAACGCCCGCAATCACTTCATCAATACCCGCTTCTTTGGCAATCGCGTTAGCCGTCGTTGGGTTATCCCCGGTGAGCATTACCAGACGGTATCCGGCGTTGTGCAGGCGTTCAAGCGCGGCAATACTATCGCTGCGCAATGGATCGCGTACCGCCAGTAACGCCGCCGCTTTACCGTCAATCGCCAGAAGGACCGGAGTCGAGCCTTGCGAGGCCTGCGCGGTGATTTCCGCCGTCATGTCATCCGTGGCGACGTGCTGTTCGTTCAGCAACGCCTGGTTCCCCAGAAGCAGTTGATGACCTTCCGCTTCACCGCTGACGCCCAGTCCGCGCAGCGTTCTGAAACCGTTCACCTGCGGCAGTTTATCATCGCCGGCTTTTTCCAGAATCGCATGGGCCAGCGGGTGGCTGGAGCCTTGTTCGAGCGCGGCAGCCAGACGTAATGCCTGAGCTTCCTCAACGCCGTTAAAGGTTTTTATCGCCACCACTTGCGGCTTGCCTTCCGTCAGCGTCCCGGTTTTATCAAAAACGAGGGTATCCAACGTACTGGCGCGTTGCAGGGCATCGGCGTCGCGTACCAGCACGCCGAATTCGGCAGCGCGGCCTACGCCGGAAATAATCGACATTGGCGTCGCCAGGCCTAATGCGCAAGGGCAGGCGATAATCAGTACGGTGGTGGCGATGACCAGCGTATAAACAATTTGCGGCGCCGGCCCGAAGAAATACCAGATAGCGGCGCTGAACAGCGCAATGGCCACGACGACGGGAACGAATACCGCGGAGATTTTATCGGCCAGTTGGCCAATTTCCGGTTTACTGCTCTGCGCCTGGCGTACCATGCGAATAATGCGTGACAGCGTGGTATGACTGCCCACCGCGCTGGCGCGGAACAGGACGCTGCCGTCCTGGACGACGGTGCCGGCATGAACGCTGTCGCCTTCGCCTTTTTGCTGCGGAATGGGTTCGCCGGTCAGCATGGCTTCATCAAGCCACGCTTCGCCCTGGGTAATTTCGCCATCCACCGGCACGCGATCGCCGGTAGTGAGCCGCAGCAGCATCCCTGGCTGAACGTCCGCCAGCGGGACGCTTTTTTCGCCGTCTTCTGTCACTACGCGTGCGGTGGGCGGGGTGAGATCGAGTAATTTTTCCAGCGCTTTTGAGGAACGCTGACGGGCGCGCGCTTCCAGCATGTGTCCGAGATTAATCAGACCGATAATCATCGCGCTGGCTTCGTAATAGAGGTGCCGTGCTTCCATCGGGAACCACTGCGGCCACAGGTTGACACTCATGGAGTAGAGCCAGGCGACCCCGGTGCCGAGCGCCACCAGCGTATCCATCGTCGCCGTGCCGTTCAGCAGGCTTTTCCACGCGTTACGGTAAAAGTGACCGCCCGCAAAGACCATCACCGCAAGCGTGATCAGGCCAATAGCCAGCCACAGGCTGCGGTTGTCGCCGGTCACCATCATGTTATCGCCGATCATCCCCCAGACCATGACCGGTATACCGACCGCCAGGGCAACGATGGCCTGCCAGCGAAAACGTTTCATGGTGGCGATGGCGGTTTCCTGCTGGCGCTCGCGGCGTTTGATGTCATCTTCAATCGCTTCTGCGCCGTAGCCGGCTTTTTCCACCGCCTGCACTAAATCAGCGGCGGACGCGCTGCCCATCACCAGCGCAGTGCGTTCCGCCAGGTTTACCCGTGCCTGCGTGACGCCCGGTACGCTTTGTAGCGCATGTTGTACGCGGGTGACACAACTGGCGCAGCTCATGCCGCTTAACAGCAACTGTTGGCTTTCTTCATCGGCCGTCGCTACCGGAAGCTCATGAGGAACCGCTGCCAGTGCTTCCGACGGGATTGATGACTCCGTCAGCGGTTTAGCCTTTGGGTGGCTTAACGTCGCGCCATACCCGGCTTGTTTGATGGTTTCAATTAACGCGTCCGCACTGGCGGTACCGGTAACGTGCGCTTCGGTTACGGTGACGTCCGCCAGCTCAACATCCGGACGTTGTTCAAGACTTTCTTTCACGCGTTTAACGCAATGACCGCAGGACAAACCGTCCAGGGTCAGGTCGATAGTTTGAGACATAGTAAAAACTCCTTTATGATTGGTCATCAATTCATTGACCTTAGTAATCGTAGTGACTCACTGTGATAAAGGTTAAACCTTCCAGCAAGGTTAAGGTCAAGGGGGAAATATGAATATTAGCGATGTGGCGAAAAAAACCGGTTTAACCAGCAAAGCCATTCGGTTTTATGAAGAGAAAGGGCTGGTGACGCCGCCATTACGTAGCGAAAATGGTTATCGCACCTACACGCAGAAGCATTTAAACGAGCTGACGTTGCTGCGACAGGCGAGGCAGGTGGGGTTTAATCTGGAAGAGTGTGGCGAACTGGTCAATCTGTTTAACGATCCGCGACGCCATAGCGCAGATGTGAAAAAGCGGACGCTGGAAAAGGTCGCGGAGATCGAGCGCCATATCAGCGAGCTGCAATCAATGCGCGATCAACTGCTGGCGCTGGCGGAGAGTTGTCCCGGCGATGACAGCGCCGACTGCCCGATTATTGATAATCTTTCCGGCTGCTGTCATCACAAGGCGCAAAAGCCACGTTGATTAAACGGCACGAATGCGTAAGGTGATGCCTTCCACGGCGATCACTTCGACATGCGTACCTGCGCGCAGGTCTTCGTCAGCGCATACCGGCCACGAGCTGTCGCCGACTCGCATATGACCCCGTCCGTTCACTAACGCGGCATCAAGCATAAACCGGCGGCCTACCAGTTGTTGTCCGCGTTGGTTAAGGCGGCTGTCGGTCGGCTTTTGTTCCCGCACGCGACGCGCCAGCCAGCGCCACCAAAGCCAGGCCGCCAGTAACGTTAAGGCCGCAAACAGCACGCCCTGCCATTCCCAGCCGAGCGGTAAGAGCCAGATGGTTAAGCCGGTAATCACTGCCGCCACGCCGCTCCACAGCAAATAGCCGTTACCGCCGAGCATTTCCGCAGCCAACAACAGGCCGCCGAGGCTAAGCCAGAAGATATGCGGATGTACCAGAATCATCGCTATCATGCTTTTTTCCGTTCGCTGGCGCTGTCCTTAACCAGCTCGCTGATCCCGGCGATAGCGCCCATCAGACTGCTGGCATCCAGCGGCATCATGACCACTTTGCTGTTATTCGCCGAGCCGATTTGCTGTAACGCTTCGGTGTATTTCTGCGCCACGAAGTAGTTTATCGCCTGAATATCCCCGGCGGCGATGGCTTCAGATACCATCTGCGTAGCGCGGGCTTCCGCTTCGGCGGAACGTTCGCGCGCTTCCGCCTGCAGGAAAGCGGACTGACGTTCGCCTTCGGCTTTCAGAATCTGCGACTGTTTTTCCCCCTCGGCTTTCAGGATTTCCGCCTGACGTACCCCTTCGGCCTCAAGGATATAGGCGCGTTTGGTACGTTCCGCTTTCATCTGGGCGTTCATAGAGGAGATCAATTCCGCGGGCGGGCGGACATCGCGAATTTCGATACGGGTAACTTTAATTCCCCACGGGTTGGTGGCTTCATCGACAATATGCAGCAGCCGCGTGTTGATGCTGTCGCGCTGGGAGAGCATTTCATCCAGCTCCATCGAACCGAGCACCGTACGGATATTGGTCATGGTCAGGTTAATGATCGCCAGTTCCAGGTTACTGACTTCATAGGCGGCGCGCGGCGCATCGATAACCTGAATAAAACAGACCGCATCGATAGTGACGTTGGCGTTATCTTTTGAGATCACCTCCTGCGACGGAATATCCAGCACCTGCTCCATCATATTGATCTTGCGGCCAATTCTGTCCATAAACGGTACAACAAGGCTTAATCCCGGCTGCAGGGTTTTGGTGTAACGTCCAAAGCGCTCCACCGTCCACTGGTATCCCTGCGGAACGATTTTGACGCCCGCGCCGACGATCACCAGCGCGACGAAAATGAGAATAGGGATAAGAATGAGCATAGCTAAACCTCCTGTTACGTTGTCCATAAACCGATTTTGCTGACGAATTAAGCGAATTATACCTGATTCAGTAAAGCATGTTCCCCCCTTATTAATTACAGGGATACACTATCGCTATAAAAATATGAACAACGGATGCGCAATAAATGACAGAACGTAGCATGTTGCTTGAGTTAAAGCAGGTCGGTTACCGGACTGCGACGACAAAAATAGTGAATAACATCAGTTTTACGCTGCAACGCGGCGAATTTAAGTTAATTACCGGTCCTTCTGGCTGCGGAAAAAGTACGTTGTTGAAAATGGTGGCCTCGTTAATAAGCCCTGATATCGGCGTGATTCTTTTTGAGGGGCAGGATATTACTACTCTGAGTCCGGAAGCCTATCGCCAGCAGGTTTCTTATTGCGCTCAGACGCCAGCGCTGTTTGGCGATACGGTTTACGATAACCTGATTTTTCCCTGGCAAATTCGCCATCAGCGCCCGCAGCCGACAGCCTTCGCAGACGATCTGGCGCGTTTTGAACTGCCGGAGACGATTCTGCAAAAACCGATTACCGCGCTTTCCGGCGGAGAAAAACAGCGTATTGCTCTAATTCGTAATCTACAGTTTCTGCCGAAAATACTGTTACTCGACGAAATAACCAGCGCGCTGGATGAACATAACAAACGGAATGTGAATGATATTATTCATCGCTATGTTCGCGATAAGCAGGTCGCTGTCTTGTGGGTAACGCATGATAAAGATGAAATTCAACACGCGGATAAGGTGATAACGTTAACGCCATCTGCCGGAGAGATGCAGGAGGCGCGTTATGAACGAGCATAATATTACCAATACCTCGCTGGCGTTATCGATGCTGCTGGTGGTGGTCGCGATGCTCATCAGTCACAAGGAAAAGCTGGCGCTGGAAAAAGATATTCTGTGGAGCGTATGCCGGGCGGTGATACAGCTCATTATTGTCGGCTATGTACTGAAATACATCTTTGGCGTTAATCATGCCGCCCTGACGCTACTGATGGTGCTGTTCATCTGTTTTAACGCCGCATGGAACGCGCAAAAGCGCAGTAAATATATCGATAAGGCATTTCTCTCCTCGTTTATCGCCATCACCGTCGGCGCCGGGCTAACGCTGACGGTACTGGTGCTTACCGGTTCGATTGAATTTGCGCCGATGCAGGTGATTCCCATCGCTGGCATGGTCGCCGGTAATGCGATGGTAGCGGTAGGGCTGTGCTACAACCAACTGGGGCTGCGTTTTCATAGCGAGCAGCAGCAAATCCAGGAAAAGTTAAGTTTGGGCGCAACGCCGAAAATGGCCTCCGCCGGGCTTATCCGCGATAGCATCCGCGCATCGCTTATCCCGACGATCGACTCGGCAAAGACCGTTGGGCTGGTGAGCCTGCCGGGGATGATGTCCGGGCTGATTTTTGCCGGGATCGATCCGGTAAAAGCGATTAAATATCAAATTATGGTAACGTTTATGCTGTTGTCGACAGCCAGCCTGTCTACCATCATTGCCTGCTATTTAACCTACCGGAAGTTCTATAATTCGCGTCATCAGTTGGTAGTGATGCCGCTCAAGAAATCATGATAGTTGCCGGATGATGGCGCAAGCGCCTTATCCGGCCTGAGGACGACAGGTAGGCCAGATAAGCGCGCCATCAGGCAAGAGAGGATTAATACAGTAGCGCGTACAACTGGCGGCGGTATTTCGACGCCAGCGCGTCGCCGGTGCCGAGCGCGGCAAGGATCTCCTGGAAGGTTTTGCGCGTCTGTCCCTCGGCGGCGGTAAGATCTTTTCTCAGATGGCTGAACAGCAATTCCAGCGCTTCTTCATTACGTCCGACCTGGTGCAACTGCAATGCCAGTTGCGTTGCCAAAGCCGCATCCTGCGGATTGTCCGCGACTTGCTGCTGAAGTTGCTGAATTTCCGGCGTATCCGCCGCCTGTTTAAGCAGTTCGATCTGCGCAACCAGCCCCTGATAACGGGTATCCTGATCCTGTAGCGGGATAGTTTTTAACACCGCTTCGGCCTCTTCAGAGCGGTTCAGCGCAATTTGCGCTTCCGCCAGTAACAGGCCAATCTCACTGTTCTGCGAAGAGAGCTGCCAGGCGTCTTTGAGCAACGGCAGCGCGTCAATGTAGTTGCCCTCCTGCATTAACTGCATCGCTTGTTGCGCCTTTAGCTCTTCTTCGCGCGGCAGTACTTTATCCAGCAGAGCGCGGATCGCCTCTTCCGGCTGCGGTCCCTGGAAACCATCGACCGGTTGGCCATTCTGGAACAGATAGACTGTCGGGATGGCGCGCAGCCCAAACTGAGCGGCGATCATCTGTTCGGCGTCGCAGTCCAGCTTTGCCAGAATAAACTGACCGTGGTACTGGGCAGCCAGGCTTTCCAGCACTGGCGTTAATTGCAGACAGTGTTGGCTGCGTTCAGACCAGAAATAGAACAGTACCGGCGTGGTCATGGACTGCTCTAAGGTCTGCTGCAGGTTGGATTCATTAATATTGACAATGTTCTGTACGGACATGGCGTCGCTCTCTTTTGTCTGTGTCACGTTTACATGGGGGCTGACGGGCGCGCTTCAACTCAGCTTTGTAAAATTTTATCCAGCATCCGGCCCGGCAATATGCGTTTCAGCGCCATCACCGCCCAGGTGACCAGCGTAACGGGATAGCGCAGCCTGGGTTTATCGCTTGCAAAAGCATGACGTACTTTCGCTACTACCGCGTCAGGATCGCGGGTGAAACGTGCGGCGATGCCGGGATTTTCTACCGGTTTATCACGCTGCGTCTGGTTAACGTTATCCGTAAAACGGGTACGAATCGGCCCCGGTTCTATCAGGCTCACTTTAATGCCTGTGTGCCGTAGCTCCATACGTAGCGCGTCAGACCAGGCTTCGAGCGCATATTTGCTGGCGGCGTAAGCGCCGCGCCCTGGGGTGGAAATCAGCCCCATCACCGATGAGGTCATCACAATGCGTCCTTCGCCATGCGGCAACATGGCGGGAAGTAAGCGCATAGTAAGCTGATGCGCGCCGAAGAAATTACTGGAAAACTGTTGCTCCATCTGCTCACGGCTGATGGTGGAAAGGGGGCCATACACGCCGTAGCCGGCATTGTTAAAGATCCCATACAGACGATTATCGGTCAGGGCGATCACTTCATCGGCGGCACGATCCACGCTTTCAGGGGAGTCGAGATCGATCAACACGCCGGTAAATCCCATACTGTTCATCCGGGCGACATCATCAGGTTTGCGGCAGCCCGCCAGGATTTGAAAGCCCTGGCGTTTAAGTTCAAGCGCGCTGTCCAGACCGATTCCGCTGGAACATCCTGTTATTAAGACCGATTTTTGCATAACTTTACCTGTCAGGATCTCCGTTGATTTAAGAGTCGTGGTTAACTATATCCGTCATACTTCAAGTTGCCTGTGCGTTCGTTTACTCCAGTCACATAGGTATCTGTGCTCCTGGAAATTCTCTTACGTGCCGCCTTCATGCAACTCGAATGATTCAGGAGAGAAAAGGGGTCAACTGCTTCGCCATCCAGTCAGCAATAAACGGCTGGGCGTCGCGGTTGGGATGAATGCCGTCATCCTGCATCCACTGCGGTTTCAGATATACCTCTTCCATAAAAAACGGTAACAGAGGAATATCGAACTCTTTGGCGAGCTTAGGATAAATGGCGCTAAAGGATTCATTATAACGGCGACCGTAGTTAGCGGGCAGATGAATTTGCATCAGTAACGGTTGGGCATCGGCGGCTTTCACCGTCTGAATGATTTTACGTAGCGTCTGTTCGGTTTGCGCAGGCGCAAAACCGCGTAGGCCATCGTTGCCGCCAAGTTCCACCACTACCCAGCGCGGGTGATGCTGTTGCAACAGCGCCGGCAAACGCGCCAGTCCCTGCTGCGAGGTATCACCGCTTATACTGGCATTAACGACCGACGTTTTGTTTTGCCATTTATCATTAAGGAGCGACGGCCATGCCGCGCTGGCGGCCATACGGTAACCGGCGCTGAGGCTATCGCCCAGAATTAATAAGGTGTCTGCGGCGGCGGCACGGAAAGTTAACAGGATCAAAAACAGGAAGGGCAAATGCCAGCGGAAAACAGTGTTGAAGTTCATCGTCTCAGGAAGTCCGTCGGTCAGGGTGAGCATGAGCTTTCCATCCTTACCGGAGTTGAACTGGTTGTCAAACGCGGCGAAACCATTGCGCTGATTGGCGAATCAGGATCGGGAAAATCTACGCTGCTGGCGATTCTCGCCGGACTGGATGACGGCAGTAGCGGAGAGGTCAGTCTGGTCGGGAAACCGCTTCACCAGATGGACGAAGAGGCGCGGGCGCAGCTTCGCGCTCAGCATGTCGGTTTTGTTTTTCAATCCTTCATGCTTATTCCTACGCTTAACGCGCTGGAAAACGTTGAGCTACCGGCCCTGCTACGCGGTGAAAACAGCGGTCAGAGTAAGGCGGGGGCGAAAGCGCTGCTCGAACAACTGGGACTGGGAAAACGGCTTGACCACCTTCCGGCACAGCTTTCCGGCGGCGAACAGCAGCGCGTAGCGCTGGCGCGCGCGTTTAACGGACGTCCTGATGTGCTGTTTGCCGATGAGCCGACGGGCAACCTTGACCGTCAGACCGGAGATAAAATCGCCGACCTGCTATTTTCGCTTAACCGCGAGCACGGCACCACGCTGATTCTGGTGACGCACGACCCGGCGCTGGCGGCGCGCTGCGACCGGCGGCTGCGGTTGGTCAACGGTCAGTTACAGGAGGAGGCATGATAGCCCGCTGGTTCTGGCGCGAATGGCGCTCGCCGTCGCTGATTATTGTCTGGCTGGCGTTGAGTCTGGCGGTGGCCTGCGTACTGGCGCTCGGCAGTATCAGCGACCGGATGGAAAAAGGGTTAAGTCAGCAAAGCCGCGAGTTTATGGCAGGCGATCGGACGCTGCAAAGTTCGCGGGAGGTACCGAAAGCCTGGCTTGAAGAGGCGCGTAAACGCGGTCTTAACGTGGGCGAGCAGTTAACCTTTGCGACCATGACGTTTGCCGGCGATACGCCGCAACTGGCCAGCGTGAAGGCGGTAGATAGCGTTTATCCGATGTACGGCGAATTGCAAACCCGTCCTGGCGGAGTGAAACCGCAGCCGGGTAGCGTACTGCTGGCGCCGCGTCTGATGGCGCTGCTTAATTTGAAAACGGGCGATACCATTGATGTCGGCGACGTGACCTTGCGTATTGCCGGTGAAGTGGTGCAGGAGCCGGATTCCGGATTTAACCCTTTTCAGATGGCGCCGCGTCTGATGATGAATATGGCCGATGTGGCAAAAACCGGTGCGATACAGCCGGGGAGCCGCGTGATGTGGCGGTATAAATTCGGCGGAACGCCGCAACAGCTTGCTGGCTATGAAAGCTGGCTGTTACCGCAGCTTAAACCGGAACATCGCTGGTACGGGCTGGAGCAGGATGACGGGGCATTGGGGAAATCGCTCGAACGTTCGCAGCAGTTTTTGCTGCTTTCGGCGTTATTAACGCTACTGCTGGCGGTAGCTGCCGTCGCGGTGGCGATGAGCCATTACTGCCGTAGCCGCTACGATCTGGTGGCGATTTTAAAAACGTTGGGCGCGGGCCGGGCCCAGTTGCGTAAACTTATCATCGGACAGTGGTTGATGGTGCTGGGGCTTTCCGCCGTCACGGGAGGCGCGATTGGGTTACTGTTTGAAAACATATTGCTGGTGCTGCTAAAACCGGTATTGCCCGCCGATTTGCCGCCCGCCAGCCTGTGGCCCTGGCTGTGGGCGCTGGGCGCGATGACGGTCATCTCTCTGCTGGTCGGTTTACGGCCTTATCGATTGTTGCTGGCGACCCAGCCGCTACGGGTGCTGCGCCGCGACGTTGTCGCTCGCGTCTGGCCGTTAAAAATTTATTTGCCTGTCGCCTGCGCCGTCGTGGTGGCGCTGCTCGCCGGATTGATGGGCGGAAGTATGCTGTTGTGGGCGGTTCTGGCGGGCGCCGTGATACTGGCGCTGCTGTGCGGTCTGGTGGGCTGGATGCTGCTTAACGTGCTGCGCGGCATGACGTTGACGTCGCTACCGCTGCGTCTGGCCGTCAGCCGACTTCTGCGTCAGCCGTGGTCAACGTTGAGTCAGCTTTCGGCGTTTTCGCTTTCGTTTATGCTGCTGGCGCTCTTGCTGGTGCTGCGCGGCGACCTCCTTGATCGCTGGCAACAGCAGCTCCCGCCGGAAAGTCCGAACTATTTCCTTATCAATATTGCTTCAGATCAGGTCGCGCCGCTGAAAGCCTTTTTGGCGGAACATCAGGTGATTCCGCAGACGTTTTATCCGATTGTGCGGGCGCGGTTAACGAAGATAAACGGTAATCCGACGGAAGGTCAGCAGGATGAGTCGCTCAACCGTGAACTGAATTTGACCTGGCAGGATACGCGCCCGGCGCATAATCCGCTGGTCGCCGGTCACTGGCCGCCAAAACCGGGCGAAGTCTCCATGGAAGAGGGGCTGGCGAAGCGGCTGAACGTCAAACTCGGCGATAGCGTAACCTTTATGGGCGATACCCAGGCGTTTAGCGCTAAAGTCACCAGCCTGCGTCAAGTGGACTGGGAAAGCCTGCGGCCCAACTTTTTCTTCATTTTTCCTTCCGGGGCGCTGGACGGGCAACCACAAAGCTGGTTGACCAGTTTTCGCTGGGAGAATGGCAACGGCATGTTAACGCAGCTTAACCGCGAGTTTCCTACCGTCAGCCTGTTGGATATCGGGGCGATCCTGAAACAGGTGGGGCAGGTGCTGGAGCAGGTCAGCCGGGCGCTGGAGGTGATGGTTGTGCTAGTCACCCTCTGCGGCATGTTGCTATTACTGGCCCAGGTACAGGTCGGGATGCGTCAGCGCCATCAGGAGCTGGTGGTGTGGCGCACATTAGGAGCCGGAAAGAAACTGTTGCGTACCACACTCTGGTGCGAATTCGCCATGCTGGGGTTAGTTGCCGGGCTGGTCGCCGCGATTGGCGCGGAGACGGCGCTGGCGATCTTACAAATCAACGTTTTTGATTTCCCCTGGGAGCCGGACTGGCGTTTATGGGTCGCACTGCCGTTTTGCGGCGCGCTGCTGCTTTCCGTATGCGGCGGCTGGCTTGGCGTTCGTTTGCTTAAAGGCAAAGCGCTATTCCGCCAGTTTAGCGGATGATTCATTATGTGAATAATTTCGCGCCGGTTTTTAAAACGGCGCGTACTTTTTTAGTCGCACAAATTGATAACTCCTTGATTTTTAGTAGCACAAATCATTAAAAAATACACAATACGTAAGGTTTTATAAAAGTTATTATTTGCCTGCTAAATGATTTGGATTGGCTATCTATCAAGGAAAATATAATGACAATTAAAATAACAGCGTTGGCGGCATCGATCGGCGCGGCAATGGCTTTCATGCCTTTCGCCACTCAGGCGGAAATCACCGTTTTAAAACAAGATCCCCAGGCGGGTAATCCACTCAGCCGACTCAATTTCACCGTTGGCGGGAGTATTCGTCCGCAGTTCCAGAATATGACCGGCAATGACGGCGCGAACGGTTATAAACGTAATGGTTTTGATGGCGGGACGCGTTTCCGCTTCGCCGCGGATTATTATCTGTTTGATGATATCAGTTGGATTAGCTATTACGAGCTGGGCGTCAATACCCCTGCGGTATTTGACTGGGATAACCATTATGCGAAGGGCGCGACTGATACCACTCGCCGTATGCTGTATACCGGCTTCAAGAGCGCGACGTGGGGAACGCTGACCTTCGGTCAACAGAACAGCATTTATTACGATGTGGTGGGCGTAAAAACCGATATCTGGGATTACGACATGATAGGTCAGGCGCCGGGCAACGGGATTAACGGCGACTACGATGGTTCTTACCGCACGCGTAAGTCATTGAAGTATAAGAAAAGAATTGGCAATGTCGATCTCTACGCGTCTTATCTGTTCAGCGACGATTATAATGCCAATAACGGCCTGAATTACAAACGTAAAGGCGGCGGTTCTTTAGGCGTGGATTACCATCTCACTGACGATCTGACCTGGGGGACGGCATGGAACTATACCCGTGCGGAGATGCGCGGCAACGGCAATAAAACTTACGATCAAAATATTGTCGGTACCGCGTTAAGCTGGACGCCGGAAAACTGGACTATCGCCGCAGGCGGCGGTTGGTATCAGAACTTTATGACGACCAAAAAAGTGTCTGTGAATGATTACTTTGCCGGCGATGCGTGGGGTCTGGAATATTTTGTCGGTTACGCTTTCCCGATTGGTCAGTATGCCGTGAAAGCTATTCAACCGTACTTTATGGGCGACCGCATTGAATATGTGAATGGCCGCGACTATCTGCGCACCGATAACGGCGTGGGGATCACCTTCCAACTGGATTATGGTTTCCGCGTTGATTATGAACATGTTTTCACCTCCAGCACTGACAATCTGGGCGATATGAACCTGGTGCGTCTGCGTTACGATTTCTAAAGCGTTTTCCTCTGCCGGATGTTGGCGTTAAGGCCTCTTATCCGGCATTTCCCTTTACGCCATTCCCGCCTGACACACGCCTGAGCGCCTGCCTCGTACATTTAACGACACACCAGGAAACATCATGAAATAATTTCAAGGACAGCAGGCTGTGATCTGTGTCATGTTAAGAAATAGCCTTTCGTTTGGGCCAAAACAGACGATGCCGCATGAACGGCATCCGGCACAGCATCACACTATTTAAAATGGAGAAATTATGGGATTGCGTCAGAGTTTACGCATTGCGGCCAGCACGCTATTACTGGCCTGCGGATTACAGTTTGCCCATGCCGATGGTTCCCCGCAAACGATCGTATTTGGCGTCGCGCCAGGGCCGTATGGCGACATGGTGAAGCAGGCGATTGCGCCGACATTAAAAGAAAAAGGGTATAAGGTTGTGGTGCGCGAGTTTAGCGACTATGTCCAGCCCAATATGGCGTTAGCTAACGGCAGCATCGACGCCAACCTCTTTCAACATACCCTCTATTTTGACAAATTCACCGCTGACAAAGGGCTGAAGCTCAGCAAACTTATTGTGGTACCGACCGCCGGGATGGGCTTCTATTCACGTAAAATCAACAGTCTGGATGCGCTTAAAAAAGGGGACATTATTACCCTCTCCAACGATCCGACCAACCTGGCGCGCGGCCTTCGCTTCCTGCAATCGTTGGGGCTTATCACGATTAAGGACAATATTGATCCGACCAAAGCCTCTGAACGAGATATCGCCAGCAATCCAAAAGGACTGGTTTTCAAACCGCTGGAAGCCGCACAGTTACCGCGCACGCTGGATGGCGTGACCGGCGCGCTGGTTAACGGGAACTTTGCGGTGGCGGCAGGACTGGATCTCTCCAGCGCGATTAAGCAGGAACACCTGGATGAGAATCTGAAAAATATCATTGCGGTACGCAGTGAAGATGCCGATAAGCCGTTTGCCAAAGATATTGTCGAGGCAGTGAAATCGCCGGCTTATCGCGCGGTCATCGACGATCCAAAGAATATTTATAGCGCCTTCCAGAAACCGGAATGGATGACCGCGACACCCTGATCGCAGCGGTGGCCATCCCCAATTTCTGAGGTGAATATGATTGAAATAGAAAAAGTCTGCGTCGATTTTACCGCCGGTCGCGGTACCCCCACGCGCGCGGTGGATGATGTGAGCCTGCATATCGCCGCGGGCGAGATTTTTGGCATTGTCGGTACCAGCGGCGCAGGAAAAAGCACTCTGCTGCGTACCCTGAACGCCTTAACGCGTCCCAGTCAGGGGCGCGTCAACGTCAACGGCGTGGAAATTTCTGCGCTGGACGGAAAAGCGTTACGCCAGGCGCGGCAGCGTATTGGTATGATTTTCCAGCATTTTAACTTAATGCATACCCGGACAGTGGCGCAAAACGTGGCGTTTAGCCTGAAAGCGGCTGGCTGGGAACGCAGCAAAATCGCGCCACGGGTGGCGGAAATTTTAACGCTGGTGGGCCTTGCCGATAAAGCGAACCGTTTTCCGGTACAGCTCAGCGGCGGGCAAAAACAGCGGGTGGGGATAGCGCGCGCTATCGCTAACCATCCGGATGTTTTGTTGTGTGACGAACCAACTTCCGCTCTGGATCTGGAAACTTCCGCCACGATTCTGGCCCTGCTCAGACAGATCAACGCACAGCTCGGGATTACTATTGTGCTGATCACCCATGAAATGAACGTGATCAAATCTATTTGCGATCGCGTGGCGGTGATGTCGGGCGGTAAGGTTGTGGAATCGGGCGAGGTGTTTGATGTGTTTGCCCACCCGCAACACGCTTTCACACAGCAACTGGTATCTCATACCCTTAATTTGACCCTGCCGGAACGTTTACGGGAACACCTGCCCGGGCAGCTGCTGAAAATTTTGTTTATCGGCGATTCGGCGGAGCAGCCGGTACTGTCGGAGGTGGCGATCAAGTTTGGCGTCGCGGTCAATATCCTGCATGGCAAGATTGAGTATATCGGCGAACGCGCGTTGGGCATTCTGGTGGTGCAATTAACCGCGCCGCATAATCCAACGGCGGTGGCCGCCGCCGTGGAGCATATCCGTCAACGTACTGCACAGGTGGAGGTGATCCGTGGATGATTTATTGCCGGATTTAACGCTGGCGTTCAATGAAACTTTCCAGATGTTGAGTATTTCAACGGTGCTGGCGATTCTTGGCGGTCTACCGCTCGGTTTTCTGATTTTTGTCACCGATCGTCATCTGTTCTGGCAGAACCGTTTTATTTATCTCGTCGCCTCGGTTCTGGTGAATATTATCCGCTCGGTGCCATTTGTTATTTTACTGGTGCTGTTACTGCCGCTAACGCAGCTTTTGCTGGGCAATACCATTGGCCCGATTGCAGCCTCCGTCCCGCTGTCGGTGGCCGCAATCGCGTTTTATGCACGCCTGGTAGATAGCGCGCTCCGTGAAGTCGATAAAGGGATTATTGAGGCGGCGCTGGCATTCGGCGCTAGTCCGATGCGTATTATCTGTACCGTACTGTTGCCGGAAGCCAGCGCAGGGCTGCTGCGCGGCCTGACGATTACATTGGTAAGCTTAATCGGCTACTCGGCGATGGCCGGGATTGTCGGCGGCGGCGGGGTAGGCGACCTGGCGATTCGCTATGGCTACTACCGTTACGAAACCGAAGTGATGGTTGTTACCGTGGTGGCGCTGATTGTGCTGGTTCAGGTCGTTCAGATGCTGGGCGACTGGCTGGCAAAACGTGCCGACAAGCGCGACAGACACTAAGCCGGCGTCAGCCGGCAATAAAAGTAAGCTATTGCGCTTTTAGCCAGTTGGCAACGTCTTGCCATGGGCCGCGAAAAACGATATTCGCGGCTTTTTTCTCCAGTTGATAGCGATACATTGGGTCGTAATATTCGTTAAGTAGCGGAACCAGCCATGCCATATGGCCGTCGGTGCTGCCGCTGGATAATTGCTCTGCCAGCGCTCTATCCAGCGTGTCCGTCAGTTCGGCAAAGCGTTGCAACCCCAGACGGCGGCGAATAGCGAATAGTCCATGATGAAGATATTCACTATACGCCTGCCAACCGGCTTCATCGCCGTAGGCGTGGGTGAAGTCGTGATGCATACGGATGAAATACTCTTCACGCAGTCGTTCCAGACGAAGCGCAAACGGATCTTCCACTACCGCAATGGGGGCCTGCGCCATTCTTTCGCGTAAACACTCAGGCAGATGGTTGGCGCCGATCGTTCGCCCTTCATCTTCCAGTACCCACCTTTTTAGCGTCTGACGCGCGTTAATTTTCAGCAATTCAACGGCAAGTTTGTTTTCAAAACTGGCCTGGCTGAGCTGGGGGTTCAGCGTGCGGCCAAAAGAGGAGCCGCGATGACGCGCGAGACCTTCCAGATCCACGCCGTTGGGCTGTTGTCGCACCAGTTGCGTTTTGCCGCTGCCCGTACAGCCGCCAATTAAAAGTATCGGTTTTTGTGCCAGTTGCCAGGTCGCCTGAATTGCTGTCTGGCGCAGCGCTTTATAGCCGCCTTCAATAAGCGGGCAGTCAATCCCTGTTTCTTGCAGCCAACGTTGTACGATATGTGACCGCTGACCGCCGCGCGCGCAGCACAGATACCCGTTGGGGAAACGTTGATACGCGGCTTTCCAGGCCTCAAGCCGCTGCTGGCGAATGTCGCCGCAAACCAGCCGATGCCCCAACGCTAACGCCGCATCCGCGCCCTGACGTTTGTAGCAGGTGCCGACGGCGGCTCGCTCGTCATCCATCATCAATGGCAGGTTGATAGCGCCCGGCATGGCGCCCTGTTCAAACTCAATCGGCGCGCGTACATCAATTAAAGGCGTATCGGCAAGGAGGAGCGCGCGATAGTCCTGTGCTTTTTGTCTGTCTTGCATAACGTAAAACGTAACCTTAAATCATCCTTTGCGCTATTTTACGCGCCAATTCGCAAAGTGGCTTGATTTTTAACAGCGTACCGTGTTGAAAATGGATAAAAAACCGGCTATTTCGGGTTGCCGTTGGGTAAATAATTTCACAATGTCTTCTACCGCTTTGCCTCCGCCAAATTTATGCCAGGCGAGGCTTAACGGTGAGGGCGGACGCATCGTAGGGATGGTACAGCTTACCAGTTCGTTTTTGTCGATCAGCGTTTGACAAAGCGGCTGCGGGACAAAACCGATACCGACGCCTGCCAGATGAGCGGCGATTTTGGTTTCCATATCAGGCACGATAATTTCCTTCTGCCCCGGAAGGCGCCAGGCTACCCGCTTGGTCAGCGTACGCGCGCTGTCTTCGATATTAATTGCCGGGAAACGGCGCAACTGCGCTTCTGTTAGAGGCCCGCTGACGTGAGCTAAAGGATGATCCGCGGACATCACAAAACGCCATTGTACGGAACCTAAAGGGTCGAGCATAAAGGTATTAGCCAACGGCTCGGTGCCAGTTACGCCAATCGCCAGCGAAAAACCTTCATACAGGAGCGAATCCCAGACGCCCATATAAATTTGCCGGGAAAAGTGAAACTGAGTGAAAGGGTAACGCGCATTAAGCCACGATAAGAGACTGGCGACCGCTTGCGGGCTATAGAGCAGGTTATTCACCACAATATTGACCTGACGCTCTACGCCGTCGTTAACCTGGCGTAGCTCGTCAGGCATGCTATCCAGCCACGCAAGCCAGTCTTTTGCCTGAGAGAGAAGGTGAGAGCCCGCCGCCGTCAACGAGACGCTTCGCGTTGTGCGAAAGAACAGCCCTACGCCGGTATTTTCCTCCAGCAGTTTGATGCGGTAGCTAATAGTTGCCGTGGTTTTACACAGGCGCTCCGCCGCTTTGGAGAAACTCCCCGTTTCGGCAACGCTGATAAAGGTACGCAGTGTTTCCGGGTCAAACATCGTCAGACGCCTCCTTACGATCCTGATAAAACCAGAATTGTTTTCCTATGATTTTTAAGTAGTTTTACATAATAGCCATGTTTGATTTGTGGTCTAAATCTACTTTTGGAAAAATATTCCAACTTTTATGTTGATGTTAAATCCCGAAGGTTTTAGATTGCATGGTATTGAAACCGGACAGAGTCCAAACCGCGGTTAAACGGAATCGAGCTACAAGGGAAAAATAATGAAACTTGAGGTATTACCGTTAGATCAGAAGACGTTCAGCGCTTATGGCGATGTTATTGAGACGCAGGAACGTGACTTTTTTCATATAAACAACGGGTTAGTTGAGCGATATCACGACCTGGCGAAGGTTGAAGTTCTGGAGCAGGATCGCACGCTGATCAGTATTAACAGGGCGCAACCGGCCGCGATGCCTATTGTGGTACATGAACTGGAACGTCATCCTTTAGGTACGCAGGCGTTTGTGCCGATGAACGGCGAGGCTTTTGTCGTTATTGTCGCGCTCGGCGATGATAAACCCGATCTCTCCACGCTGCGGGCGTTTATTAGCAACGGACGGCAGGGCGTCAATTATCACCGTAATGTATGGCATCACCCGCTGTTTGCGTGGCAGACGGTTACCGATTTTCTGACGGTGGATCGCGGCGGCAGCGATAACTGTGATGTTGAAAGTATCCCGACACATGAACTCTGTTTTGCGTGACGCTATTGGCCTTCTTGCATAAGATGAACATATTGTTCATTGTTTATGCTCATATTTTGGGCCGGAGTTAACGTAAATATGACGGAAGTAAGACGACGCGGCAGGCCAGGACAGGCAGAGCCGACTGCGCAGAAAGGCGCTCAGGCGCTGGAGAGGGGCATAGCGATATTGCAATATCTCGAAAGAAGCGGCGGCAGTTCATCAGTTAGCGATATTTCCGGCAGCCTGGATTTACCGCTTTCTACGACGTTTCGCCTGTTAAAGGTACTGCAAGCGGCTGATTTTGTGTACCAGGATAGCCAGCTTGGCTGGTGGCATATTGGTTTAGGCGTATTTAATGTGGGCTCTGCGTATATTCATAATCGCGATGTCCTCTCGGTGGCCGGACCCTTTATGCGCCGACTTATGCTGCTTTCTGGCGAGACGGTCAACGTAGCGATTCGCAACGGTAATGAAGCGGTGTTAATCGGTCAAAAGGAGTGCAAATCGATGGTCAGAATGTGCGCGCCCTTAGGGAGTCGTCTGCCGTTACATGCTTCCGGCGCCGGAAAAGCGCTGCTTTACCCGCTCACCGAAGAAGAGCTGGTGGGGATCGTCGTCAATACCGGTTTGCGGCGGTTTACGCCGACCACTTTGGTGGATTTACCTATCCTGCTTAAAAATCTGGAGCGGGCGCGTGAACAGGGCTATACCGTTGACCAGGAAGAACATGTTGTCGGGCTGAATTGTATCGCCTCCGCTATCTATGACGATGCGGGCAGCGTGGTCGCCGCTATCTCAATATCGGGACCGGCTTCCCGGCTGACAGAAGATCGCTTTATCAGCCAGGGTGAACTGGTACGGGATACCGCGAAAGACATCAGTACGGCGCTTGGGCTAAAACCCCCTGTAGCCTGAGCCGCATCCCGCTCGCTGGAGCGGGACTTTTTTAAAATTTTTAAAGGTTGGAAACTTTTTCCAATAAAAAGAGGTAGCAATAAAATGGCAAAAATGAGAGCCGTGGATGCGGCAATGTATGTGCTGGAAAAAGAAGGTATCACCACAGCATTCGGCGTTCCTGGGGCTGCAATCAACCCCTTCTATTCTGCAATGCGTAAGCATGGAGGCATTCGCCATATACTGGCGCGTCATGTGGAAGGCGCTTCGCATATGGCTGAGGGCTACACACGTGCGGCGGCAGGTAATATTGGGGTTTGCCTGGGCACTTCCGGCCCGGCGGGAACCGACATGATCACCGCGCTCTATTCCGCTTCTGCCGACTCTATCCCGATTTTATGCATTACCGGTCAGGCGCCACGAGCGCGTCTGCACAAGGAAGATTTCCAGGCAGTCGATATTGAAGCGATTGCAAAACCAGTCAGCAAGATGGCAGTAACGGTTCGTGAGGCGGCGCTGGTGCCGCGCGTATTACAGCAGGCTTTTCATCTGATGCGCTCAGGCCGCCCAGGTCCTGTGCTGGTTGATTTACCGTTTGATGTCCAGGTTGCGGAAATCGAATTCGATCCGGATATGTATGAGCCGCTGCCGGTATATAAGCCAGCCGCCAGCCGCGTACAGATTGAAAAGGCGCTGGAGATGCTGATTCAGTCCGAGCGTCCGGTAATTGTCGCGGGCGGCGGGGTTATTAACGCCGACGCCGCGCCACTGCTGCAGCAGTTTGCCGAACTGACCAACGTACCGGTGATCCCTACCCTGATGGGCTGGGGCTGTATCCCGGACGATCACCCCTTAATGGCGGGGATGGTCGGCCTGCAAACGGCGCACCGCTACGGCAACGCCACTCTGCTGGCATCCGATATGGTTTTTGGCATCGGTAACCGTTTCGCCAACCGTCATACGGGGTCCGTTGAGAAATATACTCAGGGTCGAAAAATCATCCATATCGATATTGAACCGACGCAAATTGGCCGCGTGTTGTGCCCGGATCTGGGCATCGTTTCTGACGCCAAAGCGGCGCTAACGTTGCTGATCGATGTCGCGCAGGAGATGCAAAAAGCGGGGCGTTTGCCATGCCGGAAGACCTGGGTGGACGAATGCCAGCAGCGTAAACGGACTTTGCTGCGTAAAACCCACTTTGACAACGTGCCAGTGAAGCCGCAGCGCGTCTATGAAGAGATGAACAAAGCCTTTGGTCGCGATGTGTGCTATGTCACCACCATTGGATTGTCGCAAATCGCGGCAGCGCAGATGCTGCATGTGTTTAAAGACAGACACTGGATCAACTGCGGCCAGGCGGGGCCTCTTGGCTGGACAATCCCGGCGGCATTAGGGGTTTGTGCTGCCGATCCGCAACGCAGTGTGGTGGCGATTTCCGGCGATTTCGACTTCCAGTTCCTGATTGAAGAGTTAGCCGTCGGCGCGCAGTTTAACATTCCGTATATCCATGTGCTGGTTAACAACGCTTATCTTGGTCTGATTCGCCAGTCGCAACGCGCATTTGACATGGACTATTGCGTGCAGCTCGCCTTTGAAAATATCAACTCCAGCGAAGTGAATGGCTATGGCGTTGACCATGTAAAAGTGGCGGAAGGGTTAGGCTGTAAAGCAATTCGTGTCTTTAAACCGGAAGATATTGCGCCTGCATTTGAACAAGCTAAAGCGCTGATGGCGCAATATCGCGTTCCGGTGGTGGTGGAAGTCATTCTGGAACGCGTAACCAATATTTCCATGGGCAGCGAACTGGATAACGTAACCGAGTTTGAAGAGGTTGCGGATAGTGCGAAAGATGCGCCAACAGAAACCTGTTTTATGAAATATGAGTAAGGGAGGTAATCGATGTTACGTTTCTCTGCCAATCTTTCTATGCTGTTTACGGAATATGATTTCCTGGAACGCTTTGATAAAGCGGCGTTGTCGGGATTTCGCGGCGTGGAATTCATGTTTCCCTACGATAACGACATCGAAGTGTTAAAACGTAAACTCAGGGATAATAATCTTGAACATACGTTACATAATTTACCGGCTGGCGACTGGGCGGCTGGCGAACGTGGAATTGCCTGTATTCCTGGGCGCGAAGAAGAGTTTCGCGATGGCGTAGCGGCCGCAATCCGTTATGCACGTGCGTTAGGCAATAAGAAAATAAATTGTCTGGTGGGTAAAACGCCGTCAGGATTCTCCGCAACGGAGATCCACGACACGTTGGTCGAAAACCTGCGCTATGCGGCAAATATGCTGGCGAAAGAAGACATTTTATTACTTATCGAACCTATTAATCACTTTGATATGCCGGGGTTCCATCTCACCGGCACTCAACAGGCGTTAGCATTAATTAAGGATATCGGCAGCGATAATATCAAAATTCAGTATGATATTTATCACATGCAACGCATGGAAGGGGAATTAACGCAAACCATGACGGCATGGGCCGATAAAATAGGCCATTTACAGATTGCTGATAACCCGCGTCGCGGCGAGCCGGGGACCGGGGAAATTAATTATGACTTTATTTTTAATGCCATTAAACAGTCTGGTTATGATGGCTGGGTTGGCTGTGAATATAAACCACTGACTACCACGGAAGCGGGATTATCGTGGATTAATCAGTACCGTTAAAACGCAGAATAATTCGGGCAGCGCTTTTTTTTCCACTGTGTTGGAAGGGGATTGTGTTGCCTGAATCTGGAAACACCGAAAGCAATAAAAGAGGTTGTATATGAAACTGGGATTTATTGGCCTGGGAATTATGGGCTCGCCAATGGCTATCAATTTGGCACGCGCCGGTCATCAATTACACGTTACGACTATTGGTCCGGTCGCGGACGAACTGCTCTCGCTGGGGGCGGTAAATGTTGAGACTGCACGTCAGGTAACTGAATTTGCAGACATTATTTTCATAATGGTGCCGGATACGCCGCAGGTTGAAGAGGTGTTATTTGGCGAACACGGTTGCGCCAAAACATCGCTTCAGGGAAAAACCATCGTCGATATGAGTTCTATTTCTCCTATCGAAACCAAACGTTTTGCCCAGCGCGTTAATGAAATGGGCGCTGATTACCTGGATGCCCCGGTTTCCGGGGGAGAAATCGGGGCGCGTGAAGGCACTCTGTCGATTATGGTCGGCGGCGAGCAGAAAGTCTTTGACCGCGTTAAACCGCTCTTTGACATCCTGGGAAAAAATATCACCCTGGTGGGCGGCAATGGGGATGGGCAAACCTGTAAGGTGGCTAACCAAATTATTGTTGCGCTGAATATTGAAGCGGTTTCTGAAGCCTTAGTGTTTGCTTCAAAAGCAGGCGCCGATCCGGTACGCGTGCGCCAGGCGTTAATGGGCGGGTTCGCCTCTTCACGCATTCTGGAAGTTCACGGCGAGCGCATGATCAACCGGACGTTTGAGCCTGGTTTCAAAATCGCGCTTCATCAGAAAGACCTTAATCTTGCATTGCAAAGCGCAAAAGCGCTGGCGCTGAATTTACCGAATACGGCGACCTGCCAGGAATTATTCAATACCTGTGCGGCAAATGGCGGGAGCCAGCTTGATCATTCGGCAATGGTACAGGCGCTGGAATTAATGGCCAATCATAAATTGTCCTAATTATGTGTATCGCTGCGGCTGCAGCGATACCTGTTCACAAGGAACACTCTGTAAAGGTGAAGAACATGAGTGAAACTAAAAAATCCGGGATTGATTACTGGAAACAAATTGTTGTCGTAATGAGTCTGGGCTGGGTAGCGATTTGGATCTATCGCACCGTGCTTACGCCAATTTATCCAGAAATTCAGGCATCTTTAGACAATGTAAGTAATGCAGAAATAGGCGCCATTGCAAGTTTTTACTTTTTTGCTTACTGCAGTATGCAAATCCCTTGCGGAATATTGGTCGATAAATTCGGTCAAAAAATCATGCTGATGGCCGGATTTACGCTTTTTATTATTGGTACACTCTGTATCGCGAAAGCCAATGGCCTGGCCATGATCTATATAGGGTCGCTAATGGCAGGTGGCGGATGCGCTTCTTTCTTTAGCTCGGCTTATTCACTCTCTTCGGCAAACGTGCCGCAGGCCCGTCGGGCATTAGCCAACGCGATTATCAACAGCGGGTCGGCTATAGGGATGGGGATTGGCTTAATCGGTTCCAGCGTATTAGTAAAAAACATGAGCATGGCCTGGCAAAATGTACTGTATATCGTGGCCGCGATATTAGTAATCATGCTGTGCGTCTTTACGCTGATCATTCGCGGTAAAGCCAAAAGCGACTCTGCGCAAGCGGAAAAGCAAACCCAAACCGTTACGGAAGATGAGAAACGTGCGCCTTTATTCTCTGGTTTATTGTGTAGCGTTTACTTCCTCTATTTCTGTACCTGCTACGGTTATTATTTGATAGTGACCTGGCTGCCCTCTTATCTACAGACTGAAAGAGGATTTGATGGCGGAGCTATCGGGCTGGCATCAGCGCTGGTGGCGGTGGTTGGCGTACCGGGGGCGTTATTTTTTAGCCATCTGTCAGATAAATTCCGTAACAGTAAAGTTAAGGTTATTCTCGGTCTGGAAATTGTGGCGGCAGCAATGTTGGCGTTTACGGTTTTGTCCCCGAATACCACGATGCTAATGGTCAGCCTGACGCTATACGGCTTGCTGGGGAAAATGGCGGTAGACCCGATCCTGATCTCCTTTGTATCTGAACAGGCTTCGGCAAAAAGTCTGGGAAGAGCTTTCAGCCTTTTTAATTTCTTTGGCATGAGCTCGGCGGTTGTCGCCCCAACGTTGACCGGATTTATTTCGGATGTAACGGGGTCGAAGGAGATCAGTTTTGTGATTTCAGCATGTTTAGTGGTCACCGGAACGCTGATCTTTGCTGTCGTCACTTTATATAAAAAGAAAGCAACGCAACGTATTGCTTCAGCTTAAAAATAATTATATTTACTAATTCTTTATTTTATATTTATTTGTTCCTCATAGCTAAACCCATAACAACGTTATCCGATGCGTGAAAAGAGGGATTTATGGAACATCAAAGAGAGCTATACCAGCAGCGCGGTTATAGCGAAGACTTATTACCTAAAACAGAAACCCAACGAAACTGGAAGGCATTTAACTATTTCACCTTATGGATGGGATCTGTACATAACGTGCCAAATTACGTTATGGTCGGCGGTTTTTTTATACTGGGGCTATCAACATTTAATATCATGTTGGCCATTATTATCAGCGCATTATTTATTGCGGCGGCGATGGTAATGAATGGCGCGGCAGGCAGCAAATATGGCGTTCCTTTTGCTATGATATTGCGAGGTTCTTACGGTGTCCGCGGCGCGCTATTCCCTGGATTATTGCGAGGGGGAATCGCGGCAATTATGTGGTTCGGCTTACAGTGTTACGCGGGATCGCTGGCATTTCTTATTTTGATTGGGAAGATCTGGCCAGGATTTCTGACATTAGGCGGAGATTTCAAGCTGCTGGGTCTTTCACTGCCAGGACTAATTACTTTTCTAATTTTTTGGATTATTAACGTTGGCATCGGTTTTGGCGGTGGTAAAGTATTAAATAAATTTACCGCTATTCTCAATCCATGTATTTACATTGTCTTTGGCGGCATGGCTATTTGGGCAATATCGCTGGTTGGCATTGGCCCGATTCTGGACTATCTGCCTTCAGGCGTGCAAAAAGCAGAGCACAGCGGCTTTCTGTTCCTGGTGGTGATTAACGCCGTAGTCGCCGTCTGGGCTGCGCCAGCAGTGAGTGCGTCCGATTTCACGCAAAACGCGCATTCATTTCGCGCTCAGGCATTGGGACAAACACTGGGGCTTATCGTAGCGTATATATTATTCGCCGTAGCCAGCGTGTGCATTATTGCCGGAGCCAGTATTCATTATGGTATGGATACCTGGAACGTGCTGGATATTGTGCAGCGCTGGGACAGCCTGTTTGCTTCATTTTTTGCGGTGCTGGTGATTCTGATGACGACAATTTCAACCAACGCCACCGGTAATATTATACCTGCGGGGTATCAAATTGCGGCACTTGCCCCGACAAAGCTTAACTATAAAAATGGCGTAATGATTGCCAGTATTATCAGTCTACTGATTTGCCCATGGAAATTAATGGAGAATCAGGACAGTATTTATCTGTTCCTCGATATTATCGGCGGTATGCTTGGCCCGGTAATCGGCGTAATGTTAGCTCATTATTTTGTGGTAATGCGTGGAAAAATTAATCTTGATGAGCTGTACACCGCCAGCGGTGATTACAAATATTATGATAATGGATTTAACCTGACTGCATTTTCAGTCACCCTGGTCGCAGTCATTCTGTCATTAGGCGGCAAGTTTATACCATTTATGGAGCCTTTATCCCGCGTGTCCTGGTTTGTAGGCGTAATAGTTGCGTTCGTTGCTTATGCGCTATTGAAGAAACGCACGGGTTTTGAAAATACAGGAGAGAAAAAACTCGCAGGTTAAATATTGAAAAAGCATTAAGCGTATTTAATAAAGTGTGCGCTATTTAAAAACTATCTGTATCCATACAAGGAGTTTGTTATGTCTTTTGATTTAATTATTAAGAACGGTACTGTCATCTTAGAAAACGAAGCGAGAGTTATCGATATCGCCGTCCAGGGCGGAAAAATCGCCGCGATTGGCGAAAACCTGGGGGAAGCGAAAAATGTGCTGGATGCGACGGGATTGATCGTTTCGCCGGGCATGGTTGACGCGCATACCCACATTTCTGAACCGGGCCGTACCCACTGGGAAGGCTATGAAACCGGTACCCGCGCGGCGGCGAAAGGCGGTATTACCACGATGATTGAGATGCCGCTCAATCAGCTGCCGGCGACGGTCGATCGTGAGACGATTGAACTCAAGTTTGACGCGGCAAAAGGTAAATTGACCATCGACGCCGCGCAGTTGGGCGGTTTGGTCTCTTATAACCTGGATCGGCTGCATGAGCTGGACGAAGTGGGCGTTGTCGGCTTCAAGTGCTTTGTCGCCACCTGCGGCGATCGTGGCATCGATAATGATTTTCGCGACGTTAATGACTGGCAGTTTTACAAAGGCGCGCAAAAATTGGGGGAAATGGACCAGACGGTACTGGTACATTGCGAAAATGCTCTGATTTGCGATGAGCTGGGCGAGGAAGCTAAACGCGAAGGTCGCGTAACGGCGCATGATTATGTCGCCTCACGTCCGGTATTTACTGAAGTGGAAGCCATTCGTCGCGTGCTGTATCTGGCGAAAGCGGCAGGTTGCCGTCTGCACGTTTGCCATATCAGCAGCCCGGAGGGGGTAGAGGAAGTAACGCGCGCGCGTCAGGAAGGCCAGGATGTCACCTGTGAATCGTGCCCGCACTATTTTGTCCTCGATACCGATCAGTTCGAAGAGATTGGCACCCTGGCAAAATGTTCTCCGCCAATTCGCGACCAGGAAAACCAGAAAGGGATGTGGGAAAAACTGTTTAACGGCGAAATCGACTGCCTGGTATCCGACCACTCTCCATGTCCTCCGGAAATGAAAGCAGGCAATATCATGCAAGCATGGGGTGGAATTGCCGGACTGCAAAACTGCATGGACGTCATGTTTGATGAAGCGGTGCAAAAACGCGGTATGTCGTTGCCGATGTTTGGCAAATTAATGGCGACCAACGCCGCCGATATTTTTGGTCTGAAACATAAAGGACGTATTGCCCCCGGCAAAGATGCTGACCTGGTCTTTATTCAGCCTGACAGCAGCTATGTTCTGAAAAATGAAGATCTGGAATATCGCCATAAAGTCAGTCCGTATGTTGGCCGTACTATTGGCGCGCGTATTACCAAAACGATTTTGCGCGGCGATGTTATTTATGACATCGAGCATGGCTTCCCTGTGCCGCCAAAAGGTCAGTTTATCCTTAAACATCAGCAGTAATCCGGTGTGATTTAATGCCCGTCGTCACGACGGGCATTCTCTATTTTAAGGTGTGGATATGTTCCCTGTTATTAACCGCGAAAGTGTGTTGTCCGGCTTTCAGTGGTTTTTCTTTATTTTCTGTAACACGGTTGTGGTTCCCCCTACCTTGCTGTCCGCTTTTCATCTTCCCGCTGATAACCTGTTAATGCTCACACAATACGCTTTTTTGACCACCGCGTTGGCCTGCCTGGTTCAGGCATTTTGCGGCCATCGCCGGGCCATTATGGAAGGGCCGACAGGGCTGTGGTGGGGCGCTATTCTTACGATTACGCTTGGCGAGGCGTCTCGCGGCACGCCGCTGAACGATATCGCCTCCAGCCTGTCGGTCGGGATCGCGATCTCCGCAATGGTGACGATATTTATCGGCATTAGCGGCTTAGGACACCGTCTGGCTCGCCTGTTTACGCCGGCGGTAATGGTTTTTTTCATGCTGCTTTTGGGCGCGCAGCTGACCTCAATATTTTTTAAAGGCATGCTGGGGCTGCCTTTTGGCATTGCCGATACCAGCGCCAGAATCAAATTGGCCCCCTTTGGGCTGGCGGTCGCGGTGATGTGTTTTATCCTCGCGATGATTATTTTCCTGCAACAGCGTATCTCCCGTTACGCGTTACTGGTAGGGACCGTGGTCGGGTGGGGGCTATGGCGGTTATGCTTTCCTTCATCACACTTACCGCCGGGTGAATTAAGCTGGCGATGGTTTCCTCTGGGCAGCCACGGCACGCTGATGCCGGGTATTATTGTGACGGCGGTGATGACGGGGTTAGTCAACATCAGCAACACTTACGGCGCCATCCGCGGTACCGATATCTTTTATCTGCATCAAGGGTCGGGCAGTTCTCGTTATCGCCGAAGCTTTATGATTTCCGGACTGATGACGTTAGTGACGGTGCCTTTCGCTGTCGTGCCTTTTTCGCCTTTTGTATCTTCCATTGGTTTATTAACGCAAACCGGCGACAGTTCTCGCAAATCCTTTATCTGCGGTAGCGCGCTGTGTCTGCTGGTTGCCATTATAACGCCGTTAACCCGCTTATTTTGCGCTATTCCACTGGCGATCAGCAGCGCCGTTATGCTGGTCTCTTATTTACCTTTACTTTATTCCGGTTTGGTTTTTAGCCAGCAAATTACGTTTACCGCGCGGAATATTTATCGCCTGGCGTTACCGCTTTTTGTCGGCATTTTTTTGATGGGGCTTCCTCCGGTCTATTTACAGGATCTTCCACTGATGATTCGTCCTCTGCTTAGCAACGGATTACTGGTGGGAATCTTACTGGCAGTGCTTATGGAAAATCTTATTCCGTGGGAACGCATTAAATAACGTGAGAAAACAAGGAGACATGATGAAGATTGTAATTGCGCCAGATTCATTTAAAGAGAGCTTAAGCGCTGATAAATGCTGTCAGGCTATTAAAGCGGGATTTTCAACCGTATTTCCTGATGCGCGCTATGTTTGTTTACCGATCGCCGATGGCGGAGAAGGAACCGTGGACGCAATGGTGGCTGCGACCGGCGGGAAACGGGTTTCTGTGGACGTTAGCGGGCCGATGGGGGAAAAAGTAAACGGATTTTATGGCCTGACCGGCGACGGCAAAACGGCGATTATTGAAATGGCGGCGGCGAGCGGATTGATGCTGGTGGCGCCCGAGGCGCGTAATCCGCTGCTGGCATCCAGTTTCGGCACCGGCGAATTGATTCGTCACGCCCTGGACGCGGGGATTCGCCATATTATTCTGGGTATCGGCGGCAGCGCCACGGTGGATGGCGGAATGGGAGTAGCGCAGGCGCTCGGTGTGCGTTTTCTGGACGCGCAGGGAACGCCGCTTGGCGCCGGAGGGGGCAATTTATCGCGCCTGGCGAGCATTGACCTGCAGGGGCGCGATCCGCGAATTTCAGAGTGTCGTATTGAGGTCGCCTGTGATGTTGATAACCCGTTGGTGGGGCCACGCGGCGCGGCGGCGGTATTCGGTCCGCAGAAAGGGGCGACGCCTGAAATGGTCGAGACGCTGGAAAATGGATTGCGTAATTATGCCCGTGTCTTACATGCCCTGACCGGACGCGACATGTCTCAAATACCGGGCGGTGGAGCGGCCGGAGGAATGGGGATTGCCGCTATCGTCTTCCTGGAAGCGGAAATGAAGCCCGGTATTGAGATTGTTATGCAGGCGGTGAAGCTGGAGGAGGCGGTAAAAGAGGCCTCGCTGGTGATTACCGGAGAAGGGCGAATCGACTCGCAAACGGCGGGAGGAAAAGCGCCGATAGGCGTCGCGTCAGTGGCGAAACGGCATCATGTCCCGGTTATCGGCATCGCCGGCGTACTGGGAGACGGCGTGGAGGTGGTCCATCGCCACGGTATTGATGCGGTATTCAGTATTTTGCCGCGGCTGGCGCCTTTGCCGGAGGTTCTGGCGAACGGTGAACAAAATCTCTACCACAGCGCCTGTAATATTGCCCGCGTCATCAAACTTGGCCAGGACATCGGGACTCGTTAAGTATAAAAAAAGCCACGGTTCTCACCGTGGCAAAATCCAACATAGCTAAATAAAAATAATCAGGAGGGCTGCCCGCCGTTAAATCATAACGTCGCGGTTACAGTCTTTGGAGTAGATGTAGCTGAATGCTTCGCCACGACCTACACCGTATCCGGCCTGCAGGGAATAAGCGCCCATGAAGATGTAGTCGCCTTTTTTCACCGGCACCCAGTTGTTGTCGAGGTTATAAACCCCCTGGCCGGAAAGGATATAAGCGCCATGTTCCTGGACGTGGGTTTCAATATAGCCGTGGCTGGCGCCCGGTTCGAACGACAGAATATGCATATTCATATCGAAGCCCAGCTCTTTAGGCAGGAAATCCAGCAGAATAACATCTTCCATGCCTTCATAATGAATACGCTCCAGCTGGCTGGCATTGCCGGAAACCAACCACGGGGCATGCCCCTCGACAGGAGTATAGCGGCGTTTATATAAAAATAGCTGGCTGTCTTCCGTTTGAGCGTTGCTAAAGGTCATCATCTCGCCCGGTGGACAATAGAGGTATCCGCCTTGGGTTAAAGAGAATGTTTTTCCTTCTGCTTTAGCTTCAATATTTCCCGTAATGACATAGAGAAAAGTTTCAATCCCCTCGCCGCCAAAGCCCTGCTGGTTGCCGCCATTCTGATGTAAGGTGACCAGATAATCGACGAAAGAAGCACCCAGCTTCGGCGTCGAAAGGATGGTGACGTCACAGTTTTCAAATCCGGGAATAATATTTTTCACCAGACCGTCCGGCGTTAAGAGCGCATAGTTACCGTGTTTCACAATGGCGCGGTTCGCCAGTAAATCATCGCGGTAACCCGTGACGTTATTCAGATATCCCATTGATGGCTCCTTATTTTTGCCAGGCAAGTTGATGAAGCATTAATGCCAGAGTTTTGACCCCTTCAGCAAGGTCATTAATGTTGGTACGTTCCGCCGGGTTATGGCTGATACCATTAATGCTGGGGACGAAAATCATACAGGTAGGGACGCGCGGCGCGAAAATTTGCGCGTCATGACCTGCGCCGCTATGCATTATGCGATAGTTCAGTTGTTCGGTTTCACACAGCCTGGTGAGGGCTGCGACCAGTTCGGCGTTCATCGGCACCGGCGCTTCGTCCATCCACAAATCGATATCGATGCTGATATCCATTTCATCGCAGATGGCGCGCATATCGTTTTCCAACTGTTCGGTAAATTCGCGAAGTACCGCGGCGTCCGTATGCCGGCAATCGATTGTAAATGTGGTTTTTCCAGGGACAACATTGACCGTATTCGGCTGCGGCTCAACTTTGCCGAACGTTAATACCAGGGGATCGCCATGCTGTTTGGCTTTTTCAATGGACTGACTGCAAATACGACTGAAGGCATGCACCGTATCGCGACGATAGCCCATTGGCGTTGTGCCTGCATGGTTGGACTCGCCGTTGAGCGTCACCGTGTAGCGACGTTGCCCGACGATGGCGTTGACGACGCCAATCGACTGTCCGTTGCTCTCCAGAACGCAGCCTTGCTCAATATGCAATTCAACAAAGGCGCGGATATCGGTTCGCGCGGCGAGCGGCGCGGCGGGAAGGGTAAATCCGCACGCCTGCATAGCGTCGACAAAGCCTGTGCCTTTGGCGTCCTGGATATGGCGTACCTCTTCAGGATTCGCCAGGCCAAAAATGTTCTTGCTGCCCCAAAAAACGTAAGGGAAACGGCTGCCTTCTTCCTCAGCCATTGATACTACCTCGACGGTGCGCAGCGGCGCGCCGTAGGTCGCTTTTAGCCAGTCGAGCGCCAGCCAGGCGGCAAGCGCGCCGAATTGTCCGTCCAGATTGCCGCCGTTGACGACCGTATCAATATGCGAACCGCTTAAAATCACCTGCTCCGGAAATTGTGTGCCGCAAAGGCGGCCATATAAATTTCCGACGTCATCAAAGCGTGTTTCCAGACCGCTTTCTGCCATTCGCTTTTTAAACTGCTGCTGTGTTTCCAGCCACTCAGGCGAATAAAGTAAACGCGTCATTCCACCCGTAGGATCGGCTCCAATGGAAGAGAGCCAGGGCAATGTTTCTTCTATCGCGTGGCGAAAATGCTTTATCATAGAAAATTCCTGTTTCAATAATTATTGGGCAAAGGGATTTTTTGTTTCGTATGACTTGAGATAGAGGGCATCGGAAATCAGATATTGATAAATATCATCAACAATATCGATACCATTCATATCGGCATTTTTCTGTTTAATATCCTGATCCTGTCCAGGATAATAAACCTGTTTAAAACCGGGGGCGGGCTTCACGGAATTGAGTTCCTGCATGGTCTGACTAATATGTTTGCGGAATAATTCACAGGAAGAAAAGAACGCCGGATTAATGACCAGATGAAGTTGTCCTAAATTGCGTCCGACGTGTAAATCTTCATACATCGAACTGACCTGGCGGCCAAACGGCAGCCCCAGCAGAATACCGGACAGAATATCGATCATCATCATCAGGCCGTAACCTTTCGGGCCTGCGGCGGGTAATAACGCATTGACGGCAAAAGGATCCTGTGTCGGCGCGCCATTTTTATCAACGGCCCAACTCTCCGGAATGGACTCATTGCGGGACCGTGCATCGAGGACTTTTCCCCAGGCCTGCACGGTGGTGGCCATATCGAAGGTAATGATGTCATCGCCTTCGCCCGGCGCGGCAAAGGCCAGCGGATTAGTGCCATAGTAAATATCCGCCCCGCCAAACGGCACGACCATAGGATCGGACTGACAGATAGACAGACCGATCAGGCCTTCGCGAGCAGCCTGGCGGACGAAATAAGAGATGGCGCCGCTATGGCCCATTCTGCTAATGCCGACAACCGCGACGCCATTTTTTTTGGCTATTTCAATAGCATGCTCCATTCCCATTTTGGCTGCGACCTGTCCGGCAGCATTATCGGCATGCAGTATCGCCGTACAGGGACCGGTATTCTCAATGCGGAACGTAGGCTCCCGGTTGGTGCCGCCTTTTGAAATTCGTTCGGCATAATATTCAACACGTACGGCGCCATGTGAGTGAATACCTCTGGCATCTGCATAAACCAGTACGTCGGCGACGATGGCGGCGTGCTCACGTTTTAGTCCGGCTTTATAAAGCTTATTTTCGATAAGCTGATGGAGTGTTTCCCGACTGATTTTCATCTGTCTTCCTTTTTAACGACGGTGTGAAGCATGACTGCGATTAACATACCGGGAAAGTAAAATGATTATGTGATCCAGACAGGCAAAAAAATATAATTAGAATTTATTTGATAATCAGGCGGGTTTTATCTTTTTGCTTAAATAAAAAGCTTTTTTAGAAAATCATAACTAATCCTTTAGCCGTTGTTTGAATTCTTTTGTTAATAAATTTGATGTGACGTTAATCACTCTATTTACCCTCCCGGATATATACCGTGAAGCGCACATTAACACTGCTCGTGCAATTGCAATGGGTGCAATTATTAAGGAGTTGTTATGATCCACGCCTTTATTAAAAAAGGGTGTTTTCAGGACTCTGTCAGCTTAATGATTATTTCTCGAAAGCTGAGTGAGTCCGAAAATGTTGATGATGTATCGGTAATGATGGGAACGCCTGCGAATAAGTCGCTGCTGGAAACTACCGGTTTCTGGCATGACGATTTTCATGGCGCTACGCCCAATGACATTTGCGTGGCGATTCGTACCGAGGCGGTAGATGACGGCATTACGCAAGTGATTGTGCGACAGCTCGAAGAAGCATTGCAGCAGTTGGCGCAGGGAAGCAGCGGCAGCCAGTCGTTAATCCAGGTCAGACGCTGGGAAAGCGCCTGTCAGAAACTGCCAGAGGCGAATCTGGCGCTGGTATCGGTGGCCGGCGAATATGCGGCGGAACTGGCGGAGCAGGCGCTGGATCGTTCGTTGAACGTGATGATCTTCTCCGATAATGTCACGCTGGACGATGAAATCAGACTAAAACGCCGGGCGCGTGATAAAGGACTGCTGGTCATGGGGCCGGATTGCGGCACCGCTATGATCGCCAATACGCCGCTGGCTTTCGCTAACGTCATGCCAGAGGGCAACATCGGGGTGATTGGCGCTTCCGGCACCGGTATTCAGGAGCTCTGTTCACAGATTGCGCTGGCGGGGGAAGGGATTACCCATGCCATCGGGCTTGGCGGACGCGATTTGAGCGCCGAGGTCGGCGGGATCAGCGCGCTAACGGCACTGGACATACTCAGCGCGGATGAAAAGAGCCAGGTGCTGGCCTTTGTCTCCAAACCGCCTGCCGATGCGGTTCGTCAGCATATTATCGCGGCGATGAAAGCCACCGGCAAACCCGTTGTAGCGCTGTTCTTAGGGTTTTCCTCCCCCGTTGCGCGTGAGGAAAACGTCTGGTTTGCCTCGACGCTGGATGAAGCCGCCCGGCTGGCATGTTTATTGTCTCGCGTGACGTCGCAGCGTAAAGAAATGGTTTCAACAGGCGGCGTGATTCGTGGTCTCTATACCGGCGGAACGCTGGCGGCGGAAGCGGCGGGACTGCTGGCCGGCTATCTGGGCGTCGCGACGGATACGGAACATCACCATGGCATGATGCTTGACGCTGACGGCCACCAGATTATCGATCTGGGCGATGACTTTTATACCGTTGGGCGACCACATCCGATGATCGACCCGGCGTTACGTAATCAGCTTATCGCCGGGCTTGGCGCACAGCCGCAGGTACGCGTGTTATTAGTGGACGTCGTTATTGGTTTTGGCGCGACCGCCGATCCCGCCGCATCGCTGATTCAGGCCTGGCAGAAGGCATGTGCCGCACGCGCCAGCGACCAGCCGCTGTTCGCCATCGCAACCGTCACCGGAACGGAACGCGATCCTCAGTGCCGCTCGCAACAAATCGCCGCGCTCGAAGATGCCGGCATCACGGTAGTGGATTCCCTTCCCGAAGCCACTCTGTTGGCCGCGGAACTGATTCGACCCACTCTCTCTTCCACTCATCCATCAGCTCCCCGGTTACTGGAAGCGGTGGCGGTGATTAATGCCGGGTTACGTAGCTTCGCGCTGGATTTACAGGCTGCCGGTATGCCCGTGGTGCACTACCAGTGGGCGCCTGTCGCTGGCGGTAATAAAAAACTGGCTCGTCTGTTAGAACGTTTGCAATAAGGGGTTCCCATGTTTACATCAGTGGCGCAAGCCAACGCTGCAGTCATCGAACAAATTCGTCGCGCACGTCCGCACTGGCTGGATGTGAAGCCAGCTTCTTCATTAATTAGCGTGCTCAATCAGGGGAAAACGCTTCTTCATGCCGGGCCGCCGATGCGCTGGCAAGAGATGACCGGCCCGATGAAAGGCGCCTGTATCGGCGCGTGCCTGTTTGAAGGATGGGCCAAAGATGAAATGAGCGCGCTCGCGCTGTTAGAGCAGGGAAAGGTCAACTTTATTCCCTGCCATCACGTTAACGCCGTGGGGCCGATGGGCGGTATTACGTCAGCCAGTATGCCGATGCTGGTCGTGGAAAATATCACCGACGGCAATCGCGCGTACTGCAATCTCAACGAAGGGATCGGCAAAGTGATGCGTTTCGGCGCCTATGGCGAAGATGTTCAGCAACGTTTGCGCTGGATGCGTGATGTGCTGATGCCGGTATTAAGCGCGGCGCTGGGACGTCTGGAGCGGGGGCTCGACCTGACCGCAATGATGGCGCAGGGCATTACGATGGGAGATGAATTCCACCAGCGCAATATCGCCTCTTCCGCATTGCTGATGCGCACGTTGGCGCCGCATATCGCCCGTCTGGAACACGATAAGCAGCAGATAGCGGAAGTGATGGATTTTCTGAGCGTCACCGATCAATTCTTCCTTAATCTGGCGATGGCCTACTGTAAAGCCGCCATGGACGCAGGCGCGCAGATTCGCGCCGGCAGCATTGTGACGGCGATGACCCGCAATGGCGATATGTTTGGCATTCGGGTTAGCGGTCTGGGCGACCGTTGGTTCACCGCGCCTGTTAATACGCCGCAGGGGCTATTTTTCACCGGTTTTTCGCAGGATCAGGCCAATCCGGACATGGGCGACAGCGCCATTACTGAAACGTTTGGTATTGGCGGCGCTGCGATGATTGCCGCGCCTGGCGTAACGCGTTTTGTCGGTGCCGGGGGAATGGAAGCGGCGAAATCTGTTTCTGAAGAGATGGCTGAAATTTATCTCGAACGCAACATGCAGCTACAAATCCCCGGCTGGGATTTTCAGGGGGCCTGTCTGGGACTGGATATCCGCCGCGTGGTCGAGACCGGAATTACGCCGCTGATTAACACGGGTATCGCGCATAAAGAGGCGGGAATTGGTCAGATTGGCGCGGGAACCGTCCGTGCGCCGCTGGCCTGTTTCGAGCAGGCGCTGGAAGCGCTGGCGGAAAGCATGGGTGTAAGTTAAGAGAGCGTCTCATGAAACGTATCCATCCTCTTATGGCAAGCCGACAATCGGCGGATTATCGGCAACCCTGGCAGATGTCAGGGGTATGGCGTCGCTCTATTAATTTTGTGGCGAAAAGCGGTGAGTTATTAACGCTTCACCGTCGGGGGAGCGGCTTCAGTCCAGGAGGGTGGATACTGCGCGGCGGCGATTTTGACGCCTTGCGTGATGTGCTCACCGATGACGAAAAACCGCAGTTAACCGCTGCCGGTATTCAGATTGGCGAGTTTCTTTTATGCGAGCCGGAGAGGCGCTGTTCGCTGCGGGTTCCACGCTATCTTGCGTCGCCGCGTCTTAACGCGACGTACATGCAGCGTAGTGAGGAGACGGGGCTGTTTGGGCCGTTAACCGTCGCCGCAGCTCAGCCTCTATGTCCGGAACTTCGCCAGTTTTGTCACTGCTTTCAGTCGGCGCTTGCAGGTGCTGCGACTGACTGGCGGCTATGGCTGGGTAAAGGGCCGGGCTTAACGCCCAGTCATGACGACACGCTGACGGGAATGTTGCTGGCGGCCTGGTATTTTGGCGCCATAGATGAACGCGCCGGGCGTAATTTTTTTGCCCAATCCGGCAGCCTTGATCGGGCGACGACGCTCGTGAGCGTTAGCTATTTACGCTATGCGGCTATGGGTTATTTCGCGTCGCCTTTACTCCACTTTATTCATGCGCTGCGACGAGATGTTCGCACAGAAACGGCGATTGACGGACTGCTGGCGCTGGGGCACACCTCTGGCGCGGATACGCTGCTGGGGTTCTGGCTTGGACAACAAATAGTAAAAGGATAGGGAATGAAAACGTTGGTAGTTGCTCTTGGCGGCAACGCATTATTGCAGCGCGGAGAAGCGCTAACGGCAGAGAATCAATATCGCAATATTGCTGACGCGGTGCCCGCGCTGGCGCGACTTGCCCGCTCGTATCGGCTGGCGATAGTACATGGCAACGGCCCTCAGGTCGGCCTGTTGGCTTTACAGAACCTTGCCTGGAAAGCCGTTGAGCCTTATCCGCTGGATGTGCTGGTAGCGGAGAGTCAGGGCATGATCGGCTATATGCTGGCGCAGCGTCTGGCGCTTGAACCCGATATGCCGCCGGTGACTACAGTATTAACGCGGATAAAGGTATCGGCGGACGATCCTGCTTTTCTTGAACCGGAAAAGTTTATTGGTCCCGTTTATTCGCCAGAAGAGCAAATGTCGCTGGAAGCGACTTATGGCTGGCATATGAAACGTGATGGAAAATATCTGCGCCGTGTCGTTGCTTCCCCGGCACCGCGTCAGATTATCGAAAGCGCCGCTATTGAGTTATTGCTAAAAGAGGGCCATGTGGTGATTTGCAGCGGCGGTGGCGGGGTACCTGTTGCCGGCGAGGGCGAAGGGGTCGAGGCGGTGATAGATAAAGACCTGGCGGCGGCATTGCTGGCGGAGCAGATAGCGGCCGATGGTCTGATCATTTTGACGGATGCGGATGCGGTGTATGAACATTGGGGGACGCCGCAGCAGCGCGCTATTCGTCAGGCTTCGCCCGATGAGCTGGCGCCGTTTGCCAAAGCCGATGGCGCGATGGGGCCGAAGGTGACCGCGGTAAGCGGGTATGTGAAGCGGTGCGGAAAGCCGGCATGGATTGGCGCATTGTCGCGTATTGACGATACCCTGGCGGGCAGAGCGGGAACCTGCATCTGTCTGTGATCGCGACGGGCGGCGACAGAGAATGCGCCGCCCACGCTGTTTATTTAAGCTTACTTTGCGCCCAGATAATGCCGCTGGCGTATTCGCCTGGCAGGAGCGGAGAGAGCGCTTCCAGGGTGGCGCTAAGACGTGACGTATCGCTGTCGGTCAGATTCAGATGGCCGACTTTTCGCCCCGGACGTACCGCTTTATCATACCAGTGCAGATGTACCAGCGGCAGCTTCAGCCAGTCGTAATTCAGCTCGCTGCCGATCAGGTTGATCATCACCGACGGGGCGTTAATCACCGGCGCGGGCAACGGCAGGCCGGTAATCGCGCGCAAATGCAATTCAAACTGACTGATGCTGGCGCCATTTTGCGTCCAGTGTCCGCTGTTATGCACGCGCGGCGCCAGTTCATTGATTAACAGGCCTTCCGACGTGATAAAACATTCCATCGCCATTACGCCGACGTAGTTCAGCGCCTGCATAATTGCTGACAGCATCGATTCCGCCTGCTCCTGCTGTTCGGCGTTCGCCTGTGGGAACGCGACGCTGGTCCGCAAGATGCCGTCCTGATGCAAATTGTGCGTTAGCGGGTAAAACACGGTACTGCCGTCATGAGCGCGCGCGCCGACTAACGACACTTCGCCGGAAAAATGGATACCGCGCTCAACAATACATTCGCCATAGCAGTCATCCGGCAGTTGCCCGGTTTCGTCCGCGCGTAGACGCCACTGCCCGCGACCGTCGTAGCCGCCAACGCGACGCTTAATAATCGCCAGTTCTCCCAGACGGTCAAAGATGCCGGACCACTCGTCGGCGCTGGTCAGCAGCTGCCACGGCGCGGTCGCGAGTCCCAGTTTATCGAAAAGCTGTTTTTGTGTCAGACGGTCGGCGATGATCGGAAATACATCGCGATTGACGAAGGCCGGGTGGCGCGCCAGCTCGCGGGTAAGCGCGGTTTCCGGCCAGCGCTCAATCTCTGCGGTAATGACGCTCTGCTGTACCGGCACGGCGGTAGGCTCTGCATCCAGACCAACCGGCCAGACGGCGATACCCAGCGGTTCGCCCGCCTGGCGCAGCATTCGGCCCAGTTGTCCGTTGCCGAGAACGCAAACTTGCTTCATAGCGTCCCCCGCGGATCGGGATTTTCCAGAACTTCATCGGTTTGCGCTTTGCGCCAGTCGGCAATGCGCTGATGCAGTTCCGCGTCGTGTTGCGCCAGAATCTGCGCGGCGAGCAGGGCGGCGTTAGCGGCACCGGCTTTACCGATCGCCAGCGTACCCACCGGAATGCCGCGCGGCATCTGCACGATGGAGTAGAGGCTATCCACACCGCTTAGCGCAGCGCTTTGTACCGGCACGCCGAGTACCGGGACCAGCGTTTTTGCCGCAATCATTCCCGGCAGGTGCGCCGCGCCGCCCGCGCCGGCAATAATCACTTGATATCCGTTCTCTTCCGCCGTTTCGGCGAAGCTGAACAGTTTATCGGGGGTGCGATGAGCGGAAACCACTTCTACATGGTGCGGGACATCCAGAATTTCAAAAATTTCGGCGGCGAATTGCATGGTAGCCCAGTCGCTTTTGGACCCCATCACGATGGCGACACGCGCCGGATTATTGCGGGAAGACATGCGTCTTAAAACTCCTGTGGTGCGGGACACGCTGCTTTTGAGGTGTCAGAGAATAGCATGATAATCAGGCAAGGAAAACGGTTGCGTGCGCGCCGTAACGGACGATTCGACGAACATTTACAGGGGGAAGGCGATTAACTCAACGTTGTCCGGCGTGACTTTTACCATTGAACCTTCATGATGCCATGCGCCTAACACCACGCGGAATGCGGGCTGGTCGTTGGCGGAAAGTTCATGCACCGCCGGGCGGTGGGTATGACCGTGAATCAGCCACTGTACGCGGTGTTTTTCCATTTCGGCGACGACGGTCTGCGCATTGACGTCCATAATATCCAGCGATTTGCTGCTGTTGGCGGCTTTACTGCCGGCGCGCATTCTGGCGGCGATACGGCGGCGGATAAACAGCGGCAGGGTAAGGAACAGCCGTTGAACCCACGGATTATGGACTTTGGCGCGAAACGCCTGATATCCGGCATCATCGGTACAGAGCGTATCGCCGTGCATAATCAACACATTGCGGCCATACAGGTCGAGCACTTTTTCCTGCGGTAGTAGCGTCATGCCGCTTTCGCGGGCAAAGCGTTTGCCAATCAGGAAGTCGCGATTACCATGAATAAAGAAGCAAGGGACGCCGGAATCAACCAGCGATTTAATGGCAACGGCCATTTCACGATGTAGCGGGTTGGGGTCGTCGTCGCCAATCCAGGCCTCGAAGAGATCGCCAAGAATATACAGCGCGTCGGCCTGGCGGGCTTCTACGGCTAAAAAACGCAGAAAACCGGCGACGATCGCCGGTTCTTCCGTTTGCAGATGCAAGTCTGCAATAAACAGTGTCGCCACGATTACTCGCTGACGGTCACGTTTTCAATGATGACGTCTTCTTTTGGTACGTCCTGGTGCATACCGCTACGGCCAGTGGCGACGCCTTTGATTTTATCTACCACGTCCATACCTTCTACGACTTCCGCAAAGACGCAGTAGCCCCAGCCCTGCAGACTTTCGCCGGAGAAGTTCAGGAAGTCGTTGTCTGCCACGTTGATGAAGAATTGCGCGGTAGCCGAGTGTGGCGCCTGAGTACGCGCCATTGCCAGCGTACCACGGGTATTTTTCAGACCATTGTTGGCTTCGTTTTTGATCGCCTCTTTGGTGGCTTTCTGTTTCATGCCCGGCTCAAAGCCGCCGCCCTGAATCATAAAACCGTTAATCACACGGTGGAAAATGGTGTTGTTGTAAAAACCTTCGCGGCAGTAGTCCAGGAAGTTTTTAACTGTTTCAGGCGCTTTATCATCAAAGGTTTTGATTACGATATCGCCGTGATTAGTGTGGAAAGTAACCATTTTTGCATCCTGTTCCAAGAGAGTGGTGCTTTAGCCCGCAATGGGGCACATATAGGGGCTTGTTATAGCATAACCGTAAGCTGCGATCACCTTGCAAAGTGTGCTGCTTCAAGGTTGAATTATGAGTATTATACACACCTAATTACCCACACACGTCTATACGGAATCTTCGATGTTAAAAATTTTTAATACACTGACGCGCCAAAAAGAGGAATTCAAACCCATTCATGCCGGGGAAGTCGGCATGTACGTGTGTGGTATCACCGTTTACGATCTCTGCCACATTGGCCACGGACGCACGTTTGTCGCTTTTGACGTTGTCGCGCGCTATTTGCGTTTTCTCGGTTATAAGCTGAAGTATGTGCGTAACATTACCGATATCGACGATAAAATTATTAAACGCGCCAATGAAAATGGCGAAAGTTTTGTCGCGCTGGTCGACAGAATGATTGCGGAAATGCATCAGGACTTCGACGCGCTGAATATTCTGCGTCCGGACAGCGAGCCGCGTGCGACGCACCATATTCAGGAAATTATCGAGCTCACCCGCACCTTAATCGAGAAAGGGCACGCCTATGTGGCGGATAACGGCGATGTGATGTTTGATGTACCGACCGATCCGACTTATGGGCAGCTTTCCCGTCAGGATCTTGAGCAGCTTCAGGCGGGCGCGCGCGTGGATGTCGTTGACGTGAAGCGTAACCCGATGGACTTCGTGCTGTGGAAAATGTCGAAAGAGGGCGAGCCGAGCTGGCCGTCGCCGTGGGGCGAAGGGCGTCCGGGCTGGCACATTGAATGTTCGGCGATGAACTGCAAGCAGTTGGGCAACCATTTTGATATTCACGGCGGCGGTTCCGATCTGATGTTCCCGCACCATGAAAACGAGATTGCCCAGTCTACCTGCGCGCATGACGGCGAATACGTCAACTACTGGATGCACTCCGGTATGGTGATGGTGGATCGCGAGAAGATGTCCAAATCGCTGGGCAACTTCTTTACCGTGCGCGACGTGCTGAAATACTACGATGCGGAAACTGTGCGCTACTTCCTGATGTCCGGGCATTACCGTAGCCAACTGAACTACAGCGAAGAGAACCTCAAGCAGGCGCGCGCCTCGCTGGAGCGGCTATACACTGCATTGCGTGGAACGGATAAATCAGCGGCCCCGGCGGGCGGCGAGGCGTTTGAAGCGCGTTTCGTGGAGGCGATGAATGACGATTTCAATACCCCGGAAGCCTACTCCGTCCTGTTTGATATGGCGCGTGAAGTCAACCGTCTGAAGGGCGAAGATATGACCGCCGCGAATGCGATGGCGTCTCATCTGCGGAAGATTTCCGGCGTGCTGGGACTGCTGGAGCAGGAGCCGGATGTTTTCCTGCAAAGCGGCGCGCAGGCGGATGATGGTGAAGTTGCGGAAATTGAAGCCTTGATTCAACAGCGTCTGGATGCCCGTAAAGCGAAAGACTGGGCGGCGGCGGACGCGGCGCGCGATCGTCTCACTGAAATGGGTATTATTCTGGAGGATGGCCCGCAGGGCACCACCTGGCGACGTAAGTAATTGCCGTATTGCCGGATAAGACGCAGGGCGTCTTATCCGGCCTACCTGAGATGAAATCTACAGGTCGGGTAAGCGTAGCGCTGTCCGACATTAGCGAGCCCGCTTTTCGTCCCCTATACGCCATCTGTGCCAGCCCAATATCCCCATTAGCACGCCTCCCGGTAGCCACACCCATAGCAGCTCCGAAATAATCACCTGATGTCCATACGGCGTGATGTAGCTTGAAAGCGCGAACGGCGCGACTTTAATCACCTGCCAGGGCGCAAAAAAACGTTCATCTGACCACGGCCACAGCCATCCGACGCCTTTACCGCCCGTGGTGATCGAATCCAGCAGGCTGTGCGACAACAATGAAACGGTTAAAAACAGCCAGCAGCGCACCTGCCCCGCTCGAAACCATCGTCGTCCTGCGAGTACGCACAACAGGGGGAGGACGAATGCGAAAAGTAAAGAGTGGGTAAATCCGCGATGGCCAAATACGTTGCCGTAGGCGATGCCAAATTTAAAGGCCAGCACGTCGGCATCGGGGAGCATCGCCAGCACAACACCGGCAAACAGCAGGCGAGGAGGGATAACTTTCAGGCCTAAGCCTGCGCCAAGACACAGAGGAACGGCGGCGTGGGTGATAACGGTAGGCATAGCGATGGTTCACAGGGAAATAGCCATGCTAGCAGTTGGAACGCAGAGGATTAAGTGGATGATTATCTGAAAAGACAGCGTAATCAGGCCGGATAAGACGCTTTGCGTCGCTATCCGGCACTTGTATCAGGCCACGACGTTCACACTTTGGCCTTCAAAGCTAACGGTTTGCCCGGCGACAATTTTGCAGCGTTTACGCGTTTCAACCGCGCCATCAACCTTCACCAACCCGTCGGCAATGGCGATTTTCGCCTGCGCGCCGCTTTCGCTCCAGCCTTCCAGCTTGAGCAGATCGCACAGCTCGACGTGCGGGTGCTTGCCTAAAGAGAATGTCGCCATGTTATTTTCCTTGTGGATCGTGATATTCAATGCACGCCTGCAGCGTGTTTTCGATAAGCGTGGCGACCGTCATCGGGCCGACGCCGCCCGGTACTGGCGTGATGTATGACGCGCGCGCCGCGGCTTCGTCAAACACGACGTCGCCAACGACCTTGCCATTTTCCAGACGGTTAATACCGACATCAATCACAATTGCGCCTTCTTTAATCCATTCGCCGGGAATAAAGCCCGGTTTACCTACGGCGACAATGAGCAAATCAGCATGCTCGACATGGTGACGCAGATCTTTGGTAAAGCGGTGCGTAACGGTAGTCGTACAGCCAGCCAGCAGCAGCTCCATGCTCATTGGGCGTCCAACGATATTGGACGCGCCAATGACCACCGCATTCAAGCCGTAGGTATCAATATTGTAACGCTCAAGCAGGGTCACTATACCGCGGGGCGTACAGGGACGCAGGCGCGGCGCACGCTGGCACAGACGACCGACATTATAAGGATGAAAACCGTCTACGTCTTTATCTGGCGCGATACGCTCCAGCACTTTAACGTTGTCGATGCCTGCCGGTAAAGGCAACTGCACCAGAATACCGTCGATCGTGTTATCTGCATTCAGAGTATCGATAAGCGCCAGCAGTTCGGCTTCGCTGGTGGTTTCTGGCAGGTCATAGGAGCGGGAGACGAATCCCACTTCGTCGCACGCTTTACGTTTGCTTGCGACATAAATCTGTGAGGCCGGATTGCTGCCGACCAACACCACAGCCAGGCCGGGAGCGCGAAGACCTGCTGCGACGCGTGCCTGAACTTTTTGAGCAACCTCAGATCGCACCTGCTGCGCAATCGTTTTACCGTCAATAATCTTTGCTGCCATCAGAGAGAAGATTCCATCTGTTACTTCAAGTCAAAGGGGATAACGCTATTTTGTCAGAAGCGGGCCTCGCTGTCAGTTAACGTTTGTGTTTCCGATGCAAACGCGACGTCTCCCCCGTCCGTTGACGATACTGAGACGTGACCCGTAAGCGCGCCATGATTAACCAAAAAGAAACAATTCATCACCCTGGCTATGGTTACCGTAATCCCTCGCCGTTAATAGCATCGGGCGGCATAATGCGACATTTTATACAAAATAAGATTAGACCCTTCTTATATCCCAATAAGAATTAGCTTAGGTCATTAAAAGAGTTTGCGGCTATTTTTTATTTAGCGAAATGTTTAATTTATTACCGTGACGAAATGTCATATTCGCAAAGATTAATTACTGCGTCTGATACTCAGGGGAGAAACAGAAAACTAATTAATCTGCGATATCTATCTTTACAGGATGCAGAGATAACTTTTCTGACATGCTATGTCGATAATAATTCAAACGGAGCCGACAGGATGCCGAAACCGGGTGTGTGTAATTCAAGGGAAATCCATGAAACATAAATTAATGACCTCTACTATTGCGAGTCTGATGTTTGTCGCTGGCGCAGCGGTTGCGGCTGATCCTACTCCGGTGAGCGTGAGTGGCGGTACTATTCATTTCGACGGTAAACTGGTTAATGCAGCCTGTGCCGTCAGCACTAAATCCGCCGATCAAACGGTGACGCTGGGCCAATACCGTACCGCCAGCTTTACGGCGATTGATGATACGACCGCGCAGGTGCCTTTCTCCATTGTACTGAATGACTGCGATCCGAAAGTGGCGGCCACCGCTGCCGTGGCTTTCTCTGGTCAGGCAGATAACACCAACCCTAATTTGCTGGCTGTCTCCTCTGCGGACAATAGCACTACCGCAACCGGCGTCGGGATTGAGATTCTTGATAATACCTCTTCACCGTTGAAGCCGGACGGCGCGACCTTCTCGGCGAAGCAGGCGCTGGTTGAAGGCACCAATACGCTGCGTTTTACCGCACGCTATAAGGCAACCGCCGCCGCCACGACGCCAGGCCAGGCTAATGCCGACGCCACCTTTATCATGAAATACGAATAATCCCGTCAGGGAACGCCAGGGAAGGGAGGCGCCTCAACGGAAGAGGCTATCGGGGATAAAAGAGAACATAGCAGATGATAAGGAAAGGCGCGGCGCTAGTGGGGCTTGTTTTGATGTCGCCCGTTATTGCGCAGCCGGTAATGGTAGAGAGCGGGCGTGTTCACCTGCGCGGACAACTGGTCAATGGCGGCTGCGCTGTCGCCACAGAAAGCCAGGATTTGCGCGTACTGATGGGACAGTACCGCACGAATGCGTTTACCGGTCCTGGCAGCTTCGCTCCCGTCAGCGTTCCATTTTCGTTACGGTTAATCTCCTGTAGCGCGGAGGTCTGGCGTCATGTCGGCATTGCGTTTGCCGGCGTTACGCCTGCGGAAGATCCCCATGTTTTTCTGGCCAGCGGCGAAGGTATCGGTAATGCCGGAATCGGCCTGGCGTTATTTGATGACCAGCAGCGGCAAATCATACCTAACACGTTACCGCTTCATTACACGCCCATTTTAACGTCAGAAATGACTTTGCATTTTACTGCCCGCTATCGGGCAATTTCAGAAAATATGACGCCGGGACGAATTCATTCAGAAGTGTGGTTTACGCTGGTTTACCCATGAATTTTCTTGCCGACGTGACTCAATGCAAAAGGTATTTTTTACCATGCTGAATAGTATAAAATTAGGCTTTATTGTTCTTCTCACGTTATTTACTTCGCTGAACGTACAGGCGGCGGGGGGGATTGCATTAGGCGCCACGCGAGTTATTTATCCCTCGGCGGCGAAGCAGACTTCTCTGGCAATCAGTAATAGCGATACTCAAGAACGTTACCTCGTCAATTCATGGATCGAAAATAGCGCCGGGCAGAAAGAAAAAACGTTTATCGTTACGCCGCCTTTATTCGTCAGCGAACCCAAAAGCGAAAACACGCTGCGTATTATCTACGCCGGGCAACCGCTACCCGGGGATCGGGAGTCGTTATTCTGGATGAACGTGAAAGCCATCCCGTCGGTCGATAAAAGTCATATTGAAGGAAAAAACGTTCTGCAACTGGCGATTCTGTCGCGCATCAAACTGTTCGTGCGTCCGGCGAATTTGCCGCAGACGCCGGAAGACGCGCCGACCTTGCTGAAATTTTCCCGTGTCGGCAACCATCTCAAGATAACCAACCCATCTGCTTATTACCTCACGCTGGTCAATATCAGCGTGGGCGCGAAAAAGATTGATAACGTGATGATCGCGCCAAAAAGCGACATGCAAATTCCCTTACCGACTGGCGCGCAGGGCAGCGTGACATTTCAGACCGTCAATGATTACGGCGCATTGACGTCGGCGACAACGGCCAGTCTCGGTTAAGCAGAGAGCGTGAAGCCACACGAGAACACGATGAAGAAGACAACCTGGTTTGCAGGGCGATTTCCCGGCTATGTATCACCGTTAAACGGCGTGGCGCTGTCGGTGTTGGCGGCGCTGTGTCCGCTGACGAGCCGCGGCGAAAGTTATTTCAACCCTGCGTTTTTGTCGGCGGATACCGCGTCCGTGGCGGATTTATCTCGCTTTGAAAAAGGTAATCATCAGCCGCCCGGTATTTACCGGGTGGATATCTGGCGTAACGACGAATTCGTAGCGACGCAGGATATTCGTTTTGAGGCGGGCGCCGTGGGCGCCGGCGATAAATCCGGCGGCCTGATGCCTTGTTTTACACCGGAGTGGATTAAACGGCTGGGCGTGAATACCGCGGCGTTCCCTGTCTCAGATAAAGGCGTCGATACCACGTGTATTCACCTTCCTGAGAAAATCCCGGGCGCGGAGGTCGCGTTTGATTTCGCGTCGATGCGCTTAAATATTAGCTTGCCGCAGGCGTCATTGCTCAACAGCGCGCGTGGCTATATCCCGCCGGAAGAGTGGGATGAAGGGATACCCGCCGCACTCATTAATTACAGTTTTACCGGTAGCCGCGGAACAGACAGCGATAGCTATTTTTTGAGTCTGTCGAGCGGGTTGAACTATGGCCCCTGGCGGCTGCGTAATAACGGAGCCTGGAACTATTCGAAAGGGGATGGCTATCATTCGCAACGCTGGAACAACATTGGCACCTGGGTACAGCGCGCCATCATTCCGCTAAAAAGCGAACTGGTCATGGGGGACAGCAATACCGGGAACGATGTTTTCGACAGCGTCGGCTTTCGCGGAGCGCGGCTGTACTCTTCTGACAATATGTATCCCGATAGCCTGCAGGGCTACGCCCCCACGGTTAGAGGAATCGCCCGGACGGCGGCAAAGCTGACGATACGACAGAACGGGTATGTTATCTACCAAAGCTATGTGTCGCCGGGCGCGTTTGCGATTACCGATCTTAATCCTACCTCTTCCAGCGGCGACCTTGAGGTGACGGTAGATGAAAAAGACGGTAGCCAACAACGTTACACGGTGCCTTACTCTACCGTTCCGCTATTGCAGCGTGAGGGCAGGGTGAAGTATGACCTGGTGACCGGGGATTTTCGCAGCGGCAATAGTCAGCAGTCTTCGCCATTCTTTTTCCAGGGAACGGTGATTGCCGGCCTGCCTGCGGGGCTGACGGCTTACGGCGGTACGCAACTTGCCGATCGTTACCGTGCCGTGGTGGTCGGGGCGGGGCGAAATTTGGGCGACTGGGGAGCCGTGTCGGTCGATGTCACACATGCGCGTAGCCAACTGGCAGATGACAGCACCCATCAGGGGCAATCGTTGCGTTTTCTGTACGCCAAATCGCTGAATAATTACGGGACTAATTTTCAATTGCTGGGTTACCGTTATTCCACGCGCGGATTTTACACCCTGGATGATGTGGCATACCGCAGTATGGAAGGGTACGACTACGAATACGATAGCGACGGACGCCGCCATAAAGTGCCGGTGGCGCAGAGCTACCACAATCTCCGCTACAGCAAAAAAGGCCGCTTTCAGGTCAATATTTCGCAAAATCTGGGGGATTACGGGTCACTGTATCTTTCCGGCAGTCAACAAAATTACTGGAATACGGCGGATACCAATACCTGGTATCAACTGGGATACGCCAGTGGATGGCAAGGCATAAGTTATTCGCTGTCATGGTCGTGGAACGAGTCGGTGGGGATCTCAGGCGCCGACCGCATTCTGGCATTCAATATGTCCGTTCCGTTTAGCGTTCTGACCGGACGGCGTTATGCGCGCGACACTCTTCTTGATCGTACTTATGCCACGTTTAACGCCAACCGCAACCGCGACGGCGACAATAGCTGGCAGACCGGAGTGGGCGGCACGCTTCTGGAAGGACGTAATCTGAGCTACAGCGTGACGCAGGGTCGTAGCAGTACCAATGGTTATAGCGGCAGCGCCAGCGCTAGCTGGCAGGCGACGTATGGCACGCTGGGCGTGGGATATAACTACGATCGCGATCAGCATGACTATAACTGGCAACTTTCCGGCGGCGTGGTCGGTCATGCGGATGGTATTACGTTTAGCCAACCGTTGGGCGATACCAATGTCTTGATTAAAGCGCCGGGAGCGAAAGGCGTGCGCATCGAAAACCAGACCGGCGTGAAAACGGACTGGCGGGGTTATGCGGTAATGCCCTACGCCACGGTATATCGCTATAACCGCGTCGCGTTAGATACCAACACGATGGACAACCATACCGATGTCGAAAATAACGTCAGCAGCGTAGTGCCGACAGAGGGCGCTCTGGTGCGGGCCGCTTTTGATACGCGGATAGGCGTAAGGGCAATCATTACCGCGAGGCTTGGCGGACGTCCGTTACCGTTTGGCGCGATAGTACGAGAAACCGCCAGCGGTATTACCAGTATGGTCGGCGATGACGGGCAAATTTATCTGAGCGGCTTGCCGCTAAAAGGTGAACTGTTCATCCAGTGGGGAGAGGGGAAAAACGCGCGTTGTATCGCCCCTTACGCCCTGGCGGAGGATAGCCTGAAGCAGGCGATTACGATAGCCAGCGCGACCTGTATCCGTCCGTCGTCATAAAAGGAAAAATAGAGATGAAAATATACTCAGCGTTATTGCTGGCGGGGACCGCGCTCTTTTTCACCCATCCCGCGCTGGCGACGGTTTGCCGTAATTCAAACGGGACGGCGACCGATATCTTTTACGACCTGTCAGATGTTTTCACCAGTGGCAATAATCAGCCGGGACAGGTGGTTACGCTGCCGGAAAAATCTGGTTGGGTCGGCGTAAACGCGACGTGCCCGGCGGGGACAACGGTAAATTATACCTACCGAAGCTATGTATCAGAATTACCGGTACAAAGCACCGAAGGAAATTTTAAATACCTCAAGCTGAATGACTACCTTCTGGGCGCGATGAGCATCACCGATAGTGTCGCTGGCGTATTTTATCCGCCCCGTAACTATATTCGCATGGGCGTCGACTCTAACGTGTCGCAGCAAATGCCGTTTGGCGTGCAGGACTCAAAGCTGGTTTTTAAATTAAAAGTGATACGGCCTTTTATTAATATGGTGACGATCCCTCGCCAGACAATGTTTACTGTCTATGTGACGACCTCTACCGGCGACGCGTTGAGCACGCCGGTATATACCATTAGCTACAGCGGCAAAGTGGAAGTGCCGCAAAACTGCGAAGTGAATGCCGGACAGGTCGTGGAGTTTGATTTCGGCGATATCGGCGCGTCGTTATTTAGTCAGGCGGGAGCGGGTAATCGTCCGCAAGGCGTCACGCCGCAAACGAAAACCATTGCTATCAAATGTACCAACGTCGCGGCGCAGGCCTATTTATCGATGCGGCTTGAAGCCGAAAAGGCCTCAGGGCAGGCGATGGTGTCCGATAATCCGGATTTAGGCTTTGTGGTTGCTAATAGCAACGGTACGCCGCTCACACCCAATAATTTGTCGAGTAAAATTCCGTTTCATCTTAATGATAACGCCGCCGCTCGCGTAGGTATTCGCGCCTGGCCGATCAGCGTGACGGGGAATAAACCGGCGGAAGGGCCGTTTACTGCGCGCGGCTATCTACGAGTCGATTATGATTAAGGAGGCATAATGATCTTTCGGCGCGTTTTCATCGCTATCGGTTGTGTTTTGTTCAGCCCGCTGAGTCAGGCCAACTCATCTCTGGGCGAAGTGAATATTGAACTGCGCGGTAACGTGGTGGATTTTACCTGCGCCGTGGTTGCGGGCGACAGTAACAAGTCGGTTAACCTCCGCACCTGGCCGACAAAACAGTTTCACGCCGTCGGTGACGCCACGCAACCGGTAGCCTTTAGCCTAAAACTTGAAGGCTGCCCGCCGGGGTCGGCGTCTATAACGTTTTCCGGGACGCCAGCGCCCGGCACGGCATTACTGGCGCTTGCTGATACGGCAATGGCGCAAAAACTGGCGATTGAAATTCGCGATGGCGATCAACGTCGATTGCCACTTGAACAGGCCAGCAAGGCCGTCGATATTGACAACAACGGCAATGCTACCCTGAAATTCTATGCGAACTATATCGCCTTAGCCGATGGCGTGCAGCCCGGTCTTGCTAACGCGGATGCGACCTTCCTGATCAATTACAATTAGTGTCCGTTATTGTGGCTCCCGAACGATAATTCGCCGGGAGTACATTTACAATAATTCGTGTGATTTGGCGTAATCGATAAGCTCAACGATAGAGTGAAGGCCAAGTTTAGAAAATATATTGGCCTTATGCGCGCTGATAGTCTTGTTACTCAATAAAAGTTGCTCGGCAATTTCTTTGTTAGACATTCCATTGGCCAGATAGCGCAGCACGGTAACTTCGCGGTTAGAAAGTGGCATATCATGGTGCCCGCCTTTGGGGGGACGGGTATTACTGATAAAGTTAAGCGTCTCAGATGGAAAAAAAGAATAGCCGGATAAAATCATTTTTACCGCATTATAAATATCATTGAGGTCTTTGCGTTTACTTACAAATCCGTTTGCGCCCGCTCTTATTGCTCTTCCGGCATAAAAAGCCTCTGATTTCGACGATAAAAAAAGTATCCGGGTATGTTCCTGGATAGATTTGATTCGTTTAAGTAAGGTAAAGCCGTCGGTGCCCGGTAATTCAATATCCAGAATGACAAGGTCAACAGGATAAGTGCGCAGATACTCTATCGCTGTTCGGCTATCATCCGTTTTCAGGACAACCTGAATATTGCTATTTTTACCGAGTAAAACTTCGATCGACATTCTTACAATAGGGTGTTCGTCCATAATGATAACAGATGCAGGTTTCATTGTTGTATGCCTCAGACTGTTATGCGTCCTTCGTTTTAGAATAAGCGTCAGACACCTTAAAGATTGTGAAATAGCCAGATCTACACACCACACAGTGGAGCAATAATAAAGAATGAGACCTCCCTGTTGACTGGCTATTTTGCGTAAGAGTAATAAATATGTGGAATATCCATTTCGCACCAACAAAAAAGAAATTTCTGATTAAGTAAAAACAATATGGATTATACCTGGTCTGATTTCTCGGAAAAGTCTTGCGAAATGCGAATTATGGATAGCGGGTAGGATGTTCTGTGGCGTTATAGAAAATTTGTTCGTGGTGGAGCTATTTTCTTTAGAGTTGACATTGAGTAGTTTAAACTGTTGTTTTTAAGTATAAAAATAATATGAAAGACTAATTGTTTAGTATTTGTTATGTAATAACAGAAAGATGTTGACGCTGGAGACCTCAAAAAACGAGGAGGGACAGGGGGCGATGTAAGAAAAAAATTTTTATCGCTTACCAGGACGAGTTGTAAATATTAATTTTATGTGAAATATTTACATTTAATGGAAGTGAAAATAAGTAATTTCTTAAAAAATCTTATTCACCAAAACGTTACTCCGTTAAAAAATATCGTGGAAAGTAACGTTTAGCTGCTGGAGCAGCCGAAGAAAGCTTTGCCTGTGGGGAAGGTTAAGGAGGGTGATAAGTTGTTTAAGCCGGTAAACTACACGATGATAAGGTACGCTTTGCTGACGTGCTATTTCTTTTAAAGAGGCACCTTGCGCTAAAGTTTCAATCATCAACCAGTCAGTACGGCTAAAGCTTTCCGATAAGCGAGGTTCGGCGGCTGATAACAAGGCTTCGCGTACAGAGGCCAGATTTTGTCGTCGCGACAGGACAAAAAAACGCCCAGCCATACGGATAAACTGAGCTATAGCGGGGGTTTTATCTGATACCAGCAGGTAAATCTGGATATCGCTTTGTTGCCAACTGAGCGCGCGTAGCTGGTTAAGCGCCTCAATACAGGAGACAGGTAGCGTCTCCATATCTACAATCAGTTGTCTGAGCGACCCCTTTTCAATCCACAAAGAAATGTCATCTAATGAGCGGAATGCTGTGGTACGTTTTCCGGAAAATAAGTAGTGACTCAATGAATAGCCGAGGTAGTTGTCAGTTGTAATTATTGCCTGAGAAATGATACCAACCGGCAAGGCATAATTGAGCTGTTGGTTCAGTAACTCAAGGCGATCAAATATCTGCGGCGTTGGAGAGTGATAACGGCAGGCGCAGTCTTTAGCATTTCTTAAACGGCGGTGTCTTTCCCTGCGTGGTACGCTGCGCATCCTGCTTTTTCCATTGCTCTAATATATATCTGGTAATATGGCTGGCCATAAATAACCTTGTTCCATCGTTGCACCAGCGTAAAAAGCAATGCTTCGTTGCTCTGATGTTTCAATGCCTTCCATCAGCATTAACTGCTGAAAAAAAACTTCGCTATCATGTTCTGACGGAAGTTGCGTCAGGACCTCATAGCCGATTAATTGCGCAGTTGAGAGATTAACGATTGGCTCAGATTTTAACAATTCGCTGTTGAGATATGAATGACGTGTGGGCGAAGACGCCAGGTGTGGGGGATTTATCCTTTCCTTTAACAAAGTACCCTGTGCCACCAAACACTCCTCCAGGCATTTATGATGCAGCCATATATTTTCGACCCCTGAATCTATCAGGATATTATGGGCATCATTGTGGCAGCGTTAAAAAAATGCCTGTAGGTATCGTTACTTAATTATTGGTGAGATATTTCGTAAGCCTTGTAAAAAGTTAAGTGAGTTTACTTACTGAGTAAGAAATGAAGGTTAACTCTAATATATTTTAAAAACTGCTGCTCCGTTTTAACATGTAATTTTCGCATAATGCTCCGGCGGAGTGACTTTGTCTGCTCTTCAGAAAGTGAAAGTAAAGCGGCCGTTTCGCTTAAATGATAACCGCTGGCGATCAGTTTTAACAGGTGACGTTCTGTTACTGAAAAATGACGAGTCGTGCAGTAGTGGCAAATGCCAGAAGGGACGCTATGTCGAAGCGCTCGTTTATGTAAGATCAATATCATTTTCCGGGTAATTTCTTCAACATCATCTTCCCGATAAATATGCGGCAGCATATACAGACATGGTCTGAACATGAGCTTTTCTTTATCGCATTTATTACAAATAATTACCCGTAGCTGATGTTGGGTATGCATAGGTATCTGGTAACAGCCTGCGCTGAACCAATCATCATCCAGGGCCAGGAAAGCGATATCGGCATTATCTATCTCTTCTGGCGGCAGAAAGTCAATTTTCTGCTGCCATTGATTCGCCAGACGCGTCATGATGATTTTCAACCCATGCTCAAAGTGACTGTTTTGTTCCTTAATAGCGATACTCAGCATAAAAAATATCCTACACGGCAGGTGAATCATGGTGAAATATTAAAGAAACTTATTGATTTTCTAAATACTGGCGGCCTTAATTCCCACTTTATGCGTGCTGAGATGTGTCCAGGCGATTTCCTGGAACCTGGCATTGCGCCAGAAAAGACGATATTCGTACACTTAGTCAGCAACCAGAACAAAAGCCATTGACTCAGGAGTGCCTGACCGTATAATTCTCGCGTTTCGTCTACACGAAGTCTTCACTTCACAAGGCGCCCTTAGCTCAGTTGGATAGAGCAACGGCCTTCTAAGCCGTGGGTCGCAGGTTCGAATCCTGCAGGGCGCGCCACTTATAAATCAACGCGTTACGCTTCTTTATTTCCTCCTTATTTTCCATATGGGACATATTTGGGACATCATCACCAAAAATGTCGTCTATTTTCCTCGCGTGTTCCGTTAAATGATTAGGCGCAAGGTGAGCATATCTGTGAATCATTTCAATAGATTTCCATCCCCCATTTCCTAAAGCACTGACAGTGGAACTCCTGATTGAATTAACCAGCTTGCCCATGTGTGCCTAAGGCCGTGAAAGCGAAAGTCTTCTATTTTTATTTTCGCCCAGCCATATACCCGGCTGCGCTTTCTGGCCTTCGGTGTTGATACCCAGCGCGAGGAAGACGGCTTTGTTTATGATGCTGTGACTTTGGATATCAATGTGAGCGACACATCGGCGTCGTACATTTCTTTGAAGGTGGCGGAGATTTCGCGCGTGACCATGCCTTTGACATACAGCGATAAAATCTGGCTGTCCATCTGTGTGAGCCGCGTCTGGTTCTTCTTAATCAACTGAGGTTTGAAGGTGTTTTCACGGTCACGCGGCGTGTTCAGTTCAATCTCGCCATCACCGCAATTTACCTGTCCTCGTTATCGGAATGAATATATCAAAAACAGGCAGATACACAATTTAAATTACAGTCTCTCAACAAAACGTAGATGCACCTTGTTTTATTTTTCTTTCTCTTCTACAGGGCCAATGAAACGCGTCTCCAATCGACAGACATTATTGGAAACCCCGTCAAAGTTGCCCCCTTGAGTTCCTGTTGCCAGCGGCATGAAGAAAATCCCGTTATATCCACCAAACGTGCGCACATTATCAGCATTGCAATTCTGTATGGAACTGGAGTAAATGGCTGTAGTTTCGGTTAACTGGTAGATATCTAGGTTCTCGATAACCCCGCCGATGATTCTCACATCCGGCCACGTGATAGTCTCAATAGACAAAAATGATCAGGCAGTGATATCCGTGCCTGTCTGTCGTAATATCGCATGACCGCCAATTTCGGAGATGCAACGGTGCACTAGAGAGATTTTTGATGAGTAATATTCCGCGACGGGCAAAATACATTTTTTAACGCTTTCTGTAGCCTCAATATACTGCTTATTCTCAAATGTACTCCCGGCATTCGGCATGGTGCCAAATTTAGTCGCATCTCATGGGCCGATGATACATTTCTACGCATAGGTAGAGGCCACTGCAATAGTGTCTCTCTCATCTGTTAATCCGGTTTTATCTACACCCTGAAAAACGCAGCGACATTCCCCTGATGATCTGCATGCCAGCAGCACATAATCCCCAATAGACAGTGGAATAAAAATACTAAAATAAGAGTAAATAGTTGATTATAAAATTATTAATCTGCGGGATTCGAACTTGGAACCCTCGACTTAGAAGTTTCTGTAACCGCCGTTTAAGCCAACAAGTTATCCTGTTATCAATGCAAACACATGACCCACCTTCGAGAAACATACAAAGCTTTGTATGCCCCAAATCACCAGGTAATCATCAAACTCGCTGTAACTCACAGCATTTTCCAATATCAACCTATCGATTGCAACGATCGATTTTAATGTGTGTGATAGTTGTAAGCTATCAAGCACTAGATTATTGATCGTCTTTATCGATCAAATCAATTTGTAGTGCTACACTCCAGACCTTTCCGAATCCGCTGATTTTCATAATGTTGAAGTTATTCGCTAAGTACACATCGATCGGTGTTCTTAACACGCTTATTCATTGGG
>NZ_SNMT01000013.1:0-134049 GCF_013350575.1 Salmonella sp. SG203
GGCTATTTTAAAGGATAGAGGATAATCGCGTTGGGTGCGTTTGAACTCAGTCATCATCACGTTCTCCGGATTTAAGTCTGGAACGTGTCAACGCTATTCAGGACGGGTCAAACGGTAAAAAAAAGGCCAGTCTGTCGACTGGCCTTTTTTTGACAAGGGTACTTACTCGCGGAACAGCGCTTCGATATTCAGCCCCTGCGTCTGCAGAATTTCGCGCAGACGGCGCAGGCCTTCAACCTGAATCTGACGAACACGCTCACGCGTAAGACCGATTTCACGGCCTACATCTTCCAGTGTCGCAGCTTCATATCCCAGCAGACCGAAACGGCGCGCCAGCACTTCACGCTGTTTGGCGTTCAGTTCGAACAACCATTTGACGATGCTCTGTTTCATATCGTCATCTTGCGTGGTGTCTTCCGGACCGTTCTCTTTTTCATCGGCCAGGATGTCCAGCAACGCTTTTTCGGAATCACCGCCCAGCGGGGTGTCTACCGAGGTAATGCGCTCGTTGAGACGAAGCATACGGCTGACGTCATCAACCGGTTTATCCAGTTGCTCTGCAATTTCTTCCGCACTCGGTTCGTGGTCCAGTTTATGCGACAACTCACGTGCGGTGCGCAGGTATACGTTCAGCTCTTTAACAATGTGAATCGGCAAGCGAATCGTACGGGTTTGGTTCATAATCGCCCGTTCGATTGTCTGGCGAATCCACCAGGTTGCGTATGTTGAGAAGCGGAACCCGCGTTCCGGGTCAAACTTCTCGACTGCACGGATAAGCCCCAGGTTGCCCTCTTCAATCAGGTCCAGCAACGCCAGTCCACGATTGCCATAACGGCGGGCAATTTTTACCACCAGACGCAGGTTACTCTCAATCATGCGACGGCGAGAAGCGACATCTCCACGCAGTGCGCGACGCGCAAAATAGACTTCTTCTTCGGCTGTTAACAGTGGTGAATACCCAATCTCACCAAGGTAAAGCTGAGTCGCGTCCAACACACGCTGTGTGGCCCCTTGCGATAACAGCTCTTCTTCAGCCAGGTCGTTATCACTGGGTTCCTCTTCACTCAAGGCTTTTTCGTCAAAAGCCTCTACTCCGTTCTCATCAAATTCCGCGTCTTCATTTAAATCATGAACTTTCAGCGTATTCTGACTCATAAGGTGGCTCCTACCCGTGATCCCTTGACGGAACTAGCAAGTCAAAGCCTGGTTCCGCCGCTTTATCGCTGCGGTAAATAACGCAGCGGGTTTACGGATTTCCCCTTGTAACGAATTTCAAAATGCAAGCGTGTAGAGCTGGTGCCGGTGCTACCCATAGTAGCGATTTTTTGCCCCGCCTTAACTTCCTGTTGTTCCCGGACCAGCATCGTATCATTATGGGCGTAGGCACTCAGGTAATCATCGTTATGTTTGATGATAATAAGATTACCGTAACCACGCAGTGCGTTACCGGCATATACGACGCGCCCATCAGCGGTTGCGACGATAGCCTGTCCCTTACTGCCTGCAATGTCGATCCCTTTATTGCCCCCTTCGGAAGCGCCAAAGTTTTCGATCACTTTGCCATCCGTCGGCCAGCGCCATGCGGAAATCGGCGCGCTGGTTGACGTACTGCTTGCATTTGGTTCGGTCGTGCTTACCGTTGGTGCCGTTACAGGCGCTGTGACAACCGTCCCAGCAGGCTTGTTGTTTGGCAACATTTTGTTAGCACTTTGTTCACCTGAGCCCTCAGAATACGTAATTGTTGGTTGAGACGCAACTGCAACGGTGGAATTTTGTGCAGACCTGGTCACAACTCCTTGCTGTGCTGCATCCGCCTGGGTGATCGCATTTCCGCCAGTAATTGGCGTACCGGATGCGTTACCAACTTGCAAAGTTTGCCCTACATTCAGGCTATACGGGGCAGAAATACTGTTTCTCTGGGCCAGATCGCGGAAATCGTTCCCGGTAATCCAGGCGATGTAAAAAAGCGTATCACCCTTTTTCACGGTGTAAGTACTGCCACCCGTATAGCTACCTTTCGGAATATTCCCATACTGGCGATTGTATACGATTCGCCCATTTTCCATCTGCACGGGTTGTTCCGTGACCGGTTGAGTTTGCATGGGCTGCGTTACAGGACGCTGAACGGGTTGAATTTGCGGCGCTTGTTGCGGCGTTTGTTGCGTCGTCGCGCCCATTTTTGGCGGCGGTGTGATCAACATACCGGAATTGGTATTTGATGACGAACCACTGTCCACAGACGTGACCGGCGCCGGAGGGTTTGACGAACTGGTACAACCTGCCAGCCATAGTGAAACCAGTGATAGTGCCGCAATGCGACTAACGGTGAATTTTGGGCTTCCCGCGCTCATTTATCCCCCAGGAAAAAATTTGGTTAACAACCAGTGACGTAAGAACCGTGCAACGCATTAAGTGAACACGGGAAAATGTGTTCACGATACGCTTAACCCACCGGGAATAACCAGGAAAACTCCAGGTATTCGTTTCGGCTTCATCAGGCGTAATAGTGGCTGTTTGCAGGGCAAACTAGGCCAGCTCTCCCTTGACTAACGGGACGAAGCGAACGGCCTCCACGGTATCGATAATAAATTCGCCGCCCCGGCGACGCACGCGTTTCAAAAACTGCTGCTCATCGCCCACGGGCAGAACAAGAATGCCGCCTTCATCCAACTGTGCCATGAGCGCGGTAGGAATTTCCGGCGGCGCAGCCGTCACAATGATAGCGTCAAACGGCGCACGCGCCTGCCAGCCTTGCCAGCCATCGCCATGACGGGTAGAAACATTATGTAAATCGAGCTGCTTCAGGCGGCGGCGCGCCTGCCATTGCAGCCCCTTAATCCGCTCAACGGAGCAAACGTGATGCACCAGATGCGCCAGAATCGCCGTCTGATAGCCGGAACCGGTGCCAATTTCCAGCACCCTGGATTGCGGCGTCAGTTCGAGCAGCCCCGTCATTCGCGCCACCATATAGGGCTGCGAAATCGTCTGACCCTGGCCTATCGGCAAAGCGATATTTTCCCAGGCCTTATGTTCAAACGCTTCATCAATAAATTTCTCGCGCGGCACTGCGGCAAGCGCATTAAGCACCAGCTCATCTCTGATGCCCTGCGCGCGCAATTGTTCAAGAAGAGCCTGTACACGTCCACTTACCATTGCGTGCCAACTCCCACGCTGTCTAACCAGTCTGAAACCACATCATGCGCGCTGTGCGCGGTTAAATCCACATGCAACGGCGTGACGGAGACGTAGCCTTCATCCACCGCCGCGAAATCGGTATCCGGCCCGGCATCGTATTTATCGCCCGGCGGGCCAATCCAGTACAATGTATTACCGCGCGGATCTTCCTGCGGGATCACTTTATCCGCTGGATGGCGGCTACCACAGCGAGTCACGCGGATGCCTTTAACCTGCGCTAACGGTAGATCCGGGACATTCACGTTGAGAATACGCCCGGTACGCAACGGCTCCCGGCTTAACCCTCGCAAAAGCGCGCAAGTCACGGCCGCAGCCGTATCATAATGCTGATAGCCGTTAAGGGAGACCGCTAATGCCGGAAAGCCGAGATGACGACCTTCCATCGCCGCGGCGACAGTACCGGAATAGATCACATCATCGCCCAGATTCGGACCCGCGTTAATACCGGAAACGACAATATCCGGACGCGGACGCATTAAGGCATTAACGCCCAGATAGACGCAATCGGTCGGCGTCCCCATCTGTACAGCGATATCGCCATTATCAAAGGTAAAAGTACGAAGCGAAGATTCCAGCGTGAGGGAATTAGACGCGCCGCTGCGGTTACGATCTGGGGCTACGACCTGTACATCAGCAAACTCACGCAGCGCTTTCGCCAGCGTTTGTATACCGGGCGCGTGAACCCCGTCATCGTTACTCAGCAATATGCGCATAATCACCCATTGTGTTGATCAGTTCCCTTACTACGCTGGTGGCAAAACTGCCTGCGGGCAGCCAGAAACGTAACTCGACGGTAACGTCATCCCACCAGTTCCAGCTTAATTGTTGCGGATAAAGCAGCATCGCTCTGCGCGACGCCTCTACTTTTTCGCGCAGCAACAGCGATTGCAACACCGTTTCCTGGGCAATGGCATCTTGCTCAAACGCCAGCGCCGCACGCTGTGTTCCCCACTCTCCGCTGCCCGGCAACGACGCTGTAATCATCAGCTCTTTTTCGTCTACCCGGCGCTGCAATTCAGGCAGTTCTTCAGATGTCGCGACGAACCAGCTTCCACGCCCCGCTAATTGTAGCGCATCGCCGTCAACAACTTGATTAAAGTCTGGTTTCTTCAGCCGCTGGTGAACAATTTGATTAAACAACGCGCTACGTGCCGCCGACAACCAAAAACTGCGTTTATTGCGATCGCGCACCGGCGCGTTACTTTGCGCCCAGCGCAGCGCGCCCTGCAAGTTGCTGCCGCCAATGCCGAATCGCTGTGCGCCGAAATAGTTCGGCACGCCGCCATCGCGAATCGCCTGCAATCGTGTTTCGACATCGCGGCGATCGCTTATTTCACGCAATACCAGCGTAAAGGCATTGCCTTTCAGCGCGCCTAAACGCAGCTTACGCTTGTGACGCGCGTATTCCAGTACTTTACAACCTTCCAGCTGAAAGGCGCTGAAATCGGGCATCTCTTTCCCCGGCACGCGCGCGCACAGCCACTGCTCGGTAACGGCGTGTTTATCTTTTTGCCCGGCAAAGCTCACTTCGCGAGCGTGAATTTTCAGGAATTTCGCCAGCGCGTCAGCGACAAAACGGGTATTGCAACCGTTTTTCAAAATACGCAGCAAAATGTGCTCGCCTTCACCATCCGGCGTAAAGCCTAAATCTTCAACCACCACAAAATCTTCCGGATTCGCTTTCAGCAATCCGCTACCTTGTGGTTTTCCGTGCAGCCAGGTGAGATTGTCAAACTCTGTCATTTCGCCGCCTTCATCAGCAACGCGACCGCTTCGCAGGCAATGCCTTCTCCGCGTCCGGTAAATCCGAGCTTTTCCGTCGTCGTCGCCTTCACGTTAACCTCATCCATATGGCAGCCGAGATCTTCGGCGATAAAGACACGCATTTGCGGAATATGCGGCAGCATTTTCGGCGCCTGCGCAATAATGGTGACATCTACGTTGCCGAGGGTGTACCCCTTGGCCTGAATACGACGCCAGGCTTCACGCAGTAGTTCGCGGCTATCCGCTCCCTTAAATGCCGGATCGGTATCCGGGAAGAGCTTGCCGATATCGCCAAGCGCCGCCGCGCCCAGCAGCGCATCGGTCAGCGCATGTAACGCCACATCGCCATCGGAATGCGCCAATAGCCCTTTTTCATAAGGGATACGCACGCCGCCAATAATAATCGGCCCTTCTCCGCCAAACGCGTGTACGTCAAAACCGTGTCCAATTCGCATTATGCTTTCTCCTGGTGGATGGTTCGGGTCAGATAAAATTCCGCCAGCGCCAGATCTTCCGGACGGGTGACCTTGATGTTATCCGCGCGACCTTCTACCAGCGCCGGATGAAAACCACAATACTCCAGCGCTGACGCCTCGTCGGTGATGGTCGCGCCTTCATTCAGCGCACGCGTCAGACAATCGTGCAAGAGTTCGCGGGGGAAAAACTGCGGGGTGAGCGCGTGCCATAAATCGGCGCGCTCTACGGTATGGGCAATCGCGTTTTTCCCCGGTTCGCCGCGTTTCATGGTGTCGCGCACCGGACTGGCGAGGATACCGCCGACCCGGCTGTTTTCGCTGATAGCCAGCAACCGCGCAAGGTCATCCTGATGCAAACAGGGTCTTGCCGCGTCGTGCACCAGCACCCACTGCGCCTCTGCAACGGCCTGTAACCCGGCCAAAACGGAATCAGCGCGTTCGTTGCCGCCATCCACAACGGTGATTTGCGGATGATTCGCCAGCGGAAGTTGGGCAAAGCGATGATCGCCAGGGCTGATAGCAATAACAACGCGTGTCACCCGAGGATGCGCCAGCAGCGCATGAACTGAGTGCTCCAGAATGGTTTTATTACCGATTGAGAGATACTGCTTAGGACATTCTGTTTGCATTCGGCGGCCAAATCCGGCCGCCGGCACCACGGCGCAAACGTCCAATAAAGTGGCTGCCATGTTAAATCCCTGGATGGTTTATCGATGAGTTTGCCCCGCCGTTGCCGCGCGTTTTGAGGCGTCAGGCACCAGACGATAGAAGGTTTCGCCCGGTTTGGTCATGCTAAGTTCGTTGCGCGCGCGCTCCTCAATCGCTTCCTGGCCGCCATTGAGATCGTCAATTTCGGCAAAAAGCTGATCGTTACGCGCTTTAAGTTTGGCGTTTGTCGCCTGCTGCGCGACCACATCATCGTTGACGCGGCTATAGTCATGTATGCCGTTCTTACCGAACCACAGCGAGTACTGTAGCCAGACCAGTAAAGCCAGCAACAGCAGCGTTAGTTTACCCATCCTGCCCCCTGAAAAACGGCATCATCATCCCATAACGTCCTCTGTGACTCCACATTCAGGACGGGATTGCCGCGACAACGCCGGCAAATGTACCACATTTGCCGGATGTTACGTATACCCGAGTAAGGAGAACATAATCTCATTGTTGGTTACGGTTTGAATTATGACCGGAGGCGCACTGATAACCCGTCTACCCTAATAGCCATATAAATAACGCGCCGAACAGCGCGCCTACGGCCAGTAGAGTAAACATAATGCTAAAAAGTATTTTGCCCTTTACCAGCAGATGCAACGCAATGCCGATAATCACCGATACCGGCATTAACGCGAGGAAAAAGGGCCAAGTATAGAGGAAAAAAAACAGCGTGTTAGGACCATAAAGCAGAAAAGGGATCCCCAACGCCAGCAGCCATGACACAAAGCCGACCACCGCCCCCGGAAATGCACTGGTGGCGTCATCGTCGACCATGAAGGCGTCTGACCTTGTGAAAGTAATGTTATGGCTATTACGCATATTAAATCCTGTAACCTTGACCATACCGGGCATACAAGCCCGGTGGTGTCTCAGGATCTGATAATATCGCGCCGTCTCAGCAGGTCTAATAATTGGGAAACCAAATTTGTTACTAATTGTTCACCATTAAGATGAACCTGGGGCGAGTCAGGCGCTTCGTAAATGGCGTCGATACCGGTAAAGTTACGCAACTCGCCCGCGCGCGCTTTTTTATACAATCCTTTAGGATCGCGCTGTTCACAGACAGCCAGCGGCGTATTGACATAAATCTCGATAAAACGATCGTGGCCGACGCGCTCTTTTACCAGTTGCCGCTCGGCGCGGTGCGGAGAAATAAATGCCGTCAAAACAATCAGGCCAGCGTCCGCCATCAGACTGGCCACTTCGCCTACCCGCCGAATATTTTCCTGGCGATCGGCATCGCTAAAGCCTAAATCACGGCACAAACCGTGGCGCACATTATCGCCATCCAACAGGTAGGTACTGACGCCACGCTGATGTAACGCCTCTTCCAGCGCGCCGGCCACCGTTGATTTTCCCGAACCGGAGAGTCCGGTAAACCACAGCACCACGCCACGGTGGCCGTGGAGCTGTTCACGGGCGGCGACAGTAACGGGATGAGAGTGCCAGACCACGTTCTCATCATGCAGCGCCATGTTTATCTCCCAGCAAATCTCGGGCGTCCCAGTGCGGAAAATGACGGCGTACCAGCGCATTCAGCTCCAGCTCAAACGCACTGTATTCCACGGGCGGCGTCGCTCCGCGTTCATCCAGTTCCCGCACCATGCCAGCGCCCACGGTAACGTTAGAAAGTCGGTCGATAAAAATCAGCCCGCCCGTCACCGGATTTTGCTGATAAATATCCAGCGCGAGCGGCTCATCGAATGTCACCTCCACCAGACCAATACCGTTTAACGGCAGACTTTCGACGTCTCGTTTGGTCAGATTGTTGATATCAATCTGATAGCGAATAGCCTCGATACGCGCGCGGGTTTTCTTACCCGCAAGTTTAACATCGTAGCTTTGGCCCGGCGCCAGCGGCTGTTCCGCCATCCATACCACGTCGATCGCAGCGTGCCGCGCAGGTGCCAGCGTCTCGTTTGCCGCCAGCAGCAGATCGCCGCGACTAATATCAATGTCGTCGTTGAGTACCAGGGTAATGGCTTCGCCCGCACAGGCTTCTTCTTTGTCGCCATCAAAAGTGACGATACGCGCCACGCTGGATTCCACGCCAGACGGCAGCACTTTAATGCGCTCTCCGACTTTGACGCTACCAGACGCCAGAGTGCCGGCATACCCCCGAAAATCAAGGTTCGGGCGATTGACGTATTGTACCGGAAATCGCATCGGCTGACGGTCTACCGCACGCTGTATGTCTACCGTTTCCAGGACTTCCAGCAGCGTCGGACCGCTGTACCAGCGCATATTCGCGCTCTGCGCGGCGACATTATCCCCTTCCAGCGCCGAAAGCGGGACAAAGCGAATATCCAGATCGCCCGGCAACTGTTCAGCAAAGGTCAGATAATCTTCACGAATACGGGCGAAGGTCTCTTCGCGGTAGTCAACGAGATCCATTTTGTTGATTGCCACCACCAGGTGTTTGATCCCCAACAGAGTGGAGATAAAGCTATGGCGACGCGTCTGATCCAGCACGCCTTTACGCGCGTCGATCAGTAGGATCGCCAGATCGCAGGTGGACGCCCCGGTAGCCATATTCCGGGTATATTGTTCATGGCCCGGCGTGTCGGCGATAATAAATTTTCGTTTTTCCGTGGAGAAATAGCGGTACGCGACGTCAATAGTAATGCCCTGCTCACGCTCGGCCTGTAGCCCATCTACCAGCAGCGCCAGATCGAGTTTTTCTCCCTGCGTGCCATGACGTTTACTGTCATTATGCAGAGAAGAGAGCTGATCTTCATAAATTTGCAGGGTATCGTGCAGCAAACGACCTATCAGAGTACTTTTACCGTCATCAACGCTGCCACAGGTTAAAAAACGCAGCAGGCTTTTGTGTTGTTGGGCCATCATCCAGGCTTCGACGCCGCCTTCATTGGCGATTTGTTGTGCAAGTATGGTGTTCATGGCGACTCCTTAGAAATACCCCTGACGTTTTTTAAGCTCCATCGACCCCGCCTGATCGCGGTCAATCATCCTCCCCTGGCGCTCGCTGGTGGTAGAAACCAGCATCTCTTCGATAATTTCCGGCAGCGTTTGCGCGTGGGATTCCACCGCCCCGGTGAGCGGCCAACAGCCAAGTGTACGGAAGCGCACCATCCTTTTTTTGATGACTTCGCCAGGCTGGAGATCGATACGATCGTCATCCACCATCATCAACATGCCGTCACGTTCCAGAACCGGGCGTTCAGCAGCCAAATACAGCGGCACGATGTCGATGTTTTCCAGCCAGATGTATTGCCAGATATCCTGCTCTGTCCAGTTGGAGAGCGGGAAGACGCGTATACTTTCGCCTTTATTAATCTGACCGTTATAGTTACGCCACAACTCTGGACGCTGATTTTTCGGGTCCCAGCGATGGAAACGGTCACGAAAGGAGTAAATACGTTCTTTCGCACGGGATTTTTCCTCATCGCGCCGTGCGCCGCCGAACGCGGCATCAAAACCGTACTTATTCAGCGCCTGCTTTAACCCTTCGGTTTTCATAATGTCGGTGTGTTTAGCGCTACCGTGAACGAACGGATTGATGCCCATCGCCACGCCTTCCGGATTTTTATGTACCAGCAACTCGCAGCCATATGCGTTGGCGGTACGATCGCGAAAGGCGTACATCTCACGGAATTTCCAACCGGTATCAACGTGCAATAGCGGGAACGGCAACGTACCCGGATAAAACGCCTTACGCGCCAGATGCAGCATGACGCTGGAGTCTTTACCAATGGAGTACAGCATGACCGGATTAGCGAATTCCGCTGCCACTTCACGGATAATGTGGATACTTTCCGCCTCCAGTTGCCGCAGGTGGGTGAGTCGTTTTTGATCCATAACCGTTCCTTTGCAATACCGTTTTTTGCTAAACATTTCGATTACACGACTATAGGGAGCGCAGGAGAGTGAATGAAATGACGAATTGGAATGAGTAGTTCCTCAAAGGAATAACGCGGCCCAAAAACCAATATCAAAAAATGCTTAACGTACCGGATTGCCAGCATTTAGGAGCAAATGAAATTGTATTAACACGATCGCGGTTTCATACTAGCCACGTAAAATTTTGTTCTGTATTTAAGGACTCATTATGTTTTCCGCAACGCGCCGCTTTGCCGTCATTCTGGCGCTCGGCGTAGGCTTTATCCTTCCTGCACAAGCAGCATCACCAGGGCCTGGTGAAATAGCGAATACTCAGGCACGACATATCGCCACCTTTTTTCCCGGGAGAATGACGGGCTCCCCCGCCGAGATGTTGTCTGCCGATTATTTACGCCAACAATTTACCCAGATGGGATACCAAAGCGATATTCGAACGTTTAATAGCCGATTTATTTATACCACGAAGGATAATCGCAAAAACTGGCATAACGTGACGGGCAGTACGGTCATCGCCGCCCATGAAGGGCGCGTGCCGCAACAGATCATCATTATGGCGCATCTGGATACGTACGCTCCGCAGAGCGACGCTGATGTCGATGCCAATCTGGGCGGTTTAACGTTACAGGGAATGGATGATAATGCCGCGGGATTAGGCGTTATGCTGGAACTGGCGGCGCGTCTGAAAGATATACCGACCCATTACGGGATTCGTTTTATCGCCACCAGCGGGGAAGAAGAGGGAAAGCTAGGCGCGGAAAATTTACTCAAACGAATGAGTGACGCTGAGAAGAAAAATACGCTGCTGGTGATTAATCTCGATAACCTGATTGTTGGCGACAAGCTCTATTTTAATAGCGGGAAAAATACGCCTGAAGCGGTGCGTACACTGACCCGCGATCGGGCATTAGCGATCGCGCGCCGTTATGGTATCGCCGCCAACACCAATCCGGGACGCAATCCATCCTACCCCAAAGGAACGGGTTGCTGTAATGATGCGGAGGTTTTCGATAAAGCGGGAATATCGGTGCTTTCTGTTGAGGCGACGAACTGGAATCTGGGTAAAAAAGACGGATACCAGCAACGCGTGAAAAATGCATCCTTCCCGAACGGCAATAGCTGGCACGACGTACGGCTTGATAATCAACAGCATATTGACAAGGCGCTGCCAGGGCGGATTGAGCGCCGTAGCCGCGATGTAGTGCGGATAATGCTGCCGTTGGTAAAAGAGCTGGCGAAGGCGGAAAAAACGTTCTGATATGCTGGTGAAACGTGTTTATCCCCGCTGGCGCGGGGAACACAGCGGTGTTCTCAATACCCACGACAGCCGCCCCGGTTTATCCCCGCTGGCGCGGGGAACACTTACTACGGCGGTACCGTAGTTTTACCGTCAGCGGTTTATCCCCGCTGGCGCGGGGAACACAAAAGATTGAGTCAGCACATAATCACAGTTTGCGGTTTATCCCCGCTGGCGCGGGGAACACGCTGGCGCAGTTCGGAGAGTTCGACAAAGCGGTCGGTTTATCCCCGCTGGCGCGGGGAACACTCAGGCTGGCGGCATAAACCGTTTTTCTGACGCGGTTTATCCCCGCTGGCGCGGTTTATCCCCGCTGGCGCGGGGAACACGCGCGCCGAGCCGAGCTGATAGAGCAGATACGGCGGTTTATCCCCGCTGGCGCGGGGAACACTCGGCTGTCGTCTGGCTGAATAAATTCCCGAACGGTTTATCCCCGCTGGCGCGGGGAACACCGGCGGCTGGTTCTCCTGCGTTCGCTGAATGACGGTTTATCCCAGCTGGCGCGGGGAACACGAACGTGCGGAACAAAATATAATTCCAGAGAACGGTTTATCCCCGCTGGCGCGGGGAACACTGCGACGGAATGCACCTGGCGCCAGAAATATTCGGTTTATCCCCGCTGGCGCGGGGAACACATATTCACTGAGTAAATGTATTCTCCATATGCCGGTTTATCCCCGCTGGCGCGGGGAACACGCGGGCGTCCTATATGGAAGGCTCGTCAATTGCGGTTTATCCCCGCTGGCGCGGGGAACACGCCTGACGCAGTGCGAGAGCGGTTAACAGCGACGGTTTATCCCCGCTGGCGCGGGGAACACGTAATGGCGGGTTGTGGTTGCGTTGGCGTTTGCGGTTTATCCCCGCTGGCGCGGGGAACACTGCAGCTGGTTTATTTGCGTGTTGATGTTGTCCGGTTTATCCCCGCTGGCGCGGGGAACACGTAGTAGATTTTTTCCTGCCCTTCTTTCATCCGGGTTTATCCCCGCTGGCGCGGGGAACACGTTTTAACCGTGTTTATATCCTATCCGTGATACGGTTTATCCCCGCTGGCGCGGGGAACACGTATCCAGCACATCAGCACCGGTAACATCGTCCGGTTTATCCCCGCTGGCGCGGGGAACACTGTTGATGGTAAAGAGGTGGCGGATATTGATCCGGTTTATCCCCGCTGGCGCGGGGAACACACCTGTATCACCTCGCTAAAATCTGGCGCGAACGGTTTATCCCCGCTGGCGCGGGGAACAGGTTTCACGTAGCGCCTGTTTGTCGATGTTGCTCGGTTTATCCCCGCTGGCGCGGGGAACACAATTGTGGGTGTTCACGGAATTGCGCTGGCAACCGGTTTATCCCCGCTGGCGCGGGGAACACTCACCTGGTTTTTATTGAGCTGGTTAACGGTACGGTTTATCCCCGCTGGCGCGGGGAACACTGCCGGTTGTTTGTGTGCTCATATGCGTTTCCCGGTTTATCCCCGCTGGCGCGGGGAACACCCTGATTTCAGGCTGTTAATTTCCTCCCGCTGCGGTTTATCCCCGCTGGCGCGGGGAACACTGCTTTTTCAGTTCATCAGTAACCCCTGCGTCCGGTTTATCCCCGCTGGCGCGGGGAACACTATAACCATCACAAGCTGGTTTTGAAAATTTACGGTTTATCCCCGCTGGCGCGGGGAACACTCAATTGAAATCAGGTCGTCATCTTCTAAGGCCGGTTTATCCCCGCTGGCGCGGGGAACACCTGTGGATAACCCTACAAATTTTAGTGACCTGCGGTTTATCCCCGCTGGCGCGGGGAACACGCATGAGCGCTATATGTCGGGGCCGCCTGGAGCGGTTTATCCCCGCTGGCGCGGGGAACACAACCGCCTGAAGCTGGCCGACAACGGAATCGCCGGTTTATCCCCGCTGGCGCGGGGAACACTTAATTGTTGCGAGTCTAAAATAAACACTGGACGGTTTATCCCCGCTGGCGCGGGGAACACGACGTTGTACTGTCCGAATTTTCGGTCGATTTCGGTTTATCCCCGCTGGCGCGGGGAACACACACCAATTACGGAGGTGATGACCGCTTTCTGCGGTTTATCCCCGCTGGCGCGGGGAACACCGATATATAATTCTCCGCCATATCCCGGCAACCGGTTTATCCCCGCTGGCGCGGGGAACACGGTCGCGTCACTGTTTAACATCGCCGACTGGATGGTTTATCCCCGCTGGCGCGGGGAACACTTTTAACGTGCGCTGTCGTATTTCATTTAATTCGGTTTATCCCCGCTGGCGCGGGGAACACAGCTGTAAAAGAAATTAACGAGGCGATATCAGCGGTTTATCCCCGCTGGCGCGGGGAACACATTTGCGTCATCGCGCTGCCAAATTGGCGGGCCGGTTTATCCCCGCTGGCGCGGGGAACACGATCTGCTCGCTGATACATCCGTGAATACCGCCGGTTTATCCCCGCTGGCGCGGGGAACACTATTCGGAGATTTATTGCCGGGTAGTGCGCTGCGGTTTATCCCCGCTGGCGCGGGGAACACACTAAAACTATATATTTTTTCTAAAAGCCCTTTTTTACTACATAACAAACTACCAACGGTAAGATAACAATTCCTTATTATTAAAGAACATTCAACTTATTGATTTTCAACAGGAAGAAAAGAAACCAAACGCAGTCCATCCAAATCTACCGGAATACGTCTGTTTTCACCCCATGTCTGAAACTCAAATCCCGACTCCGTGTTGGTCGCCCAAGCCATGACGGCATTTCCGCAACCGCCAAGCTGTGTGATCTGTTGCCAAATCATTTCCCGAATACGCTTCGAGGTATCGCCAACATAAACACCTGCACGAACCTCGAGTAACCAGACGGCAAGACGTCCCCGCAGGCGCGGCGGTACGTTTTCCGTGACCACAACCACCATACTCATCAACCATGCCCCCGATGGCCGCTATCACCCAGTGATTCAGGTTCCGGTATTGCTGGCGGCAGCATATCCGGCGCAGGCTGAGGTGGTTCAATTTCACCGGCAGCGAGCACCTCTTCGATCAGCGGGATCAATTTTCCGGTCAGCTTCGAACTGCGAAAAATATCCCGGCAGGCCAGGCGCACTTCTTTATCAGGTTCCGCCGGGTGACGAGCAGCGATCTCAAATGCTTTGGGCACCACCGATTCAAATTTGATGATATCGGCAATGTCATAAACAAAAGAAAGCGGCTTACCACTATGGATAAAACCGATAGCTGGCGCATATCCCGCCGCCAGGATAGCCGCTTCTGAAATCCCGTACAGGCACGATGTCGCCGCGCTAATACATCGGTTGACGACATCCCCCATCTCCCAGTCTTTCGGATCATAGTTACGACCATGCCATTTCACGCCATACTGCTTCGCCAGTAATGCATAGGTCGCCCGCACACGGGATCCTTCAATACCGCGCAGTTGCTCAACGGAACGACGGGCGGGAGGCGGCTCACGAAAACGCAGTTCATACATTTTGCGGACTACTTTAAGCCGCAGGTCATCATCTAACGCCAGCTTTGCCTGATAAAGCAACTTATCGGCTCGTGCGCCTCCGGGTTGTCCGGAGGAATAGACCCGCACTCCCGCCTCGCCCACCCATACCAACAGGGTGCCGACCGTTGATGCTAAATGCACTGCCGCATGGGAAACCCGCGTTCCCGGTTCCAGCATGATGCAGGCGACCGATCCCACCGGAATATGCGTACGAACCCCGGTTTTATTGATTAATACAAATGCCCCATCCAGCACGTCAATTTGACCGTACTGGAGGAAGATCATTGAGGTTCGATCTTTTAACGGGATCGGGTTGAGCGGCACGAACGTCACGCGTCGTCTCCGGGTTTGATCATCATCATTCCGCAGCCAAACGCCCGGCTTTTACCGAACCCCTGCGCCAGACGTTGCAGGAAAAGCGCGGGTTCGTTAATCACCAGCACGCCGGTATAGTCCACGCTGCTAAACTGAATCATCTGCCGATCTTTCCCGCGACGTATCTGCTGCTGCCGATAAGCATCAACGCTCGCCTCGCGCAGAGTAAAGCCATTTTGCTCCCCCTGGCGCGCCAACCACGTCAGCGCCGCCTGCTGCTGATAAGACCAAATATCCTGGCTATCACCCTGCGTTTTACGCTGGCGTTTCGCCTCCATCAGCAAATCGTGACGCTTGCCGTTTTTGCAAACCGTCGGATTGGCGCGCAGGTTAAACCGCAGCGTCTGCCCCGCGCTCAGCGTTGGCGCAAATGGGCGAGTCTGCACGTCAAAAATCGCGCTGGCGGCAGGCTGTTCCTGTGAGAGAACAAAAAAGCGAAACGCGCCCTGTAACTCTTCGCGGCGATAAAGAAACTGCCGTTCCTTGCTGCCGGGAAAGAGATCCCATAACCACTGGTGCATCACGTACTCGCCGCGCTCCACCAGATGCAAGAGCTGTGCCGGCGAAAGCTCGCTGGTGTGCAGCGTTATTCTTGAGAGATACACGCGTCCTCCTTGCGGAGCCACGGCCCCTGATTCACGCTACGTTCACCGAACAACCATTGCTGGCGGCTCAACGGCATGTCGCGACGACGTAAAATTTTGTTCGCCGTTAAGCCATCGTGTTCACCTTCCCACCAGCATTCATTCTGTAATCCGGGGAGAGTCAGTTTCAGCGTATTGAATTGATCCTGATACCAACGATATGCTTCACGCAGGACATCCGGCGCACGCCCGTCCAGCAGTTGCGGCGCAAGCGGCAACGCCAGAGGGTGACTTTTGCGCCCCAGATACAGCGGGAATACAGGATGTTGTAACGACGCCTGAAGCTGCGCCAACGAGTAAGGCGCGTCCGGCGTCGCGCTGACAGCGATCATCCACCAGGCGTCGGTGTAGTAGTCGCGTCGGGAAATCAGCGCGCTCAGTAACTCAGGATCCTGCAACTCTTCACGGCGGCTGAAATAACGTGCCTTACGTACCTCTTTCGGCATCTGCACCGTGTGATAATCCCGCGCCCAGCGCGGGTTGCCGCTGGCGCACAGCAAAAATTGGTAATGACGGTTGAAGGCGTTTAGCCGTTCCTCTTCATCGCGGCGAATACCCAGCGCCGCCGCCAGCAGCCCCAGCAGCGCCGAGCGCGAAGGCAGATCATGGCTGTGGCGCACTTCGCCTGGCGCATCCACGCCCCAGGACGCCATCGGCCCGTGAAGCTGAAAAACCAGATATTGGCTCATAAGCCGCCCCTTACGCGCAGATGAAATCAAGCACGTCTTTCATGCTTCCCTGCTGATTCATCACGTCGAAACTGGCGGTATCAGTCCGCTGGCCATAAACCTTATTCATATTCTTATGCAGCGATGTAATACGCTTAACCGCAACGTTCAATTGGTCTGTACCGTTGATCGGTTCATAAAACGCGGCCGCCAGTGAACGTGGTTGGTCGGTGCCTTTTTCGGCCAGCGCCCACGAGGCATAGGCACGGCTGGCAAAGCTGTTCTGTTTGCCGGTCGGCGACACTTTCAGCGCCGCTTCAGTAAAGGCGCGCAGCGTTTTGTTTGCCAGTTCTTCATTGTCGTTCAGGTTTTTCACCAGCAGATCTTTGTCGATGCAGATATAGGTGTAAAACAGCGCGGAGCCAAAGCCGGTTTCGCCGAGATGGCCTGCGCCTGCATCTTCTGCCGATGCCTGGCGTAGGTCATCCACAGCGGTAAAGAAATCGTCTTCGATGATCGTTTCGCTGACGCCGAAGGCGTGGGCGACCTGGCAGGCGGCTTCCACGTTAAAATCAGTTTTCTTCGCTAACATCCGGCCAAACATGGCAATATCGACGGCCATGCGATCGTGACGTAACAGTTCTGCTTCCTCTTCTGTTGCCGGACGTTTTTCTTCTGCCAGACGGCGCGCCAGCGCTTTCACGGCCTCAAACTCAGCAGGGCTGATATGCACCAGTTGCTCGGTTTCAGCATTCGTCAACTCATCTTTGGGTTTCTTATCCTCTTTTACCTTGCCAAAGCAGTTGGCGATGTTCTTGACGTACTCAACCGCTTTTTTGGCGTCAATGCCGCTATCAACGAGGATTTGCGCCGCCTCACGAGCAATGCGACCAGTACGAATACCAATATGGCCAGCTAATGCCTGTTCAAATAACTCAGATGTACGCCAGGCGCGTTTCAGGCTCTGAGAGGAGATACGCAGACGTGTTGCTCCGCCAAGCACCGCGGTTTTTGGCGCACCGGTATCATCACGGTTCAGGTTAGCGGCGGGGTAAGCGGTCAGTAAATGGAGCTGAATAAACGTTGTCATAAAGATATCCCTGTTAATCTTGTTCGTTATCGGTATCGCCATCGCCGGCCTGGTAGTATTCCAGCGCCCAGCGGATACGAAGAAATTCGGTTGGCCGCTGCTGGCGGCGATGGTGGTTCAGCAAGTCATTCTGCTCCTGGCACCAGCAGAAAATATCGTCTGCAAGAGAAAACAGGTTGACCGAACCATCTAACAGCTTCACCGCACGCCGTAACTGGCGCAGCAGTTCATCCGGCGTTTTTACCGCTAATAGGTGGGAGAAGCGTAATTTTGACATCACCGGAGTGTCGCCACCTTTCTTCTGTCCAAGCTGCGCAGCAAAACTCTTTTGCTCATCAATAAATTTGATATGTGCAGCCAGTGCCGCTGTGATTGCCAATGCAGTAACATTCCAGGGTGCTTTGTTTTTCCATAAAGAATGTGTTTGCATTAACAATGAATGAAGCCCCTCAGCCAAACAGGCATCATTCACCGTTTTACTACGTCGTAAGCTGGCACGTAATCCACGTTTTTCTTGTAGTTCCTCATGCCACTGACGCAAAGTGGCTTTATCATCTTTCGTCACAACACTCATTCAGCAGCCTCCTGTTTCTTTGCTTTGGCGGCTTTTGCACTTTGTTTTTCCGCCGATGTCGTAAAATATTTCTTGCGCGCGGTCATGATGCGTTCCAGATCGCTGCTCTCGTAGGGGTTGGTAAAGACGTGATCATCGAAGTAATGACGGGTAAACAGCCAAAGTTCTCTTTGCCATTTATTCAGCCTTTCGTCCGGCTTGTGGCCGTTTTCCAGATCGTGAATCAGGTTGAGAAAACGTCCCTGCGTCAGGTTCCAGAAATCAATGTCGATAAAACTGAAATCACCGCGAGCACCCTTCGCATCGGCAAACCAGGCCTCTTTGAGCGCGCTGCGAAGCAGGCTCAACAGGCGGGCCGCAGTTTGCACGGCCTTACGTAAATCAGGGATCAGACCTTCCGTCATCAGCAACGGGAAGTGATGCTCATACCAGCAGCGGATTTTCATATTGTCGAAATCCGCGCCAAAGCCCCAGATCCCCGCTTTAACGTCAGTCAGCGAGCGGGCGTTAAACACCTTGACTACCTGCGCGGGAGATTCGTAATTCGCTTCCGTCTGGTTGTTCTGACTTAATCCCAGCCAGTCGCGCCAGATAAGGCCGCCGGGCTGCGGTTTAACGGAAAAGAAGGCGTTTTGATCTTTTACCGGGGCGCGATAAGGCGTCAGCGGGTGCCGCCAGCCATCGTAGTTAACGCCGTAGTTCTTGACGGTCATAAAGCCAAGAAGCTCATCGCTTTCAGCGCCGCAAATATCGCAGCAACCTGACTGTAAGGTGGCAAAATCCAGGCGGATACGACGCGGCATCCCCCAGTACGCCTGGAGTTTATTGACCTGCTCCGGCGTGGTAACGGCATTCGCCTGCTCGCTGGTCCGCGTCGCGGCAAGCCACGGGAAAACGGTCGCATCACACTGGTCTGGTAAAGGCAGATCCGCAGTATCCTGCGGCATCACGTTGAGCCACAGCTTGCGCCAGAGCGGCGTTTGCCGCTCGCCCTGATATTCCTGCAATTCAACCAGCGTGGTCAGTGGCCCGCCGCCGCGCAGCCCGGTACGATAGCCTTTGCCGCCCGCAGGCGCGTTAAGCTGCAACGAGAACAGCGCCAGCGCCGCGCAGTGCGGACAAAAACGTTCCGTTACGCCGCGTTTGACAAAATGATCTTTATTGAACTTCGTGGTTTGCGCGCCAGGTATTTCCGGCAACAATGAGGCAATAGAGACTTTTTCGCCGCTTAACGGTTCAAAATCCTGCATAAAAGACGGCGTTTCCGCGCCAAACTGAAAAGCGTGTTCTAACGGTGCTAATGCCTTATGGAGCACATCGGCATGCAATCCATCAAACCAGATATCCTCCCAATTTTTGTATCTTTTCGGCGCGATACTGCATTGCAGCAATCCCAACAGAAACTGCCAGGCCGCTCCCTGTAAATCTGCTCGCGTTGCGGCGATGTCCACCACGTTTTCATCCGCCAGATCGACGGGGGCCAGCTTGCCCGTGGAACCGTCTTTGAAACGGACGGGGAGCCAGGGCGTTGTTAAAAGTGAAAAATTGTCCATATCTGTATTCGTTATTCCCCCATCATGCCAATCAATCCCTCATTCGCCGAATAACCACAAGCGGCAAAGTCCGTCACCACAATCACCGTGGCAAAATCCTTATCCTGATGCTGTTGCGCACACCACTTACGCAAGGGTTCGCCGTCTAATTTTTCAAACTCGTCTTTATGTTTATTCCACCAGCTCTGACGTACTCGCAGCACGCTCATCTCCCAGGCGTGTTCACCGCTGGCATAAGGGGTTACGACGCTATCCACGATTTTCGCCAGCCACAGCGTGACAGACTCTTCCGCCAGCCGCGTTGACATTTTCTCCGGTAAAGAATCGCTAATTTCAGCACAGTAGCCCGGCGCAAAGTTAAGCAGCATCTGGCCGGCAAATGCCCGGTCGCAATAAAATTTGCCTTCCTGCAATTGCTCGGTTTTTGCAAATCCAACCGGCATGTTGACATCCTCGCCGTAGACCGACTCAATCAACAATCGGGCAGATTGCGGCATCCGAATCGTCCCCTGCTCACGTAATATGCGCTGTGTCAGCCACATGCGCCCATGATCGGGATAGACATAGGCGCTGTTACGCATGGCGCTGGATAACCAGTTCTCTCGCGGCGCGTCATCCCACTCCGGAGCAAGAATGCGCAGCACTGGCGTCTCTCGCTCATCCTGCCCACTCTTTTTCACCAGACCGTTACGATCGCGAATATGACGCTGTAGTCGACCGGCCCGCTGAATTAATAAATCCACCGGCGCTAAATCAGAGATCATCTCATCGCAGTCAATATCCAGACTTTGTTCGATGACCTGCGTGGCGATAATGACCTTACCGGCACGTTGCGCGCCGCTCTGTTTGCCAAAGAGATTTAGCGTCTGTGACTCAATCCGCTGACGATCGTAAAAAGCAAAGCGACTATGGAAGAGTAAAAGGTTTTCCGTGACGACGACCTTACTCAGTTGAAGCTGGCGATAGATACGAATCGCATCATCAACGGAGTTACGTATCCAGGCGATACAGTTTCCTTTTTCCACTGCTTCACCTATACGTTCAAGACACGCCTCTTCACTATGTAGCCAGCCAATATCTACGCAACGCTCAACCTCTTTGCGTGTATCAACCCGCTGAGAAATCAGCTCTGTTTGTGTGACCTGAGTCAGCCAGGGATAATCGTCATGACCTAGCAACGGCGCCTGCACACTACGCCTCACCCCACGGGAAAATGCCGCCACCAGCTTATCTCGCTGCTGCTGCGATAGCGTCGCAGATAACAGAATAGTGGCGTTGCCATTACTGGCCTGCCGTTCGATCAAACCTTCAAGTATTCGGGACATCCAGGCATCACAGGCATGGATCTCATCAGCCAGTAAGATCTTGTTGCTAAGACCCAGTAACCGCAGGTTGTTATGTTTAAATGGCATTACCGCCATCATCGCCTGATCCAACGTGCCTACGCCAACCTCCGCCAACAACGCTTTTTTATTGCTGTCGGCAAACCAGGCGGCGCATCCCTGACTATAAGGCTGCGCTTCATCGGGTTCTTCCGTACCAGAAAGAGTGACCGACCATATTGACTGATTGAAACGATCCATTAAGCGACGCGCGCTATGCGCCAGAATCAGGCTGGGACGGGAGTCCGGCTGATACAGCGCCAGCCAGGTGTTCGCCATACGTTCAAACATCGCGTTGGCTGTCGCCATTGTCGGCAGTCCAAAATAGAGTCCCTGCGCTTTACCTGCCGCCATCAGTCGATGAGCTAATATGAGCGCCGCCTCTGTTTTTCCGGCCCCGGTGACATCTTCAAGAATAAAGAGTTGGGCGCCATCCACGTTGATATCCAGCTCAAGCGCCTTTTGTTGTAACGGTGTGGGATGCTGAATAAAAGGGAAAAGCGTTTCTATGCCCGTAAAGGCAGACACATTCGCCGCTGAGGGAAATAGCGTGATGGCAGTTTGTGCTTTAGCGAGAGCTTGCTGCCAGTAGGTATCAACAGGCATTTTTTCCGCAGTACGCGGAAAATAACGGCTGGCGGAACCAGTCCAGTCAGCCAGTACAACCGCAGCGGAAATAAACCAGGAAAGTTGCTGAAATTGGTCGATACCCTCATCTTCATCCCAGGCTTCAGGCAAAGTAATTAAAGGAAAGAGCGCTTTTATTCTCAGAAGAAAATCTCTTGCCGCATCTTTATCCTGCTGGCGAAAATGGTCCAGCTCCTGGATTGCCTCTGGAGGGCGTCCATGATGACCTGTAGTGACTGGCATCCAAAGCGCCATAACGCGCTTACTTTTACGAACTGAAAGCGAAGAAGGAGGAAACAATTCAGGGCATTCACTTAGCCAGGAGTTCCACAACACGTATCCCAGCGTGGTATGCGCGATTTTTTCATAATGCCGTGTAGGCTCATTAAAGATGTTTAAAGCCTCATGACGGTATAGTTGCTGGAAGGAATGAGCAAATTTTCCAATATCATGCCAACATAAAATCCAGGCAAAAAATTGCGCCGCCTGCTCCTTATCCTGGATGCCTAATTTTTTTAGATAGTGGTCAATAAAATAAATATTATTTATCACCATCCAGTAACCCACAGCCGCAACATCTAAAGAATGCCAGCAAAGCAAATGGTAATCATCACCGCCGTCAGTTTCTCCTCGTCGAGACTTTCCCCAATAGTGATATATCGACATGTAAACTCCAGCATGTGGATAATAAAAGCACTCTACGCCTTTTTAATGGTCTTTTTTGTTGATATACCTCACAAAAATTGCACTTCCTGAGATTATATTTAAATATGTCCGCTCAATTTTATATATTCTTCAGAAATATTTACCCCACGAATAATTATTATAAATTTTTCCGCCTTTTTCTTCTGGAAGAAGCGCTCAAAGAGGCTTCCTCCAATGCCTTCTGCATAAATCAAAATTTAAAAAAACGACCATTTGCGGCGAATCATCTACCTTTTGTCTGAATTATCGTCACCACAAAGGATTACCAACCATAAATGTGCTGCATTAATAATGTCGTTCAAACTTTCTCCTGTAGTAAACTTTATCTGTTTAATAAAAAAGAGAGAATTGAACGATATATTTTACTCCGGATATTGAATAATATAAATTTGAAGGAAAATATTATGCCAGTCACTTTAAGCTTCGGTAATCATCAAAATTATACGCTTAATGAAAGTCGGCTTGCTCATCTGTTAAGCGCAGATAAAGAAAAAGCAATCCATATGGGGAGCTGGGATAAAGTCCAGGAGCATTTTAGAGCGGAAAAAAAGGACCATGCGCTGGAAGTGTTACACTCCATCATTCACGGGCAGGGCCGTGGTGAACCTGGAGAGATGGAAGTTAACATAGAGGATATAAATAAAATTTACGCCTTTAAACGGCTACAACATCTGGCCTGCCCGGCTCATCAGGATCTGTTTACTATCAAGTTGGACGCTTCTCAGACACAATTTTTACTTATGGTCGGCGACACGGTGATCAGCCAAAGCAATATTAAGGACATCCTCAATATATCAGATGATGCAGTGATAGAATCTATGAGTAGAGAGGAGAGACAGTTATTTTTACAAATATGCGAGGTGATTGGTGCGAAGATGACCTGGCACCCGGAATTACTTCAGGAGTCGATTTCTACTCTACGAAAAGAAGTGACGGGCAATGCACAAATCAAAGCGACGGTTTATGAGATGATGCGTCCCGCAGAGGCTCCAGACCACCCGCTTGTCGAATGGCAGGACTCACTTACTGCAGATGAAAAATCGATGCTGGCCTGTATTAATGCCGGTAACTTTGAGCCTACAACTCAGTTTTGCAAAATAGGTTATCAGGAGGTACAAGGTGAAGTCGCTTTTAGCATGATGCATCCGTGCATCTCCTATTTACTACATAGCTATTCACCGTTTGCAGAGTTTAAACCAACAAATTCTGGTTTTTTAAAAAAACTTAATCAGGATTATAACGACTATCATGCAAAAAAAATGTTTATTGATGTAATTCTTGAAAAGCTATATCTAACCCATGAACGTTCTTTGCACATTGGTAAAGATGGGTGCAGTCGTAATATATTACTGGTATAAAGATAGTCAGTAATATACCCTTCATACTTCAAGTTGCTTATGTGTTGGCTACGCTCGTTCACCCCAGTCACATAGTTATCTATGCTCCTGGGGACTCACTCCCTTGCCGCCTTTAAGCAACTCGAATTATTTTGGGTATATAACCAATTTAAAATCCGGCTGCCTGCCGGATTTTTCATAGCAGCAGGTATAATCATACCGCGTAAGGACAATTACCCTTCATGCAGCCCGCACTCACGTTTCAGTCCGAAGAAGCGTGTCTCTTCTTCCGCCATACCCGGCTCCCATTTGCGGGTGGTGTGCGTATCGCCCACCGACAGATAGCCCTGATCCCACAGCGGATGGTATTTCAGACCGTGCTTTTGCAGATACTGGTAAACCGTGCGGTTATCCCAGTCGATAATCGGTAGCACTTTAAACACGCCGCGCTGGATAGCGAGAACGGGTAAATGCGCGCGGCTGCCGGACTGCTCGCGACGCAGACCCGCAAACCACGTCTGCGCTTTCAGCTCTTTTAGCGCCCGGTTCATCGGCTCGACTTTGTTGATCTCATTGTATTTCTCAATGCCCTCAACGCCCTGCTCCCACAGTTTGCCGTAGCGCGCCTCCTGCCAGGCCGGACTTTCGCCCGCGCGGTAAACTTTCAGGTTGAGTTTGAGTTTGTCCGTTAACTCATCAATAAACTGGTAGGTTTCCGGGAACAAATAGCCGGTATCGGTGAGGATCACCGGGATATCCGGGCGAATCTGGTTCACCAGGTGCAGGCTCACCGCCGCCTGGATGCCAAAGCTTGAGGAGAGCACGTATTCGCCGGGCAGATTTTCCAGCGCCCAGGCCACGCGTTCTTCGGCAGTCAGCGTTTCCAGTTGAGCGTTGGTTTCCGCCAACGCCAGTACGCGATCGACTTTTGGCAGTTCATTCAATGCGTTGAGATCGAGTTGGGACATAAGTTCCTCACTGTTTGCCTTGCCTGATGGCGCTGTGCTTATCAGGCCTACACAGACGCCATCCGGCAATTCAGGTTATTCCCAGAAATCACGCGCGGGATCGAGCACCGGGCGAATGATGCCCGCACGCACCGTAAAGTCGCCGAAGCCTTCACCCGCTTCACGCTCTTTCGCCCAGCGCCCAATCAGTTCATCCAGCGAGGCCAGAATATCCGGCTCGGTGATATTTTCTTGATACATCCGTGGGATACGTGTCCCAATACGGTTTCCACCAAGATGCAGGTTATAACGACCAGGCGCTTTCCCTACTAAGCCAATTTCCGCCAGCATCGCGCGGCCACAGCCGTTCGGGCAGCCGGTCACGCGCATCACGATATGCTCATCAGGAATGCCGTGTTTTTCCAGAATCGCTTCCACTTTGTCCGTGAACGACGGCAGGAAACGCTCGGCTTCCGCCATTGCCAGCGGGCAGGTTGGGAACGACACGCAGGCCATTGAGTTTTCACGCTGCGGTTTCACCGCATTCATCAACCCGTGGTCGCGCGCCAGCGTCTCGATCTTCGCTTTCTGGCTTTCCGGCACGCTGGCAATAATCAGGTTCTGGTTAGCGGTGATACGGAACTCGCCCTGATGAATCTTCGCGATCTCCAGCAGGCCGGTTTTCAGCGGACGCCCCGGATAATCCAGGATACGGCCGTTCTCAATAAACAGCGTCAGGTGCCATTTATCATCAATGCCTTTCACCCAGCCAATCCTGTCGCCACGCCCGGTAAACTCATACGGGCGGATCGGCTCAAATTTGATCCCCGCGCGACGCTCGACTTCCGCTTTAAATGTCTCCAGTCCCACGCGCTCAAGGGTGTATTTGGTTTTGGCATTTTTCCTGTCGGTACGGTTACCCCAGTCGCGCTGCGTCGTCACTACCGCTTCGGCCACCGCCAGGGTGTGCTCCAGCGGCAGATAGCCAAACTCGCTGGCCGTACGAGCGTAGGTTTTCTTATTACCATGCTCAATAGACAGACCGCCGCCCACCAGCAGGTTAAAGCCGACCAGCTTGCCGTTCTCGGCAATCGCCACAAAGTTCATGTCGTTGGCGTGCAGATCGATATCATTTTGCGGCGGGATCACCACCGTGGTTTTAAATTTACGCGGCAGATAGGTCTGCCCGAGGATCGGTTCTTCATCGGTGGTCGCGACCTTCTCCTGATCGAGCCAGATCTCCGCATACGCACGGGTGCGCGGCAGCAGATGTTCGGAGATCTTCTTCGCCCACTCGTAGGCTTCAGCGTGCAGCTGAGACTCGTAGGGATTGGAGGTGCACAGCACGTTACGGTTCATATCGTTAGCGGTCGCCAGCGCGTCCAGCCCCACCGAGTGCAGCATCTGGTGCACCGGCTTGACGTTCTTCTTCAGAATGCCGTGAAACTGGAAGGTCTGGCGGTTGGTCAGACGGATACTGCCATAAATCGTGTTATCCGCCGCGAATTTATCGATCGCCTGCCATTGCGTCGTAGTAATCACCCCGCCCGGCAGACGGCAGCGCAGCAGCATGGCGTGGCGCGGCTCCAGCTTCTGCGCCGCACGCTCGGCGCGAATATCGCGGTCATCCTGCTGATACATGCCGTGAAAGCGTATTAGCAGGAAGTTGTCGCCTTTAAAACCGCCGGTGAGACCGTCGTTCAGATCTTCCGCAATGGTACCGCGCAGGTAGTTGCTTTCCAGCTTCATGCGCTCGGCATCGGACAGTTTACCTTCGACCACCAGTGGGCCTGGATGTTTTTCGCTCATTAGTAGACATCTCGCTGATAACGGCGCTCTACGCGCAGCTCACTTAAATATTCATCTGCCGATTCGAGGTCCATACCGCCGAATTCAGCGATCACTTCCAGCAATGCTTTTTCGACATGTGCGGCCATACGCCTGGCGTCGCCGCAGACATAAATGTGGGCACCGTCATTGATCCAGCGCCACAGCTCCGCGCCCTGTTCGCGCAGTTTGTCTTGTACGTAGATTTTTTCTTTTTGATCGCGGGACCAGGCCAGATCGATCCGGTTCAGCACGCCTTCTTTCACGTAACGCTGCCATTCAACCTGATAAAGGAAGTCTTCGGTGAAGTGCGGGTTACCGAAGAACAGCCAGTTCTTGCCTTCCGCACCGTCGGCGGCGCGTTGCTGCATAAAGGCGCGGAACGGCGCGATACCCGTACCTGGGCCAATCATAATCACCGGAGTCTGCGGATTCGCTGGCAGGCGGAAATTATCGTTGTGTTCAATAAACACGCGCACTTCGCCCTCTTCTTCCACGCGGTCGGCGAGGAAGCTGGAAGCACCACCCGCGCGGGCGCGGCCTTCAATGTCATAACGAACCACGCCAACGGTGACGTGGACTTCGTTTTCAGTTTCCGCCTGCGAAGAGGCGATAGAGTAGAGGCGCGGCGTCAGCGGGCGCAGCAGGTCGATTAGCGCCTGAGCATCCAGCTGCGCCGGAGAGAAACGCACCATATCAACAATGGGCGTGGTCGCGGCGTAGTGCTGGAGCTGCGCTTTGTCGCCCACTAATGGCAACAGCGACTCACTGCGCGTCAGGGTCGCGTAGCTCTCAACAATGTTGGCGGTATTCACCGTCAGCTCGAAGTGCCACTCCAGCGCTTCGGCGAGCGGCAGGGTTTTACCATCAACCGTCACCGGCTCATCGCCTTTCAGCCACAGCAACTCAACCAGCTCCTTCACCAGAGCCGGATCGTTCTGATACCAGACGCCCAGCGCATCGCCCGGCTGATAGCGCAGGCCGGAGTCGCCGAGGTCAATTTCAATATGACGAACGTCTTTTTCCGAGTTGCGACCGGTGATTTTCTGATTCACGGAGAGGGTCGCGGTCAGCGGCGCGTCTTTGGTATAGGGGCTGGTGTGGATATCGTTTACCGCGCCAGTAGCAACGGATTGCGAAGGTGCCGCGACAGGTGCGCGGGACTTCAGAACATCAACCACGCGGGCGCGCCATTCGCTGGCAGCTGCCTGATATTCAACGTCAGCATCGACACGGTCGAGCAGACGTTCACCGCCCAGCTCCGCCAGCTTGCTGTCGAAATCTTTTCCGGACTGGCAGAAAAATTCATAAGAGGTGTCGCCGAGGCTAAACACGGCAAAAGCGGTGTTTTCCAGTTTCGGCGCTTTTTTCGAGAACAGGAACTTATGCAGCGCGACGGCCTCTTCCGGCGGCTCGCCTTCTCCCTGAGTGGACGTCACTATCACCAGCAGTTTTTCACTGGCAATCTGTTTGAATTTGTAGTCGCCGGCGTTCACCAGTGTCACATTAAGGTTGGCCGCCAGCAGATCATCACGCAGCGCTTCCGCCACACGACGCGCATTGCCGGTTTGCGAAGCGGAGATAAGCGTAACCCCCGGCATCTTCCCCTCAGGAGCAGGCGTGACGGCAACAGCGCCTGAGCGCGGGTTCAGTACGCCCCAAAAATAGCCGGAGACCCAGGCAAGCTGTTCGGGAGTAAGGTCGGTTGTCGCGGCCTGAAGGCGCGCCAGTTGCTCCGGATTAAGCGGAAGCAACCCAGTCAGTGGAGCCGGTGTCGTCATGCGTCGTTATGTTCCAGTAAGCAAAGCGGATCTATACACAAAATCATTCAAGTTCGCTGTAAGCTGAGCGCGCCCCAGGAGCGTACATAAATACGTGACTGGGGTGAGTAAACGCAGTCAACACAGATGCGGCTTGAAAGATGAAATGTATAAGCGATAAATCCCAAACTAAGGATAAGGGTAACGGTGAGAGGAATAACAATTAAAGAAGGGTTGGAAATAACAAATAACCAAATGAACTAACCTGTTTTAGTTATCGTTATTAACGCCAAAATCGATTTCATAATTGATTGATAATTATTAAATTTTCTGGAAATTCTTAAATTAATAGCCCGTCACAAGGCGGAGAATGGTTTTAGTTAATGATAAAAAATGCGCTTTCCGGTACCCTACGGCGGTTTTTTTATTGCCTGAGAGTTCATCATGTCCACCACGTTGTATAAAGATTTCACCTTTGAAGCCGCTCACCGCCTGCCTCACGTGCCTGAAGGGCATAAGTGCGGCCGCCTGCACGGACACTCGTTTATGGTGCGTCTCGAAATTACCGGTGAAGTCGATCCGCATACCGGTTGGATTATGGATTTCGCGGATCTCAAAGCGGCGTTTAAACCTACTTACGATCGTCTTGATCACTACTATCTGAATGATATTCCAGGGCTGTCCAATCCCACCAGCGAAGTGCTGGCGAAATGGATTTGGGATCAGGTTAAGCCCGTCGTGCCGCTACTGAGCGCCGTGATGGTGAAAGAGACCTGTACAGCCGGCTGCGTCTATCGCGGCGAATAAGGTTCATTAACGCGTGGGCTGGATGCCAAATTGATTCCAGCCCATCCACACGACGTTTTATCAGTGAAAACATTGTCCAGCGCGGTGTTAAAAACGCAGCACATCACCGGTTGCAGGTGCGGTTATTTCCGGTAGCCACAACCGCCCCCAGGCCCCTGTACAGTGACAACCGCATAGTTTTTCAGGTTTGTGTTCTTGCAGAAAGCGCCTGACTCGCCACATCGTGAACGGTGATGCGCAGCGGAGATGAAATCCGCCGACAAGCGCGTAAATCCGCTTTATACCGGTAATGTTCTGACAGTGCCGGACAATATTTACGATCCCCCGATGCCCGCATCCCGTAATGATGACTAATCCTTTTGTCGATTGGTAAATCAGTACGCCCTCATCCAAAATGGAGTCCGGCTCCGCATCGTGGCCGCCAAAAATGCCGTAGGCTTCAGGCGCAACCACCGGTATTTCCCCTGACCAGATAAAGTTTTCGCCAATCGGCAGGGGGCCACGCGTGTACATCATTCGGTAGCGTGAATAGTCCACCTCACACGACAATTTTTTTATTTTTTCGGGTAATACCGAGAAAAGTCATTGCCGCATAACGTTCGCGCGCAATATCGGGATGGCAGATGATTCGACTGTTATCAGGAAGCCACGGCACGCCGCCGCAATGATCGTAATGACCATGCGAAAGCACCACAGCAGACACATCGGACAGGTCGATCCCCATCGCCAACGCGTTTTGCATAAAACTGCCATCAGGGCCGGTATCGAACAAGATAGACGTAGACTCATCCTCGACCAACAGGCTTAACCCTGGCCGGACCTTCAACGATTTATCCGCTCCAGCTCCCTTATGATTTTCGAGCAATACCCTGATCCTTAACGCCATGGCCTTCTCCTGTCTAAAAGCCTCCCCGGGAAAACGCGGCCTTTTTACTTTACAGGTTTGTAGCTGCCATTACTGGTACACAGATTATGATTATGCAACGGCTATCCTTGTTGGCGCGGGGAACACTAACTCATCACATCCGCGTCAGACCTCGTGACCGGTTTATCCCCGCTGGCGCGGGGAACACGACAACGCATCAAGACCGATATACACCACGCCCGGTTTATCCCCGCTGGCGCGGGGAACACCCGGACAACAGTGACACCTGTAAATTCTGCGCCGGTTTATCCCCGCTGGCGCGGGGAACACAGCAAACTCAGTGGCAGCGGCGGTGCAGTTTTCGGTTTATCCCCGCTGGCGCGGGGAACACTCTACCCTATCTAACCCATTAGAATAAAAGGACGGTTTATCCCCGCTGGCGCGGGGAACACTTCTCGGCGCGGCGCAATATCCCGGCGCACGCCGGTTTATCCCCGCTGGCGCGGGGAACACCGCACCACTATGATTCGAATAGATCGTAGCGGCGGTTTATCCCCGCTGGCGCGGGAAACACTGTGCCATCATCCCACTCGCAAAGATTCAGCACGGTTTATCCCCGCTGGCGCGGGGAACACGGATATCTCTAATAAAGGTCATCTTCGTTTCCCGGTTTATCCCCGCTGGCGCGGGGAACACGTCTATAGTTCCCCGCATACTATCACCGCGGACGGTTTATCCCCGCTGGCGCGGGGAACACTGGCGCTGGATAACCGCCCTGACGAGTTGGGACGGTTTATCCCCGCTGGCGCGGGGAACACATAAACGTATTAAATAAATCGAGGTCCAGCCCCGGTTTATCCCCGCTGGCGCGGGGAACACTAGTCGATCGGTCTGGAGCAGATAAACCGGCACGGTTTATCCCCGCTGGCGCGGGGAACACTTTGTCCAGTTCGGCGATGCGGCGTTCTGCGGCGGTTTATCCCCGCTGGCGCGGGGAACACGCTCGGGGAAGTATCAACCAGCAGATAACGGTCGGTTTATCCCCGCTGGCGCGGGGAACACGCTGGTAAAACTGGCGGTACTGGCTTGCGTGGCGGTTTATCCCCGCTGGCGCGGGGAACACCTGCGCGCTAAAACACTGAAACAGATTTACGACGGTTTATCCCCGCTGGCGCGGGGAACACTTCCCAGTAGCGTTCCTGACGGGCTAACGCGTCGGTTTATCCCCGCTGGCGCGGGGAACACTGCGAAATAGTCACGTGAGCAACGCCGACAAGCGGTTTATCCCCGCTGGCGCGGGGAACACTTACGTACTCCGGGGAAGTCGTTAGAGAGCTGCGGTTTATCCCCGCTGGCGCGGGGAACACGCGCTTACGATTTTTTCCCACTCAATAACGCCCGGTTTATCCCCGCTGGCGCGGGGAACACATCAATACAGGGCAAGATCTCCAGTTGCAACGCGGTTTATCCCCGCTGGCGCGGGGAACACAACTCTGACCATTGAAACGCGTGTATCCAGCACGGTTTATCCCCGCTGGCGCGGGGAACACATACGTAACCTCGTAAATCGCGTTATTCATCTCCGGTTTATCCCCGCTGGCGCGGGGAACACGACGGCGGGCATAAAAAAGCCCCTTAACGGGGCGGTTTATCCCCGCTGGCGCGGGGAACACATAAAATAGGCGAGGCGGGGAATGAAAACACGCGGTTTATCCCCGCTGGCGCGGGGAACACTTGATCGCGGTGAGATGGACGAATCCTTCCGCCGGTTTATCCCCGCTGGCGCGGGGAACACTGCCACCACGGGCGGTAGAGTGTGCCGCCAGGCGGTTTATCCCCGCTGGCGCGGGGAACACGCCACCGACACTCCCCATCGCTGAGTTAACAGCGGTTTATCCCCGCTGGCGCGGGGAACACACGAAATCGAGCCGTTTGCCAGCGTCAACGTACGGTTTATCCCCGCTGGCGCGGGGAACACTATCCACCAGCCAGTGCTGCGCGATGATGGCGCGGTTTATCCCCGCTGGCGCGGGGAACACACTAAACGTATGTCATTGTTTATAAACTACTTTTTATCAGCACCACATTCCACCAACATAATCGCAACAATTTAAATTATTAAAGAACAGCTAATTTGCTGATTTTGATGCAAAAAAGTTCATAGAATGATTTTTTCTTTAAATTTACCAAAATAGCGCGATCCGTGCATCGCTATGGAAAAATTTATCAGCGCTTTTATACACTCATCGAAATTCACATAGAGAAAATAAACAATGCAAGGTAATGGATGAGTCACAGACGGCATCGGCAGGCCGTCTGTAAGATTAGTAATGCATCAGGCGATATTTAAATATTTATGCGTTTGCATAGACAGCCGCCAGTTACGTGCAATACACGTTTCAATACACAGACGCGTCGCGTCTTCTTTCTGGCTAATGGGCTGCAAAGCAATCACGCGCGGTTTATCATCGCTCAACGTGGCTAACAGTTCATCCAGCGCCTCAATATCACGAACTCGCCCAACGGGATGCTTAATTTCATTGGCGCGCTCCAGCGCCTGGGAAAGCACGTCATATCCCCCGCGCATATTCACTTTTGGTGAAACCGTGACCCAGGTGTTAGGCGTACAGCGCACTTCATGCGTCCCGCTGGTTTCAATCTGGCAACTAAAACCACTCTTTTCAAGCAGATCGGTGAGCGGCATGAGGTCGTGAATACAGGGTTCTCCACCGGTGATGACAACGTGACGCGCGGTATAGCCCTGACGATTAATTACTGCCAGCAAGTCTTCACTGCTCGCAGCACCCCATTTGTCGCTCTCTTTGGTTTTTGCCAGAATGCTGAACAGAGACACTTCCCGATCGCTCAGTTTATCCCAGGTGTGTTTGGTATCGCACCAGGCACAGCCGACCGGACATCCCTGTAAACGAATAAAAATAGCGGGGACGCCGGTAAAATAACCCTCGCCTTGTAGGGTCTGGAACATCTCGTTAATCGGGTACTGCATAGCGTTCTCTATTAAGGGGATAATCGTTAATTATTGCAGATTTCGTCTGCCCGGTCATGCACAGCGGCTGCGCTATTGAACAGATACAAAAAAACCCGCCGAAGCGGGTTTTTACATTAAGAGGTAAAAGCAGGATTACGCCTGGCCTTTGATCTCTTTACGACCGTTATACGGTGCTTTTTCGCCCAGAGCTTCTTCGATACGAATCAGCTGGTTGTATTTAGCAACACGGTCAGAACGGCTCATAGAACCGGTTTTGATCTGGCCTGCAGCGGTACCAACAGCCAGGTCAGCGATGGTAGCGTCTTCAGTTTCGCCAGAACGGTGAGAGATGACAGCAGTGTAGCCAGCGTCTTTCGCCATCTTGATTGCAGCCAGAGTTTCGGTCAGAGAACCGATCTGGTTGAATTTGATCAGGATGGAGTTAGCGATGCCTTTCTCGATGCCTTCTTTCAGGATTTTGGTGTTGGTTACGAACAGGTCGTCACCAACCAGCTGGATTTTGTCGCCCAGTACTTTGGTCTGGTATGCAAAACCGTCCCAGTCAGACTCGTCCAGACCATCTTCGATGGAAACGATCGGGTACTGTTTGGTCAGTTCTTCCAGGAAGTGGGTGAATTCTTCGGAGGTGAACGCTTTGTTGCCTTCGCCAGCCAGAACGTATTTACCGTCTTTGTAGAATTCAGATGCTGCGCAGTCCATCGCCAGGGTGATGTCTTTACCCAGCTCGTAACCAGCCGCTTTAACCGCTTCAGCGATAACAGCCAGCGCTTCCGCGTTGGAGCCCAGGTTCGGCGCATAGCCGCCTTCGTCACCCACAGCGGTGTTCATGCCTTTGCCTTTCAGCACTTTTGCCAGGTGATGGAAAACTTCAGAACCCATACGGATGGCTTCTTTAACCGTTTTCGCGCCAACCGGCTGGATCATGAATTCCTGGATGTCGACGTTGTTGTCAGCGTGCTCGCCGCCGTTGATGATGTTCATCATCGGAACCGGCATGGAGTATTTGCCCGGAGTGCCGTTCAGTTCAGCAATGTGCTCGTACAGCGGCATACCTTTAGCGGCAGCAGCAGCTTTGGCGTTAGCCAGAGAGACAGCCAGAATGGCGTTTGCACCGAAGTTAGATTTGTTTTCAGTACCGTCCAGGTCGATCATGATTTTGTCGATGCCAGCCTGGTCTTTAGCGTCTTTGCCAAGAATAGCCTGAGCGATCGGGCCGTTAACCGCGCCAACAGCTTTGGTTACGCCTTTACCCAGGAAACGGGATTTGTCGCCATCGCGCAGTTCCAGCGCTTCGCGGGAACCAGTAGAAGCACCTGACGGAGCCGCCGCCATACCTACGAAACCACCTTCCAGGTGTACTTCAGCTTCAACAGTCGGGTTACCACGGGAGTCGATGATTTCACGACCGATGACTTTAACGATTTTGGACATTAGGTTTTCCTCAAGTCACTAGTTAAACTAAAACTTCAGACAAACGGTGCACCGCTGAGGGTGCACCGCCGTTCTAACTTTTTTACTTCGCCTGACGTTTCTGATGCTCGTTGGCGGCTTTAACAAAGCCAGCGAACAACGGATGTCCATCACGCGGCGTGGAAGTAAATTCCGGATGGAACTGACAGGCCACGAACCACGGATGATTCGGTACCTCAATGATCTCGACTAACTGATCATCACCGGAACGGCCTGCGACACGCAGACCCGCTGCTTCAATTTGTTTCAACAACATATTGTTGACTTCGTAACGATGGCGATGACGTTCAACAATCGTCGACGCGCCGTACAACTGACGTACCAGACTGTCATCGCTAAGCTGGCACTGCTGCGCGCCCAGGCGCATGGTGCCGCCCAGATCGCTCTTCTCGTTACGGACTTCAACGTTACCGTCTTCATCGCGCCACTCGGTAATTAACGCCACAACCGGGTACTTACAGTCTGGCACAAATTCCGTTGAGTTGGCGTTGTCCATGCCGGCCACGTTACGAGCGAACTCAATCAACGCAACCTGCATCCCCAGGCAAATGCCCAGATAAGGAATATTGTTTTCACGCGCATAGCGCGCAGTGGCGATTTTACCTTCAACGCCACGATAGCCGAAGCCGCCGGGGATCAGGATAGCGTCCAAATCTTTCAGAATTTCAACGCCGCGCGTTTCAACATCTTGCGAATCGATCAATTTGATGTTGACGGTAACGCGGTTTTTCAGACCACCGTGTTTCAGCGCTTCGATCACCGACTTATAGGCATCCGGCAGTTCAATATATTTGCCGACCATGCCGATAGTCACTTCGCCTGCCGGGTTCGCTTCTTCGTAAATGACCTGTTCCCATTCAGACAGGTTAGCTTCCGGACAGTTCAAGCTGAATCGTTTACAAATATAATCATCAAGCCCCTGAGATTTCAACAGGCCTGGAATTTTATAAATGGAATCGACATCTTTCATTGAAATAACGGCTTTTTCCGGCACATTACAGAACAATGCAATTTTTGCACGCTCGTTGGCAGGAACCGCGCGATCGGAACGACAAATCAGAATATCGGGCTGAATACCGATAGACAGCAGCTCTTTCACGGAGTGCTGAGTCGGTTTAGTTTTCACTTCGCCCGCAGCCGCCAGGTAAGGTACCAGCGTCAGGTGCATAAACAGCGCGTGTTCACGACCGATATCTACCGCCAATTGACGAATCGCCTCAAGAAACGGCAGCGATTCGATATCACCGACGGTACCGCCGATTTCCACCAGTACCACATCGTGGCCTTCGCCGCCTTCCAGCACGCGCTCTTTAATCGCGTTAGTGATGTGAGGGATGACCTGTACGGTTGCGCCCAGATAGTCGCCACGGCGTTCTTTACGCAGAACGTCGGAGTAGATACGGCCAGTCGTGAAGTTGTTGCGGCGAGACATCTTGGTGCGGATGAAACGCTCGTAGTGCCCCAGGTCCAGGTCGGTTTCAGCGCCGTCTTCAGTAACGAACACTTCCCCGTGTTGGATTGGGCTCATAGTACCCGGATCGACGTTGATGTACGGATCCAGTTTCATGATGGTCACGTTGAGACCACGGGCTTCCAGAATGGCTGCGAGGGAGGCTGCGGCAATGCCTTTACCCAGAGAGGATACGACCCCGCCGGTCACAAAAATATAGTTCGTTGTCATGCGGAACCTGAGAAGTTAGGTTTAAAAGACGATGGAATAACCAGGACGGGAAAGCAGTATACCCGAACATGACCTACGCCACAAACTTTCATTATTCCTCCTCTTCGTCAGGCTGACATTCACACAGGGAGGGAGAAAATAGCCCCTTTGAGGTAAATGTTTTTGACGTAAATCAAGCGCTTGTTATTTAAAAAATCACACAAATCGCTCTTGACCGCCTAAAACCTTTAGAGATCAATTTCCTGGCGTTTTACTTCCTGCCAAACTTCTTCCATTGTTTCCAGGTCTACCCCGGTCATTTCCAGGCCTCTGGCTGCGACAATACGTTCAACTTCGCGAAAACGACGTTCAAATTTATCGTTCGCTTTTTGCAAAGCGAGCTCCGCTTTCGTACCTAAATGACGCGCCATGTTGACCGTGGCAAAGAGCAAATCGCCCATTTCTTCTTCCAGTTTAGCCTGATCAACAACCGCCTGCCGCGCCTCGAACATCACCTCATCGATCTCTTCATAGACCTTATCGACGACCGGTCCCAGCGTCGTCCAGTCAAAGCCCACGTTTGAACACCGTTTCTGGATTTTTTGCGCGCGCATTAAGGCCGGTAAGCTGCGCGGAATATCGTCCAGCGCGGAATGCTGCGCTTTTTGCGCGCGCTCTTCCGTTTTGATTTGCTCCCAGCGAACTAATGCTTCTTCGCTATTATCCGCGGAAAGCTCGCCAAAAACATGCGGATGGCGGCGCTCCAGCTTGTCGCTGATGGCAGCGCAGATATCATTAAAATCGAAGCGGCCTTCTTCCTGCGCCATCTGCGCGTAAAACACCACCTGGAACAACAGGTCGCCCAGTTCGCCGCGCAAATCGTCAAAATCCTCACGCGCAATCGCATCCAGTACTTCATAGGTTTCTTCCAGCGTATAAGGCGCGATGCTGGCGAAGGTCTGCTCTTTATCCCACGGACAGCCGTTTTCCGGGTCGCGCAGGCGCTGCATGAGGGTGAGAAGACGGTCAATTTGATGGTTAGTTGTCATGGTTTTTAATCGGTTGTAAATACTAGCGACAATTGTAACGTATTATTCTTAACCATTCACGCACAGAGACACTACGACAACGCCTATATAATAAAATATATTGTTAACAGGTGTTGAATGCTACCTTTCCCGTATAACTTTAAAATTATTAATCGATACACAACAATATAATAATCATATAACTAATTTATTAAAAAAACAGATATTTGCCCCAGCCGTTATAAATAACATCAATTAAGTAAAAAAATCATGCAAACACTATAAGCACCCCACCCAAAGAGCCTTCCCTTTCAAAAAAAATAAATTATTTCACTTTTACGGAAAAACGAGTAGCATGCACGCCAGTTTAATATTCAAAAAAGACCGCTTTTTTGTTTTTTCTGGAACATACATGAAATAAATATATTGAAAGTATTACATATAATATTCTATGAGCAGGTACGATCATTCAGCTCATAAGAATATACTCATAAAAATGTAGAAATATAATATTTTTATTATGACCTATTTTTTACTCAAAGCCCGCAGCATGGCTCTATGCCGCATATCCCTTGGTATACGCGTACAAAATGCTGCCATAAAACACGTTAATTAAGGATAACACGATGAAGTCATCTCATTTTTGTAAACTGGCAGTAACTGCATCTTTAGTTATGGGAATTGTCTCCGGCGCTCAAGCCGCGGGTAGCAACACAGCAAAGGTCACTTTCCTTGGTAATATTGTTGACTCCCCCTGCTCCGTCACATTGGATACGGAAGATCAAACAGTCAATATGGGTTCAAGTATCGGTAATGGCACGCTGAGTAATGGTAAAACGACTATCAACAATGCCCGTACCTTTCATATCGATCTTGAGGGTTGTACCTGGGCTACCGAGAAAAATATGAATGTGGTATTCACTACAGGTAGTGGAACCACAGCGGCTACAGGCGCCACGGATAATCTCGCGCTGATGAAGACTGACGGCACTGGCGCTATTAGCAATGTAAGCCTGGCAATCGGCGATGCAGGCAAAAACAATATCAAACTGGGCGATACCTATACACAGGCCATTGCGGACCTGGACGGAGACAGCATCCTTGATGAGAAGCAAAGCCTGAATTTCACCGCCTGGCTGGTTGGCGCAGCAACCGGCACCGTAGGCACAGGTGAATTCAGCAGCGCCGCCAACGTCACTATCTCTTACCTGTAATTCAGATAACAGAGTCACGACGATAAATACCCTGCCGCTTTAGGTAGGGTATTCCTGTTGAGTTTTATTGCGGAATATATTTGATGAATAACACATGGAAAAGTGTTCTTTGCCCAATAGCGTGCGGAGTGGGAATGCTTCTAAGCGCCTCCCCTTATAGCGCGTCAGGCAAAGACATCGAATTTAATACCGATTTCCTCGATGTAAAAAATCGCGATAACGTTAACATTGCACAGTTTTCTCGTAAGGGTTTTATTCTGCCAGGCGTCTACCTCTTACAAATTAAAATTAACGGACAGACTCTGCCGCAGGAATTTCCTGTTAACTGGGTTATACCAGAACATGATCCACAAGGAAGCGAGGTTTGCGCAGAACCAGAATTAGTTACGCAATTGGGTATAAAACCGGAACTCGCGGAAAAACTCGTCTGGATAACGCACGGTGAACGACAATGTCTGGCGCCAGATTCACTGAAAGGCATGGATTTTCAGGCCGACCTGGGACACTCCACGCTGCTGGTGAATTTACCCCAGGCGTATATGGAATACAGCGATGTCGACTGGGACCCACCCGCCCGCTGGGATAATGGTATTCCCGGCATCATTCTGGATTACAACATTAATAATCAGCTCCGCCACGATCAAGAAAGCGGCAGCGAAGAGCAAAGCATCAGCGGCAACGGGACGTTAGGCGCGAACCTGGGCGCATGGCGACTGCGGGCCGACTGGCAGGCCAGCTACGACCATCGTGACGATGACGAGAACACTTCCACCCTCCACGATCAGAGCTGGAGCCGCTACTACGCCTATCGCGCACTACCGACGCTCGGGGCCAAACTTACGCTGGGCGAAAGCTATCTCCAGTCCGATGTTTTCGACAGCTTTAACTATATCGGTGCCAGCGTCATTTCTGACGATCAGATGCTGCCGCCGAAACTGCGCGGCTATGCGCCGGAGATCGTGGGCATTGCGCGCTCTAACGCAAAAGTCAAAGTCTCCTGGCAGGGGCGCGTACTGTATGAAACGCAGGTGCCCGCAGGACCGTTCCGTATTCAGGATCTCAACCAGTCCGTTTCCGGTACGTTGCACGTCACCGTGGAAGAGCAGAACGGTCAGACGCAGGAGTTTGACGTTAACACCGCATCGGTTCCCTTCCTGACGCGCCCCGGCATGGTGCGCTACAAGATGGCGCTGGGCCGCCCGCAGGACTGGGATCATCACCCCATTACCGGCACATTCGCCTCGGCGGAAGCTTCGTGGGGGGTCACCAACGGCTGGTCGCTCTATGGCGGCGCAATTGGAGAAAGCAACTATCAGGCCGTGGCGCTGGGAAGCGGTAAGGATCTTGGCGTGGTGGGCGCGGTGGCGGTCGACATTACGCACTCCATCGCCCACATGCCGCAAGACGACGGGTTTGACGGCGAAACGCTGCAGGGTAACTCATATCGCATCAGCTACTCCCGTGACTTTGATGAAATCGACAGCCGACTAACCTTTGCCGGATACCGCTTCTCAGAAAAGAACTTTATGAGCATGAGCGACTATCTGGATGCGAAAACCTATCATCATCTCAATGCCGGTCACGAAAAAGAACGCTATACGGTCACCTATAACCAGAACTTCCGTGAACAAGGCATGAGCGCCTATTTCAGCTACTCACGCAGTACCTTCTGGGACAGCCCGGATCAGAGTAACTATAACCTGTCTCTTTCCTGGTACTTCGACTTAGGGTCGATAAAAAATCTCAGTGCGTCGCTGAACGGCTATCGCAGCGAATATAACGGTGATAAAGATGATGGCGTTTATATCTCGCTGTCTGTTCCCTGGGGCAATGATTCCATCAGCTACAACGGTACGTTTAACGGTAGTCAACACCGTAATCAGCTCGGCTATTCCGGCCACAGCCAGAACGGCGATAACTGGCAGCTTCACGTCGGGCAGGATGAACAAGGCGCACAGGCAGACGGTTATTACAGCCATCAGGGCGCGCTGACGGACATCGATCTGAGCGCGGATTATGAAGAAGGATCGTACCGTTCGCTGGGCATGTCGCTGCGCGGCGGCATGACGCTGACCACCCAGGGCGGCGCGCTACACCGGGGAAGTTTAGCGGGCAGCACACGTTTGCTGGTTGATACCGACGGCATTGCGGACGTCCCCGTTAGCGGTAACGGCTCGCCAACCTCAACCAACATTTTCGGCAAGGCCGTGATTGCGGATGTCGGAAGCTATTCGCGCAGCCTGGCGCGTATCGATCTGAACAAATTGCCGGAGAAGGCGGAAGCTACTAAGTCGGTTGTGCAGATCACGCTCACCGAAGGCGCCATCGGCTACCGTCACTTTGACGTGGTCAGCGGCGAGAAAATGATGGCGGTTTTCCGGCTGGCAGACGGCGACTTCCCACCGTTCGGCGCCGAAGTGAAAAACGAGCGCCAGCAGCAGTTGGGCCTCGTAGCCGATGACGGCAACGCCTGGCTGGCGGGCGTAAAAGCCGGGGAAACATTGAAAGTCTTCTGGGATGGCGCGGCGCAGTGTGAAGCATCACTCCCGTCCACGTTTACACCGGAGCTATTGGCCAACGCGCTATTGCTGCCGTGCAAAATGCTGGAAGGTCAGCCCCCCACCGCACCGCAGAAAAGTTCTCCGCTGCCTGCGCAACCGCTAATCCAGGAACATACGCAAACCGATGGCCAACCGGCCGCGCCGGTGGCGACAACCACTCAAACCCCGCCCATACCGCTGGCTGACAACCATGCGGTGAATCGCAAGGATATGGAATAAAGGGAACCTGTAATGAACAAGACCAACCATTTTAAGCGCCAGGCGCTTATCGCTTCGGTATTACTGGCTGCGCCGCTGGTATCGCACAGCGCGATTGTGCCGGATCGTACCCGCGTTATTTTTAACGGCAATGAAAATTCAATCACCGTCACGCTGAAAAACGGCAACGCCACTCTGCCCTATCTCGCACAGGCGTGGCTGGAAGACGATAAGTTCGCCAAAGATACCCGCTATTTTACCGCCCTGCCGCCGCTGCAGCGTATTGAGCCAAAATCCGACGGGCAGGTTAAAGTCCAGCCGTTACCGGCCGCGGCTAGCCTACCGCAGGACCGGGAAAGTCTGTTTTATTTCAACGTGCGGGAAATTCCGCCGAAAAGCGATAAACCTAATACGCTCCAGCTGGCGCTGCAAACGCGTATTAAGTTTTTCTACCGCCCGGTAGCCGTAGCCCGGCAGGTGGATAAGACGCACCCGTGGCAGACGAAGCTCACGCTGACCTACCAGGGCGATGGTGTGATCTTCGACAACCCCACACCGTTTTACCTCGTCATCAGCAATGCCGGTAGCAAAGAGAACGAAACCGCCTCCGGCTTTAAAAACCTGCTGATTGCACCGCGTGAAAAAGTGACCTCTCCCATCAAAGGTGCCTCGCTCGGCAGCTCGCCGGTGGTGGGCTACGTCGATGATTACGGCGGCCATCGCCTGCTGGTTTTTACCTGCTCAGGGAATACCTGCAAGGTCAATGAGGAAAAAACCCGTGACGCTGAGAAGAAAGCGAATAAGTAATCCTGTGCGAAAGAGATCCATGACGATGTTGACTCGCTGGAAAATACTGGTGCTGCTGTGCGGTGGATTCGTTACCGGCACCGAGGCTGCCGGCACAAAAACCGTGCAACTGGAGCTGCATCTGGTCGTCACTCAACCACCGCCCTGTACGATAGGCGGCGCTTCCGTAGAGTTTGGCGATGTCCTGACCACCAAAGTTGGCGATGCTTCTCAAACGAAACCTGTGGGCTACAGCCTGAACTGCGATGGCAGAGCGAGCGACTATCTGAAGCTACAAATTCAGGGGACCACTACCACCATCAGCGGGGAGCAGGTTCTGCAAACTTCGGTTCAGGGGTTAGGCATCCGTATTCAGCAGGCGGGCAATAAGCAACTGGTTCCGGTTGGCATAACGGATTGGCTGAACTTCACCCTGAGCGGCAGCAATGGGCCGGAGCTGGAAGCCGTACCGGTTAAAGAGCCCACCACGCAGTTAGCGGGGGGCGATTTTAACGCCAGTGCGACGTTAGTCGTGGATTACCAGTGATGGAGAGATTCATAGTGAAAAGGGTGCTTATCCTGACGCTTTTAATCACCCAGTTTGCCTGCGCCGACAATTTGACCTTTCACGGCAAACTGATAAACCCGCCCGCCTGTACTATCAATAATGGTGAAACGCTGGAGGTCAGTTTTGGTAGCGTGATTATTGATAATATTGACGGCGTCAATTACCTGACCGAGATCCCGTGGACCCTTACCTGCGACAGCAGCTTTCGCGATGACGCATTAACTTTTACGTTGAGCTATCTGGGCACGGCGACGCCTTACTCCGCAAATGCCTTAACCACCAATGTCCCTGAGCTGGGCATTGAACTTCAGCAGAACGGCACGGTGTTTCCTCCCGGCACGTCGCTAACCATCGATGAATCATCGCTTCCCACACTAAAAGCCGTGCCGGTAAAACAGCCAGGTAAAGAGCCTGCCGAAGGCGATTTTGAGGCTTTTGCCACGTTACAGGTGGATTACCAATGAACCGTATTTTTCAAACTGCCGGGCATTTGATCGGAGGCGTAATGTTATGGGCGGTTTGCAATACGCTACCTGCCGCCACGCCTAATGTGCACTACAGCGGTAAGCTGGTTGCCGGCGCCTGTAACCTGGTAGTGGATAATGACACGATGGCGACGGTGGATTTTCATACTATTGGCAGTGACAATTTCGACGCCAGCGGGCAAACGACTCCTGTTCCATTCACACTTAGCCTCCAGGATTGCAAAACAGCGCTAGCCAACGGCGTGCTGGTGACCTTTCAGGGCGTTGAAGACAGTACTCTGCCCGGACTGCTGGCGCTGGAGCCCTCGTCGGAAGCCAGTGGTTTTGCGATTGGCGTGGAAACGGCTGCACAGCAACCAGTGAGTATCAATGCAACAGTGGGTACAGCTTTTGTGCTGAAAGAAGGGATTACCACCATCAACTTGCAGGCCAGGCTGCAAAAATACGCTGGTGAAGAGGTTATGCCGGGGGAATTTAAGGGTAGCGCAACAGTGAGTTTTGAATATCAGTAACTTCTCAAGTTATATACTCATTTCTAATATTTTATTTAAATAATGGAAATTTAAATGAATCAAAAAGTATTATTTTTTCTAAGTATAATTGCATATCCTGGGATAACTCAGGCCATTAACCAAAATGTAATGATTGAACCATTAGTAATACGTGACTCAACAAATTATTTAGTACTACCTCAGGCTCAACAGGCTGAATTCTCACAATGCAAAAGCTGGCCGCATGATAGCACTGTTATTCCAGCAAAATATGAGGCAACCCTGCTTAATGGAAGTCTCATATCTATGTTTATTGGTGGCATAACAGTTAATTTATATACAACAGCAGATGTCAAAGTTAATACAGATGCCCAGTGTACATTACTCAATGGTAATTTTCCTGGTTATTACGGCATAACATGCTTTGTTACTGGTTATGACACAGACAAAGCTGTACCTGTAAGGACAGATAATGGCATGTCAATTATCGAAAGTAAATTATATGCTACAGGAACAATGAGATATATAACAGAGATCCCGATGGATGGCAGTGGCTTTCAGGGTATGGCGATTGGTGGTGCAGTAGTAATTAATACAGGCGCAATAACACCAACCCCTAATACGGGTGTTATTTCTAACATAACAATGCCACCACTATATGATCCCGGGTTTATTTTTACGGTACCTGGATGCGGTCAATACAAATATCATTCTGGGACAGGTTCTGTTTTTACGAATAACAATTCAACTTATACGGTTGCATCGCCGATTGGTTTCATAACTGCGTCTTTGGATAAGAACTCCGTGTTAAATTATAATGAACTTCATTATAACGACAAGGCAGAAAATATAGAACTAGGGAAAATTTATTTGATGTATAAGGAGAAAAATGTCACGTGGGGTGAAGGATTCGATTATACATTGGAAAATAGCACGATCAATGTAGTTTGTGCTGATAGCAGGATTAAAACAAATGTAGATTATCAATGTAGGAATGGTGATATGGGGGCATGCAACAATGGCGAACTGGGAAGAATAATCGGCAACTGGGAACGAATAAACGTTGATACTAATTGCAGCGTGACAGTTATTTTGCCCTGGCAATAGTATTTTTCTTAATATATCTGAGTTTACTATTGCATACTTTTATACTCATATACCCTAAATAATTCGAGTTGCAGGCAGGCGGCGACGCAGTGACAAATTCGTCTGATACGAATTTGACAGCCGAAGGCTGCCTGCGGTGGGGGACAAGGATGTCCCCCATCAATCCCCGGGGCTTACTCTGGTCAGTGACTGGGGGGAGCGAGGACAAATTGGCAAGGCCGATGTGAACGCCGCTTACGGCGGCCCTTTAGGGCGAGGCCCGGAGAGGCGGGCCATGAACGGCTACCATTTCTTTCGCGAGTTAAGCGAAGAATGCTGAAAAAACAGTACAGAAAAGTCAGGATAAGGAGTTATACAGACGGCTTACCACTATCCCGATGCTGTATACAGGATTATTGGTCAGTTCACTTTACTGCTCCTAAAACAACCTGCCTCACTTAAAATTTAGCAAAATTATTGACCAAGGAAAACAAATGTGTACAAATTTTTTAAAAACATCGCTACTAATAACATCCACTTTTTGGTGTATTGCGCTACAATGCGCTGAAGTAAGAACGGATATAAAATATAATTCTCAAATTATTTCACAGTTTGATAGTATTAGCGCACTGGCTGGCGATCCTACATTCGATACCATCCATACCCCATTACCAACAAACATTCATATCCTTTCATCGTGCACTAAGTCAGGTGGATCAGGTGGAGGGGGGGGTTGTATTCCAGGTACATTGCCTGATGGACTTGAATCCACTCTTGAGTTTGATCCATCAACTTCTTTCATCAATACAACCGCTGTCGATAACGGTATCACTTATAGTTTTACTGGTGAAGCGGTAAAAGCAACGGCACATGCCAGCTGTACGGCTAATCAGGCAACTAACAGCGCAATTTGTGTATGGGATAAATCATTTTCACTTCCCCTCACCTTACTTACCAAACAGAACGGAATAACCATTAACCAGCAAAATCTTACAGTTTCGGTAATACCCGGAGGAGGAAATAGTGATACTAATCAATACTCATCCCTTTCCGGCCATATTATTATTGATGAATCGGTAAGCAGCTACACGAATTATGAACCGGAAACATCGGGCATTGAGAATCTGAAATTAAAATGGACTGTAACAGTGACAGAAGATACCGAAGGTGATGTCGGTATATGGAACGGATCACTTGTACTTAACGGCTCTCCAGCGTCCACCCTACATCGTTATTTGCTTCCAGAAATATTAGATGCTTCATTTTCTGAAAATACGATAGCGCACAGTACTGAAGTCGCCATGACTGGCGCAAAAAATAATGTCGAGCTAGCCTCTGTATATCTCTACCATGGCAATACGCCATGCGATGATACATCCTTGTGTAACTACAGTCTTAATAAGACATCAGTTTCTCTTGTATGTCACGATCTGAATGCGCAACTTAACTTTAGCAACACTTGTAATGCTTCAGGCACAACACATTGCCTGAACGGCAAAGTAGGTACGATAAAGGGTACCTGGGAGAGAGTCAACATCGATACAACTTGTGCAATCACCGTTTTGATACCCTACGAATAAATACAGGAAAAATGATGACCATAAACAAAAGAATCATAATTTCATTTATTCTATTTATGTGCTTCACCAATAATACATTTGGATCTGGATACGTTAAGATCAATGCCGAATTGAATGATATGGCAGGCAGAGGGGTAGGCACAGTGATTTAAATAGTAATCTACGGCGAAGGGGAAATCTTTCGTTTTGGTTGTACAGGGAACGCTTCGGCATACCAGAAAGGAGGTCAGCCCCTCACGGGATAGATCAGAAAATAGCTCCAGAATTGCAGGGCGAAAAGAATTAATGATGAGAACAGATAAAGAATGAAGAAGCTTAGATCCAGACTCATAGCTAATTATTCATAGAATAAATACTATAGTAATGAATAAAATTCAGAATAGGTGTTACGTATTTCAAACACATAAAACCTTAACCGATATCACATAGAGTATAACTGGTTTTTTTAATAAAAAGGCTATAACCAATTTACATGCTTACCAGCATCCTGATTCTGGCTCAGAATACGTATCACGATAACTTCCGTAACTGATTGTATAAAATAGATAATATGCCTTTCAAACGGTAAGGCATAAATGTATTCACCCAGTTCAGGTCGAGGCGTGCCAATGTTATTGGCACTCATAATGCTGAATATTTCTGATAGATGATTAATATATCGATCGGCCTGTATTTCGCCAAAATGCTGCCAGCCGTAATGCCAGATATTTTCCAGATCTTCACTGGCCTTTGGCGTTAATTTTACCGTTCTCATCGGGTTTGATCATCCCTGTTTTGACCTTCCGTAAAAAGGCATCCTTTTCCCAGGCCTGCGGCTCTCCGCTGTTCAGACCTTCAGCCAGAAGTTCACGTAACGCCTGAAGTCGTGACTCGGCCTGTTTTTCCCTCAGCAGACGAAGAGACTCTCTGATCACTTCACTTTGTGTTCTGTAATCACCTGATTCTATGAGCGATTCAATAAACTCGCGCAGTTCATCGCCAAGATCAACGGTCATTGTTCTGGCCATAACAGCCTCCACTGTAAGTATAAATCTTACATAAGAGTACACCGGAAATGAAATGTACGTCAAAAACATACCCCATATCTCATGCTTATGGGGTTGCTAATGCGGCTTTGCTGAACGAGTAGCAAAGCCGCTACATTATTAGTGTCTGGGGTTTACCCCCCGTGCAGTCGCCGTGCATCAATCACATCCGGCACCTGGTTCAGCTTACCGAGCACGCGGCCCAGCACCTGCAGATTGTAGATCTCGATGGTCATATCAATGGTGGCGATCTGCTGTTTAATGTCGCTGCGGCTGGCGACGCCCAGCACGTTGACTTTTTCGTTAGCCAGAATGGTGGTGATATCACGTAGCAAGCCGCTGCGATCGTTGGCCTGGACGCGCACCACCAGCGAATATCCCGCCGAATAGCTTTCACCCCATACCGCCTCTACGATCCGCTCCGGCGCATGGGAGCGCAGTTCCGCCAGCTGTTCGCAGTCGGCCCGGTGCACGGAAATCCCCCGCCCCTGAGTAATGAAGCCGACAATTTCATCCCCCGGAATCGGCTGGCAGCAGCGGGCGATGTGGTGCATCAAATTACCCACGCCTTCTACCACCACGCGCCCGTCGTCTTTACGACGATTTTGCGGCGCGTATGTTTTTTGCTGAAGCTGTTTCAGCGCCGCTGCATCCTGCTCCTCTGCACTCGGCTTATTGAACTGCGATTGCAGGAAATTCACCATCTGATTAAGACGGATATCGCCGCCGCCTATCGCCGCCAGCAACTCTTCCAGCTCATTAAAGTTGTAGCGCGGCAGCAGATGTTTCTCGGCCTCTTTCAGGCTAATCCCCAAATGCGCCAGCTCATCGTCGAGGATCTGCCGTCCAGCCTGGATATTTTTGTCACGATCCTGCTTGCGGAACCAGGCGTGAATTTTCGAGCGTCCGCGGCTGGTCGTCACATAGCCCAGGTTTGGATTCAGCCAGTCGCGGCTGGGATTCGGCTGCTTCTGAGTGATAATTTCAACCTGATCGCCCATCTGCAACTGATAGGTGAATGGCACAATACGCCCACCAATTTTCGCGCCGATGCAGCGGTGCCCGACATCGCTGTGGATGTGGTAAGCAAAATCGAGCGGCGTAGATCCGGCAGGCAAGTCAACCACGTCGCCTTTTGGCGTAAAAACGTAGACCCGATCGTCAAACACCTGGCTGCGCACTTCATCCAGCATTTCGCCGGAGTCGGCCATCTCTTCCTGCCAGGCGATCAGCTTACGCAGCCACGCAATTCTGTCTTCATGACCGGAACGCACGCCGCCGGACGCGGCGCCTTCTTTATACTTCCAGTGTGCCGCCACGCCCAGTTCGGCGTCTTCATGCATCTGTTTGGTACGGATCTGGATCTCAACGGTTTTACCGCCCGGCCCCAGGACCACGGTGTGGATAGACTGGTAACCGTTCGGTTTCGGGTTAGCGACATAATCATCGAATTCATCCGGCAGGTGGCGATAGTGCGTATGCACTATCCCCAACGCGGCGTAGCAGTCTTGCAGACGTTCAGCGACAATACGCACGGCGCGCACGTCAAAGAGTTCATCAAACGCCAGATGCTTTTTCTGCATTTTTCGCCAGATGCTATAAATATGTTTTGGTCGTCCGTAGACTTCCGCCTGCACGCCTTCGTTTTTCATTTCGGCGCGCAGATGTCCAACAAACTCTTCGATGTAATGTTCGCGATCGAGACGGCGCTCATGCAGCAGTTTGGCGATGCGTTTGTATTCCGCCGGATGCAGGTAGCGGAAACAGTAGTCTTCCAGTTCCCACTTCAGTTGCCCGATGCCCAGACGATTAGCGAGCGGCGCATAGATGTTGGTACATTCTTTCGCCGCCAGCACGCGCTCATCTTCCGGCGCCTCTTTCACTTCGCGCAAATGAGCGATTCGCTCGGCCAGTTTGATCACCACGCAGCGGAAATCATCCACCATCGCCAATAACATTCGACGGACGTTATCAACCTGCTCCGAAGAAACAGAGTCGTTATGAGTGGCGTTTAGCTGACGGATCGCCGCCATATCGCGCACGCCATGAATCAGGGTAACGATAGATTTGCCAACGCTTTCGCGCAGTACATCTTCGCTGACTACGTTGGCATCGGCCAGAGGGAACAGTAGCGCCGCCCGCAGCGTGTCGATATCCATACTCAGCGTGGAAAGAATTTCTACCATCTCCACGCCACGCCACAGCAACAGATCCGCATCCGGATGTCCTTGTGTCTGTTGCAGGCAATACGCCCAGGTTTCGGCTAAGCGCTCACACGACTGCTGGCTGGAAATTCCCAGGCTTGCGATCCACTTCTTCGGATCAAATTCACCAGCTTTATTAATATGTGCACTTCTTACCGCGACCATCGTCCTCTCCTTAAGGGACCAGGCCTACCGAAGTCGGTAAGCCGGTAATCATTACATGCGCTCGAACAGAACCATTGATTCCAGATGTCCTGTGTGCGGGAACATGTCGAGCATCGCTAAACGCGTAACCTCATATCCCGCATTGACCAGCGCTTCACTATCGCGCGCCAGCGTCGCCGGGTTACAGGATACATAAACAATGCGAATAGGTTTTAATTTTATAATATGTCGCATCACTCCTGTAGCCCCCGCACGCGCAGGATCGAGTAAGACTTTGTCAAAGCCGTTTTTCGCCCACGGCTGCTTCGTGACATCTTCCTCCAGGTTCTCATGGAAGAATGTCACATTATGTAAACCATTGCGGATGGCGTTTTCACGGCCTTTTTCTACCAGCGCCGGAACGCCCTCAACCCCAATCACGCTTGCCGCGCGCGTTGCCAGCGGCAGCGTAAAATTCCCCATTCCGCAGAACAGATCCAGGACACGATCCTCGGCGCGCACATCAAGCCACTCCAGCGCGCGGGCGACCATTTGCTGGTTTACCGCCTCATTAACCTGAATAAAGTCTCGCGGACTGAAGGCTAAACGTAAGCCGTGCGAATCATACCAGGGCGCCTCGCCAGATACCGTTTCCAGTATCTCGCTAAACGGCGCCAGAAACAGAGACAATCCCTCAGAATGCGAAAAGCGTTCCAGTTTTTCTTTATCCGCCGCACTTAATGGCGCGGTATGGCGCAGAATCATCAGCGTACCGCTTCCCGCCTGTACCAGCTCAACATGCCCAAGATGTCGGGTGCCGTGTAAACTCGCCAGACACGCCCTGATTCGGGGCAGCAATGCTTCAAGCTGGGGCGCCAAAACGGGGCACTGTTCGACATTGACGATATCGCTGGAACCCGCTTTGCGAAATCCCATTTGCAGCGGTTTATCCGGCGGGCAATTCAGACTTAACCGCGCACGACGCCGATAACCCCAGGGCGCGCCGGCGATGATGTCATTCACCTCGTGTTTCATCAAACGCGCCAGCGCCGCGCTTTTGCTGCGTTGTTGCAGGGCGATGCTGACATGCTGTTGCTGACAACCGCCGCAGACGCCAAAATGCGGGCAGCGCGGCGTTTCTCGTTCCGGGCTATCATTCAAACGGCGCGAAACGCGTGCGCGGGCAAATTGCTTTTTATCTTCTGTAATAATGACTTCTGCGCTTTCCTCAGGCAATAAACCGGGGATAAACAGCGCCTTTCCGTTATGACGGGCTACGCCCTGACCAAATGAATCGAGGTCATTGACTTTAACGGTTATGATCTGACGCGTCGTCACGCGCCGTTTTGCAGAGTAGAATTGCGCCATCGACCAGCTTTTTCTCAATTTAACAGTGTGACCCTAATTGTCCCATAACGGAACTCCATGACCAACTACAGCCTGCGCGCACGCATGATGATTCTGATCCTGGCCCCGACCGTCCTGATAGGTTTGCTGCTCAGTATCTTTTTTGTAGTGCACCGCTATAACGACCTGCAGCGTCAACTGGAAGATGCCGGCGCCAGTATTATTGAACCGCTCGCCGTCTCCAGCGAATATGGTATGAACTTACAAAACCGGGAGTCTATCGGCCAACTTATCAGCGTCCTGCACCGCAGACACTCTGATATTGTGCGGGCGATTTCCGTTTATGACGATCATAACCGCCTGTTTGTAACGTCTAATTTCCATCTGGACCCCTCACAGATGCAGCTTCCCGCCGGAGCGCCGTTTCCACGTCGTCTGAGCGTCGATCGCCACGGCGATATTATGATTCTGCGCACCCCGATTATCTCGGAGAGCTATTCGCCGGACGAGTCAGCGATTGCCGACGCGAAAAATACCAAAAATATGCTGGGATATGTGGCACTTGAACTGGATCTCAAGTCGGTCAGGCTACAGCAATACAAAGAGATTTTTATCTCCAGCGTGATGATGCTTTTTTGTATTGGCATTGCGCTGATCTTTGGCTGGCGGCTTATGCGCGATGTCACCGGGCCTATCCGTAACATGGTGAATACCGTTGACCGCATTCGCCGCGGACAACTGGATAGCCGTGTGGAAGGATTTATGCTGGGCGAACTGGATATGCTGAAAAACGGCATTAATTCCATGGCGATGTCGCTTGCCGCCTATCACGAAGAGATGCAGCATAATATCGATCAGGCCACTTCGGACCTGCGTGAAACCCTTGAGCAGATGGAAATCCAAAACGTTGAGCTCGATCTGGCGAAAAAGCGCGCCCAGGAAGCGGCGCGTATTAAGTCGGAGTTCCTGGCGAACATGTCGCACGAACTGCGAACGCCGCTGAACGGCGTCATTGGCTTTACCCGCCTGACATTAAAAACGGAGCTGAATCCCACCCAGCGCGACCATCTGAACACCATTGAGCGTTCTGCGAATAATCTGCTGGCGATCATTAATGACGTGCTCGACTTCTCCAAGCTGGAAGCCGGTAAACTCATTCTGGAAAGTATCCCTTTTCCACTGCGTAATACGCTGGATGAAGTGGTTACGCTGCTGGCCCACTCGTCGCATGATAAAGGGCTGGAGTTGACGTTAAATATTAAAAACGACGTCCCGGATAATGTGATTGGCGACCCGCTGCGCCTGCAACAGGTCATTACTAATCTGGTGGGTAATGCCATTAAGTTCACCGAGAGTGGCAATATCGATATTCTGGTAGAAAAGCGGGCGCTCAGTAACACCAAAGTACAGATTGAAGTGCAGATCCGCGATACGGGGATCGGCATTCCGGAGCGCGACCAGTCGCGACTGTTTCAGGCGTTTCGCCAGGCCGATGCCAGTATTTCTCGCCGTCACGGCGGCACCGGGCTTGGGCTGGTGATTACGCAAAAGCTGGTCAACGAAATGGGCGGGGATATCTCTTTCCACAGCCAGCCTAATCGCGGCTCGACCTTCTGGTTTCATATTAATCTTGATCTTAACCCAAATGTCATTATTGACGGGCCGTCGACCGCGTGTCTGGCCGGGAAACGACTGGCTTATATCGAACCGAATGCTACCGCCGCGCAATGTACCCTGGATCTGCTGAGCGACACGCCGGTGGAAGTGGTTTACAGCCCGACCTTCTCCGCGCTGCCGTTAGCGCACTACGATATTATGATTTTGAGCGTTCCGATGACCTTCCGCGAGCCGCTCACCATGCAGCATGAACGTCTGGCGAAAGCGGCGTCAATGACGGACTTTCTACTGCTGGCGCTACCTTGCCATGCGCAAATTAACGCCGAAAAGCTGAAACAAGGAGGCGCGGCGGCCTGTCTGTTAAAACCATTGACGTCAACGCGCCTGTTGCCAGCGCTGACGGAATATTGCCAGTTGAATCACCATCCTGAACCGCTGCTAATGGATACCAGTAAAATCACCATGACGGTTATGGCGGTTGATGATAATCCCGCTAATCTGAAGCTTATCGGCGCGTTACTGGAAGATAAAGTCCAGCACGTAGAACTTTGTGATAGCGGACATCAGGCGGTGGATCGGGCGAAACAAATGCAGTTTGATCTGATTTTGATGGATATTCAGATGCCGGATATGGACGGCATACGCGCCTGCGAATTGATTCACCAGCTTCCTCATCAGCAGCAAACACCGGTTATTGCCGTTACGGCACATGCGATGGCCGGGCAAAAAGAGAAGTTGCTCAGCGCGGGCATGAACGACTATCTGGCTAAACCGATAGAAGAAGAGAAGTTGCATAATCTGTTGCTGCGCTATAAACCTGGCGCCAACGTAGCAGCGCGTCTGATGGCGCCGGAACCGGCTGAATTTATCTTCAATCCGAATGCAACGCTCGACTGGCAGCTTGCGCTCCGCCAGGCTGCCGGTAAGCCCGATCTGGCGCGGGATATGCTGCAAATGCTGATTGATTTTCTGCCGGAAGTGCGCAACAAAATTGAAGAACAACTGGTGGGAGAAAATCCCAACGGCCTGGTCGATCTGGTCCATAAGCTACACGGGAGCTGCGGCTATAGCGGCGTACCGCGGATGAAGAACCTTTGCCAGCTTATTGAGCAACAGCTTCGCAGCGGCGTCCACGAAGAGGAGCTGGAGCCTGAGTTTCTGGAGCTGCTGGATGAGATGGATAATGTCGCGCGTGAAGCGAAGAAGATATTAGGCTGATATTCGCCGGATGGCGGCGTGACCGCCTTATCCGGCCTACAACTCAGCGTAACTGTTGCCCCGCTTTCAGCGTTGCAGCCACGTTGCGCGCGGTCATTCGTACGTTTTCACTCGCATTCTTCAGCGCGTCCTCCAGCGTGCAGATGGTATAAATCACGCTGAAAACCGCATCAAGCCCATGTTCATGAACCACGCCAACGTCCGCCGTCAGGCTACCCGCGATACCAATTACCGGCTTGTTATACCGTTTGGCGATGTTTGCCACGCCAATAGGGACTTTACCGTGAATGGTCTGGCTGTCGATGCGTCCCTCGCCGGTGATGACTAAATCAGCATCCGCAAGACACGCTTCCAGATGAAGCGCATCGGTGACAATCTCAATACCACGCCGTAGCTGCGCGCCGCAAAACGCGTATAACGCCGCCCCCATGCCGCCTGCCGCTCCGCCGCCTGCCAGATCCAACACATCGACATGCAGATCGCGGGCAATCAAATGCGCATAGCGAGTCAATGCCGTATCCAGGCGTTCAATCATTTCCGGCGTCGCCCCTTTTTGCGGACCAAAAACCGCAGACGCGCCCTCTTTGCCGGTAAGGGGATTCGTGACATCGCAGGCGACCTCTATATGGCACGCCGACAAACGCTTATCCAGGCCGCTGATATCAATGCTGGCGAGTGTTTCCAGCCCAATGCCGCCTTGCGCAATATCATTGCCCTGCGCATCCCGTAGCCTGGCCCCCAGCGCCTGCACCATCCCCGCGCCGCCATCGTTGGTGGCGCTACCGCCGATACCAATAATGATATGCTCAACGCCCGCATCCAGCGCATGACGGATCAGCTCGCCGGTTCCCCATGACGTGGTCTTCAACGGATCGCGTTGCGCGGGCGGCACCTGCTCCAGCCCGCTGGCGGCCGCCATTTCAATGAATGCGGAACGCGCATCGCCGGAAAGCCCATAAAACGCATTGACGCGATGCCCCAACGGCCCGGTGACCTCAACATGCACGATTCGACCCGCCGTCGCTTCAACCATCGCTTCGACAGTACCTTCTCCGCCATCAGCCAGCGGCAATTTCAGGTAATCGGCGTCAGGCCAGATCTCGCGAAATCCTTGTTCAATGGCGGTCGCTACCTCAAGAGCACTCAAACTTTCCTTATACGAGTCTGGTGCGATCACTATTTTCATAAGTCGTCCTTACGCATGTTGATCCTGTTAAGCATACACCCAGAGAAGAACCGGTTCCTTACGGAACCGGCTCTGACTTAACGCACCATGCAAGGACGCTTATTATCAAACGTCCAGCCAGGAATTAAGTACTGCATTCCCATCGCGTCGTCACGCGCGCCTAAGCCATGTTTTTGATAGAGCTCATGCGCTTTCATCACCTGATCCATATCGAGCTCAACGCCCAGACCCGGTTTGGTCGGTACTTGCACCATGCCGCCTTTAATTTCAAACGGTTCTTTAGTCAGACGTTGGTTGCCTTCCTGCCAGATCCAGTGGGTATCGATCGCGGTGATCTTGCCCGGCGCCGCCGCGGCAACATGGGTAAACATCGCCAACGAAATATCAAAGTGGTTGTTAGAGTGCGAGCCCCAGGTCAGACCGAACTCATGGCACATTTGCGCCACGCGTACAGAGCCTTGCATAGTCCAGAAGTGCGGGTCCGCCAGCGGGATATCGACGGATTGCAGCGACAGCGTATGCCCCATTTGACGCCAGTCGGTCGCTATCATATTGGTGGCCGTCGGTAATCCGGTCGCGCGACGGAATTCCGCCATCACTTCACGACCAGAAAAACCCTGCTCCGCGCCGCACGGATCTTCTGCATAGGCCAGAGAACCTTTCAGGTATTTACCAATGCTGATCGCTTCGTTCAGCGACCAGGCACCGTTTGGATCGAGCGTAACGCGCGCTTGTGGGAAACGTTTCGCCAGCGCCACGATTGACTCGGCCTCTTCTTCGCCCGCCAGCACGCCGCCTTTCAGTTTGAAGTCGTTGAAGCCGTATTTTTCATAGGCGGCTTCCGCCAGACGCACTACCGTTTCCGGCGTCATCGCCTCTTCATGGCGCAGACGATACCAGTCGCATTGCTCATCCGGCTGGCTCTGATACGGCAGCGGCGTGGCCTTGCGATTGCCGACAAAGAACAGATAACCCAGCATTTCGACTTCGCTGCGCTGCTGACCGTCGCCTAACAGCGAAGCGACGTTGACGCCCAGGTGTTGGCCCAAAAGGTCAAGCATTGCCGCTTCAATGCCAGTCACCACATGGATAGTGGTACGGAGATCGAACGTTTGTAAGCCGCGTCCGCCCGCATCGCGATCGGCAAACTGGTTGCGAACGGCGGTCAGGACATTTTTATATTCACCCAGCGTTTTTCCCACCACCAGTGGGATCGCATCTTCCAGCGTTTTGCGAATTTTTTCGCCGCCCGGAATCTCGCCAACCCCGGTATGGCCGGAGTTATCTTTAATAATGACGATGTTGCGCGTGAAGAACGGGGCGTGCGCGCCGCTCAGGTTCATCAGCATACTGTCATGACCCGCAACCGGGATAACCTGCATTTCAGTGACTACAGGCGTCGTAAATTGAGTACTCATAACTGTGTCCTTATTCAGAATTAGTGACGACCAAAAACAGGGCGTTTGCGGTCAAAAGTCCAGCCGGGGATCAGGTATTGCATCGGGCCTGCATCATTACGCGCGCCGCCTGGCAGCTTTTTATACGCGTCATGCGCTTTTCGCACCTGTTCCCAGTCAAGCTCCACGCCCAGTCCTGGCGCATCCGGAACGGCAATTTTGCCGTTTTTAATTTCCAGCGGATTTTTAGTCAGGCGGCAATCGCCCTCCTGCCAGATCCAGTGCGTATCAATAGCGGTGGGTTTGCCTGGCGCCGCCGCGCCGACATGGGTAAACATCGCCAGTGAAATATCAAAATGGTTATTCGAATGGCAGCCCCAGGTTAGCCCCCAGTCATCGCACAGTTGCGCCACGCGAACGGCGCCGGTGAGGGTCCAGAAATGCGGGTCGGCAAGAGGAATATCTACCGCGTTGAGCATCACCGCGTGTCCCATTTCACGCCAGTTGGTGGCAATCATATTGGTCGCCACCGGCAGTCCTGTCGCGCGGCGGAACTCCGCCATGACTTCACGACCAGAGAATCCTTGCTCCGCGCCGCACGGATCTTCCGCGTAGGTCAGTACATCATTCAGCCCTTTGCACAACGCAATGGCTTCATCCAGTAGCCAGGCGCCGTTCGGATCCACGGTAATACGCGCGTCCGGGAAGCGTTTTTTTAGCGCGCGAACAGTATCAATCTCTTGTTCGCCCGGCAGCACGCCGCCCTTGAGTTTAAAATCTTTAAAGCCGTAGCGATCCTGAGACGCTTCCGCCAGCCGCACGACCGCGTCGCTGTTCAGCGCTTCCTGATGGCGCAGACGATACCATTCATGACTGCCCGGCGTGCTTTCCAGATACGGCAGATCGGTTTTAGTGCGATCGCCAATATAGAAGAGATAGCCCAACACGGTGACGGCATCGCGCTGTTTACCTGGCCCTAACAGTTCACAGACCGGCACATTAAGCGCCTGTCCCAGTAGATCAAGCAGCGCCGCTTCCAAAGCCGCCACCGCGTTAACCCGCAGTTCAAACGTCCATGCGCCTTTGCCAAAGGTGTCAAAATCAGCGGCCTGGTTGCCTTTATGCACCTGCTGCACCACTTTGTTCAGGCGGGCGACTTCCTGGCCTAATACCATCGGAATAGCATCGACCAGCGTCTGATAAATCACTTCTCCGCCCGGCGCCTCGCCGACGCCAGTATGCCCGGCGTTATCGGTGAGGACGACGATGTTACGGGTGAAGTACGCGTTATGCGCGCCGCCGATGTTGAGTAGCATACTGTCATGTCCGGCAACCGGAATGACCTTCATGTCCGTAATAACGGGACTGGATTGCGTTGTCATGATAATTGTCCTGCGACAGGTTTCAGTTCAATACGCTTAATATCGCCTACCAGCACCAGATAGCTGATGATGGCCACCAGGGCATGTACGCCGACATAGATCAACGCGCCGTTGAAGGAACCGGTGGTGCCAACGATGTAACCAATCGCGATTGGCGTCACAATACCGGAAATATTGCCGAACATATTAAACAAGCCGCCGGAAAGACCGCTGATCTCTTTCGGCGCGGTATCCGCCATTACTGCCCAGCCCAACGCGCCGATACCTTTACCGAAGAAGGCCAACGCCATAAAGCCGATGATCATCCATTCCACGTTCACATAGTTACAGAACACCATAACCATTGACAGCAACATCCCCAGCACAATCGGCGTCTTGCGCGCGATATTCAGGGAGCCAGTACGACGCATCAGCCAGTCGGAAATGATGCCGCCCAACACGCCGCCGATAAAGCCGCAGACTGCAGGAACCGAGGCGACAAAGCCCGCTTTGAGAATCGACATGCCGCGCGCCTGGACCAAATAGACCGGGAACCAGGTAATAAAGAAATAGGTCAATGCGTTAATACAGTACTGACCGATGTAAACGCCAATCATCATACGAGAGCCCAGCAGCTGTTTGATCTGGCCCCATTTGACGCTAAACGGTACTTTCGCTTTGGTGTCTTTCTGATCCATATTGATCAGCGCGCCGCCTTCTGCGATGTACTCCAATTCTTTCTTATTTACGCCCGGATGGTTATTTGGTTCATGGATAACTTTCAACCAGATAAAGCTGATGATGATCCCTAACCCGCCCATAAAGAAGAAGACATGCGACCAGCCCACTTCGTGCGTCAGCCAGCCCATAATCGGCGCGAAAATAACCGTGGCAAAGTATTGCGCGGAGTTAAAGATGGCCACCGCCGTTCCCCTCTCCTGCGCCGGGAACCAGGCTGCAACAATGCGACTGTTGCCCGGGAAAGAAGGCGATTCCGCCAGACCGACCAGGAAACGAAGCGTAAAGAGGGCGACAATAATGCCGAAACCACTAAAGATATCGACAAAACCCTGCAACAGGGTGAAGACTGACCAAATGAAAATAGACCAGAAATAGACACGTTTGGAACCAAAGCGGTCCAGCAGCCAGCCGCCCGGGATCTGCCCGATAACATAGGCCCATGAAAAAGCAGAAAAAACATAGCCCATGCCTACCGGATCAAGGCCGATATCTTTGGCCATTTCTGAGCCGGCAATGGACAATGTGGCGCGGTCGCCGTAGTTGAAGGATGTGACGATAAACAGCATCACCACTATCCAGTAGCGGGCGTTCGTGCGTTTCTCCGCACTGCTCGCCGCGTGACTTAATGAACTCATTGTTGCACTCCTGAAATTTCGCGTTAGCTACGCTCACTCTGAACTGCACAACCGGTAGGGAATCAGAGATAACGTTTCCTTGTTGCAGCTTTTATTAGGTCGTTTGCTTTGCACGCTGCATGCTTTTATTCACTGGCAGGAGAAGTATAAAAAGCGCGCCACACACACTCACCGTGCAACAACACAGTATTTTGGCGATGAATTACGCCTGTTTATGGCAAAAGCCCAGGACGGTGGAAGCCACTTCACGGAAATGAAATCAGAAGGCGTCAGAAGTCGACGCTGGAGGAATAAAAAGAGAAGAATGTGAAACAGGTCGCTTGATCACATGAAAACGCCCGTAAAAAACTGCCGCTTTTGCGGGCATATGCCCAAAGCTAACACGATTCAGTTACTTTACACTGTGTACAGGTCGTTATTTTGCTTACTGGCAATGCAAGCAAACGAAAAGGTACCCTCCCGTAGGGGGGAGGGATTTACCTCAGGAAAGTAAAGTTCCCCAGTTTTCAACCCAGGGATTGGATTGGCTCTCCGGCTCCGGATGTTCGCTGGCGTCAATGAATAATATCTCCCCCACCCGCTGCGCGCTTTGCTCTTGCAACAGGGCATCAAACTGTTTGCCGCCATTACAGAAATTGGGGTAGCTGCTATCACCTAACGCAATCACCCCGTAACGCAGGTTTGGTTGAAAACCGATTGTATCTTTAATGCCGTGAAAGAGCGGCGCAATGCTATCCGGTAGATCGCCCTGCCCGGTCGTCGAGGTAACGACCAGCGCAACCTTATCCTGATATTGCTGCCAGTCGGACAGTTCAGGATCTTCAAACACGATCGCGCTGTGCCCCTGTCTGGCGAGGATCGCTTCCGCTTCTTCCGCCACCAGCAGTGAGTTGCCATACATGGTCCCGACAAAAATACCAATTTCTGCCATTATGCGTATCTCCCTGAATTATGCCTGATGAGTCTCATCCTGCCGGGACGCCGCCGTAAACTCAACCCTTTCATTGTCAGGGAGAAGTCCACGCCAGCCAAACTGTGTCAGCGCCTGCATCCAGGTTTCATCCAACCCGGCCTGAATCATCAACGGCTGTCCGGTGAAGGGGTGCGTCAGCTCAAGCCGACTGGCATGAAGCATCAGGCGACGACAGGCAAAATGCTCTGCGGCGCTGCGGTTTTGTCGCAAATCGCCATGTTTACTGTCGCCGATGATAGGATGACGCAGATGCGCCAGATGACGACGGAGCTGGTGCTTACGTCCCGTTTTTGGTTCCAGCTCAACCAGACCATAACGCGTGGTGGGATAACGCCCGGTCGGTACCGCCATTTCGACCGTCGCCAGTCCGCGATACTGCGTTACAGCCGGCTGGGGCGCTTTATCTTCGCGGGCGAATTTATCGGCAATTTTATCGCGCTCTTCCACCAGCGGATAATCCAGTACCGCGTCATCCATCAGCCAGCCGCGCACAATGGCATGGTAGCGTTTACGGATGTGGTGCTGCTCGAACTGCTGCGCCAGACGGCGTCCCGCTTCGCTGGACAGCCCCATTAACAGTACGCCCGACGTGGGTCTGTCGAGACGGTGGGCGGTAAAAACATGCTGGCCGATTTGGTCGCGCACCGTTTGCATGACCACGACTTTTTCGTCGCGATCCAGCCAGCTCCGGTGAACAAGCCAGCCTGCGGGTTTATTCACGGCAACCAGCCACGGGTCTTGATAGAGGATCTCCAGCATCAGGATTTATCGCGGACGAATAGCGCATCCAGATCCTGCAAAACCGCCAGGATCGCCTCCCGCTGCGGATGATCCGCCGCCAGCGCCATTTCATAATAAGGGGCGACGGCAAATGCCTCGGGCAGCGGCTGCGCATTATCAAGTAGGGTATGCATACGTGGAATCAATACCCATTGCAGCCATTCCAGCGGTTCCATGGTATCCATAAAAAATGGTTGGGTGCTGGTAAACAGGTGCGCCTGCGGCGCATCCTGCCGCCAGTGGCGATGCTCGCGCAGCAGCGTTTCAAGCGCATGTAACTGCTGACGCACACGGTCATGAGTCGTCATGTTAAAAACCTCAATGATGAAAATCTGGCGCGAAGAATAACAAAAAAAAGGGAGCACTGTATAAACAGTGCTCCCGGTTCGTTTCGCAGCATTCCAGCTACTTTTCGTGCTCCCTGCTCATCCGTGACAACTTTTCCTGTGACCTTACGGCCTGTTCATCCTGAACGTTTGCATCCTGCGCACATCGCCCGATGTGATAGCTTCTTCCTGAAGCGTCCCTGGTCATCCAGACCCGCCGAACATCCTGATCGGCTCTCGTTCTCCGTCCTGGAGGTGTCCTTTAACGCATCCTGCGCTTTCCACTTTGCTTCATCCTGAAGCCTTTCCTTGTAACACCATCCTGGCGTGTCCTGCCGAAGCGTCATCATCCTGACGTTCGCTTCGTTGTACGACTCCCTGTCGACGAAGATAGAATCGCCTGTTTCACCTTGTCTTACAAGACGCTTACAGACAATACCTTAAGTAAATTTTCATATGAAAGTGCGCAAAAACATTTTAACATGTTGTTTTATATATATTTATATAAGAAAACGGGGCTCAGTATCCGCTGCTATCCTGGCGATCTCCTACAGACTTTGTAAGAGATCTCTCACACCCGTTAGGGCAAACGATTACAGAAGAGGATTAAGTTGCGTAAGGAATTCCGCAAGCGTTGCGGCAAGAACGGTACGATTACGGGTGCCCAGCGTTTCTTTAATCACCTCGCCGGACAGATTACAGACCGAAATGACCTCAAGCTCATTTTCCTGCGTCGCAATAAAAAGCGTGGGAGGAAGCTTGAGCCGCTTTTGCGTGACCAGGTGGCCTATCAGATTTTCCTGCACGCGCCGAAAGTCATCCTGACTCCAGGTTTGCAGTAGCGTAAGCTTTTCATCCGCAAACTGCGCGGGCATGTCGCCAGCAAACTGCGTGGTGTAAAACGCGTGGAGCGCAGGTTGTACCATAATATCAAAGGCGCGTTCAACCGCGTTTACATTTTCTTCGCCTTCAAAAGGCTGCGGCTGCCAGTAAACGGCATCGCGGGTTGAAGAAATAATGCACGGAGAAGGTACGCCATACAGTTCTTCGCTCAACGGCCAGCTACCGTGTTTTTCTTGCCACGCGTCGCAGTAACGCGTCGTAAAGGCTTTCAATGCCTGCGCTGTCAGTTCGTCCACCAGTTTCTCTCTTCATAAAAGCCAGGATACACTTGACGCATAGTGTATCTGGTTTATGACGGTGAAACATGTCTTCTTATGAAAACCATCAGGCTCTCGATGGCCTGACTCTCGGAAAATCAACGGATTACCGGGACAATTATGACGCCAGCCTGCTGCAGGGCGTACCGCGCAGTTTGAATCGCGACCCGCTCGGATTAACAGCCGATAATTTGCCGTTCCACGGCGCGGATATCTGGACGTTGTATGAACTTTCCTGGCTTAACAGCCAGGGTCTTCCGCAGGTCGCCGTCGGGCATGTCGAACTGGATTACACCAGCGTTAATTTAATCGAATCCAAAAGCTTTAAACTGTATCTGAACAGCTTTAACCAGACGCGCTTTGACACCTGGGAGACGGTGCGCCAGACGCTGGAGCGCGATCTGCGCGCCTGCGCGCAGGGCAACGTTAGCGTGAGGCTTCATCGTCTTGATGAGCTGGAAGGACAGCCAGTCGCCCATTTCCACGGCACCTGTATTGACGATCAGGATATCAGTATCGACAATTACCAGTTTACTACCGACTATCTGCAACATGCAGTCAGCGGCGAGAAGCAAGTAGAAGAAACGCTGGTCAGTCATCTGTTGAAATCCAACTGCCTGATCACCCACCAGCCGGACTGGGGCTCGATACAAATTCAGTATCGCGGACGCAAAATCGACAGGGAAAAACTGCTGCGTTATCTGGTCTCCTTCCGTCACCATAATGAATTTCACGAGCAGTGCGTAGAGCGTATTTTCAATGACATTCTGCGCTTCTGCCAGCCGGAAACGCTAAGCGTTTATGCACGCTATACCCGCCGCGGCGGGCTGGACATTAATCCCTGGCGCAGCAATACCGATTTCGTGCCCGCCACGGGCAGGCTGGCGCGACAGTAATTTTTTTGTCAATTTTGCGTGCCGGATTGCGCATGTAAGGTTGTGAAAGGTCATCAGCCAGGGCTATTGTAATCAACAGGGAATGGCGTGTTGCGTCCCATAAGGAGTTTACTTGATTACACATATTAGCCCGCTTGGCTCAATGGATATGTTGTCGCAACTGGAAGTGGACATGCTGAAACGCACGGCCAGTAGCGACCTGTATCAACTGTTTCGTAACTGTTCACTTGCCGTTCTTAACTCCGGCAGCCTGACCGACAACAGCAAAGAGCTGCTGTCCCGCTTTGAAAATTTCGATATTAACGTACTGCGCCGCGAGCGCGGCGTGAAGCTGGAATTGATTAATCCGCCTGAAGACGCCTTTGTTGACGGGCGGATTATTCGTGCGCTACAGGCTAACCTGTTCGCAGTGCTGCGCGACATTCTCTTTGTGAATGGGCAGATCCATAATGCCGGCCGTTTCCAGCATCTGGATCTTGAAAGCTCAACACATATCACCAATCTGGTGTTCTCCATTTTGCGCAACGCCCGGGCGCTGCACGTCGGCGAAGCGCCAAACATGGTGGTATGCTGGGGCGGCCACTCAATTAACGAAAACGAGTACCTGTATGCCCGTCGCGTCGGCACGCAGTTGGGATTACGCGAGCTGAACATCTGCACCGGCTGCGGCCCTGGGGCGATGGAAGCCCCCATGAAGGGCGCGGCGGTCGGTCACGCGCAGCAGCGCTATAAAGACAGCCGCTTTATCGGCATGACTGAACCTTCCATTATTGCGGCTGAACCGCCTAACCCGCTGGTGAACGAACTGATCATCATGCCGGATATCGAAAAACGCCTGGAAGCGTTCGTCCGTATCGCACACGGTATCATCATCTTCCCGGGCGGCGTGGGTACGGCGGAAGAGCTGCTTTATTTGCTGGGTATTCTGATGAATCCAGCCAATAAAAATCAGGTGCTGCCGCTGATCCTGACCGGACCAAAAGAGAGCGCCGATTACTTCCGCGTGCTGGATGAGTTTATTACCCATACGCTGGGCGAAGCGGCCCGCCGTCATTACCGCATCATCATTGACGATGCGGCGGAGGTAGCGCGGCTGATGAAGAAAGCGATGCCGCAAGTGAAAGAGAATCGCCGCGATACTGGCGACGCCTATAGTTTTAACTGGTCGATGCGTATAGCACCGGATCTTCAGGTGCCGTTTGAGCCGTCGCATGAGAATATGGCCAACCTGAAACTGTACCCGGATCAGCCGGTTGAGATTCTGGCGGCGGATCTGCGACGCGCCTTCTCCGGTATTGTCGCGGGGAACGTGAAGGAGGTCGGGATACGCGCCATTGAAGCTAATGGTCCGTATAAAATCCACGGCGATCGAGAAATGATGCGTCGCATGGACGATCTGCTGCAGGGTTTCGTCGCGCAGCATCGTATGAAATTGCCAGGTTCCGCCTACATCCCCTGTTACGAGATCTGCGCTTAACGCTTATGCCCGGTTGCCGCCAGCAGCCGGGCGCTTCTCCCATTCCTTTCATTGCGGTACGGCAATTAACGTATGCCTTCATTTTTTATGATGATCATCAGTGGCATAGCCCGCATTGTTTTATAAACACCATTTATAATTCACCATAAATAGATTGCCAGGCAAACGTTTACCTCACTCCTCTTACCGTGATTTATCGGTCCAAACTCTTATTCTTCGCCAGAATCTACTAAAAACCTTGATTTTTATAGTCAAACCTCCGTATCTTGCGCCCCAATCTTTCCGGCCTTATATCGTTAATGGTAGCCTTCGCGCCCGGAAATTCGTTATGACGTTTTTTTAATAGATTAATGGTCCAAATTTATCCATGTAAGAAGCGGATTATTGCATTTGAGATCGGGATCACTGATAGATTCATCACTTAAATGTATCTTTCCGCCCGAAAATTATTACGGCGAAAAATTATATAAAAAGCGTCCCTAAGCAGATTTCATTTTACGATCAGGTCTTTTTTCATTGGATTAGACCAGCAACCTGATTTTTAGCATCCTCCAGGAGAAATAGATGGAAACCACTCAGACCAGCACTATTGCTTCGATTGACTCTCGAAGCGCATGGCGCAAAACGGATACCATGTGGATGCTGGGCCTTTACGGCACGGCTATCGGCGCGGGCGTTCTGTTCCTGCCGATCAACGCAGGCGTCGGCGGCATGATTCCGCTCATCATCATGGCGATTCTCGCTTTCCCGATGACCTTTTTCGCACACCGTGGCTTAACACGCTTCGTGCTGTCCGGTAAAAACCCGGGTGAAGACATCACTGAAGTCGTTGAGGAACACTTCGGTATCGGCGCAGGTAAACTGATTACCCTGCTCTACTTCTTCGCGATTTACCCCATCCTGCTGGTTTACAGCGTGGCGATTACTAATACCGTGGAAAGCTTCCTGACCCACCAGTTAGCGATTAATCCGCCGCCGCGGGCGATTCTTTCCCTGATCCTGATTGTTGGCATGATGACCATCGTGCGCTTCGGCGAGCAAATGATCGTTAAGGCGATGAGTATCCTGGTATTCCCGTTCGTCGCTGCGCTGATGCTGCTGGCCTTGTACCTGATCCCGCAGTGGAACGGCGCGGCGCTGGAAACGCTGTCCTTTGATTCCGCCGCGTCTACCGGTAACGGTCTGTGGATGACGCTGTGGCTGGCGATTCCGGTGATGGTTTTCTCTTTCAACCACTCCCCGATCATCTCCTCCTTCGCGGTTGCGAAGCGTGAAGAGTACGGTGAAGGCGCTGAGAAGAAATGTTCTAAAATTCTGGCCTTCGCCCACATCATGATGGTGCTGACCGTGATGTTCTTCGTCTTCAGCTGCGTGCTGAGCCTGACGCCGGCAGATCTGGCAGCGGCAAAAGAGCAGAACATCTCTATTCTGTCTTACCTGGCGAACCATTTTAACGCGCCGATCATCGCCTGGATGGCGCCGATCATTGCGATGATTGCTATCACCAAATCCTTCCTCGGCCACTACCTTGGCGCGCGTGAAGGCTTTAACGGGATGGTGATTAAATCGCTGCGTGGTAAAGGTAAATCCATCGAAATCAACAAACTGAATAAAATTACCGCGCTGTTCATGCTGGTCACCACCTGGATTGTGGCGACGCTGAACCCCAGCATCCTGGGCATGATTGAAACCCTGGGCGGCCCGATCATCGCGATGATTCTGTTCCTGATGCCGATGTATGCCATCCAGAAAGTACCGGCAATGCGTAAGTACAGCGGTCATATCAGCAACGTATTCGTTGTGATTATGGGCCTGATTGCCATCTCCGCTATTTTCTACTCACTGTTCAGCTAAGTCCTTTAGCGCCGCTTACCGCGGCGCTTCTCTATGATACAACCGCAATGGATGCCCTATGATTAGCGTATTCGATATTTTTAAAATCGGCATTGGCCCTTCCAGTTCTCACACCGTCGGACCAATGAAAGCAGGCAAGCAGTTCACGGACGATCTGATTGCCCGCCATATTCTTACAGATGTCACCCGCGTCGTGGTGGATGTCTACGGCTCTCTGTCATTGACGGGTAAAGGCCACCACACTGATATCGCCATTATTATGGGCCTGGCGGGGAATCTGCCGGACACCGTCGATATCGACGCCATTCCGTCCTTTATCCAGGATGTGAACACCCATGGGCGTTTACTACTGGCCAATGGGCAGCATGAAGTCGAATTTCCGGTCGATAAGTGCATGAATTTCCACGCCGACAACCTGTCTCTGCATGAAAACGGGATGCGTATTACCGCGCTGGCGGGCGATAAGGTGCTCTACAGCCAAACCTACTACTCCATCGGCGGCGGCTTTATCGTCGATGAAGAGCACTTTGGTTTGACGAATAGCGAACCCGTTAACGTACCGTACCCTTACAAAACCGCCGCGGATTTACAGCGCCATTGCCAGGAGACGGGTCTGTCGCTCTCCGGTCTGATGATGCAAAACGAACTGGCTCTGCACAGTAAAGAAGCGCTGGAGCAGCACTTCGCCAGGGTCTGGGAGGTGATGCGCAGCGGTATTGAGCGCGGTATCACCACCGAGGGCGTATTGCCGGGCAAACTGCGCGTTCCGCGTCGCGCGGCGGCGCTGCGTCGGGTGCTGGTCAGTCAGGATAAGACCACCACCGATCCGATGGCGGTCGTCGACTGGATCAATATGTTCGCGCTGGCGGTGAACGAAGAGAATGCCGCAGGCGGACGAGTAGTCACTGCGCCGACTAACGGTGCATGTGGTATTGTTCCGGCGGTGCTGGCGTACTATGACAAGTTTATCCGCGAAGTAAATGCTAACTCGCTTGCTCGCTATATGCTGGTCGCCAGCGCGATTGGCTCGCTGTATAAGATGAACGCCTCTATTTCCGGCGCCGAAGTGGGTTGTCAGGGAGAGGTCGGCGTGGCCTGTTCCATGGCGGCAGCGGGTCTGGCCGAGCTGCTGGGCGGTAGTCCGGCGCAGGTGTGTATCGCCGCAGAAATCGCCATGGAGCATAATCTGGGGTTAACTTGCGATCCGGTTGCCGGTCAGGTACAGGTTCCCTGCATTGAGCGTAACGCGATTGCTTCAGTCAAAGCAGTCAACGCCGCGCGTATGGCGCTGCGCCGTACCAGCGAACCGCGTGTATGCCTCGATAAAGTGATTGAGACCATGTACGAAACCGGTAAAGACATGAACGCTAAGTACCGCGAAACTTCGCGCGGCGGCCTGGCGATGAAGATCGTTACCTGCGATTAATTCTCAGCACATTTTAGGATCTGTAGGCCGGATAAGGCGCTCGCCGCCATCCGGCTTTTGTTGCCTGATGGCGCCTCGCTTATCAGGCCTACGGATAGCGCTATTTCGCAATGCTCGCCTCCCCCCGCCGTGAATGTTACCCTACGCGCAGGTTTGTAAGGGAGAACACCGTGGCTGCTCATCTGCTTATCGTCGACGCGCTCAATTTGATTCGCCGTATTCACGCCGTTCAGGGATCGCCCTGTGTGGAAACCTGCCAACACGCGCTCGATCAATTGATTATTCACAGCCAGCCAACCCATGCCGTAGCGGTATTTGATGACGACGCGCGCAGTAGCGGCTGGCGTCATCAGCGTTTGCCGGACTACAAAGCAGGACGTCCGCCGATGCCTGACGATTTACATAATGAAATGCCCGCCCTACGCGCCGCATTTGAACAGCGCGGCGTACGCTGTTGGGCATCAGACGGTAACGAAGCGGACGATCTGGCGGCGACGCTGGCGCTAAAAGTTACCGAAGCCGGGCACCAGGCAACCATTGTGTCAACCGATAAAGGCTATTGCCAGTTGCTCTCTCCGGGATTGCGCATTCGCGACTACTTCCAGAAACGCTGGCTGGACGCGCCGTTTATTGAAAAAGAGTTTGGCGTACTTCCCCGGCAGTTGCCGGATTACTGGGGTCTGGCAGGAATCAGTAGTTCGAAAGTCCCAGGCGTTGCCGGTATCGGCCCTAAAAGCGCGACCCAGCTATTGATTCAGTTTCAAAATCTGGAGGGAATTTACGCCCATCTGGACGAGGTGCCGGAAAAGTGGCGCAAAAAGCTTGAGACGCATAGAGAAATGGCATTTCTCTGCCGCGATATTGCACGTCTGCAAACCGATTTACATATCGACGGAAACTTACAGCAGCTACGGCTGGCGCGGTAGTTTTGTTGCCGGATGGCGGCGTGAACGCCTTATCCGGCCTACAGAACTGCACGAAATGTAGAGCGGATAAGCGCAGCGCCATCCGGCAAAATTACCAGGCGGTATGATACAGTTCGACAATGTCCGCCAGACTCGCTTCACGCGGATTGCCGCCCGTACAGACATCATCGAACGCCGCCTGCGCCAGCGCCGGGATATCCTCTTTTCGAACGCCGACATCACGCAAATGCAGCGGAATTCCCACATCGCGATTTAGCGTAAATACGGCTTCCACTGCGGCATTACGCGCCTCTCCAAGACTCAATCCTTCTACCTTCACCCCCATCGCCCGGGCGATATCACGGAATTTCTCGTTGGTAGACCCGGCATTAAAACGCATCACATGCGGAAGCAAAATAGCATTCGCGACGCCATGCGGCGTGTTGTAAAACGCGCCCAGCGGATGCGCCATCCCATGCACCAGTCCCAGCCCCACATTGGAAAACCCCATCCCGGCAACGTATTGCCCCAGCGCCATCGCCTCACCGGCCTCTTTTTCTCCGGCTACGGCGCCGCGCAGCGCGCCAGCAATAATCTCAATGGCTTTGATATGTAATGCATCCGTCAGCGCCCATGCGGCCCGGGTAATATAGCCTTCAATAGCATGGGTTAGCGCATCCACGCCCGTTGCCGCTTTCAGCGCGGGTGGCATACCGTCCATCATATCGGCATCGATAAATGCCGCCTGCGGAATATCATGCGGATCGACACAAACGAATTTGCGCCGTTTCTCTTCATCGGTAATCACATAATTGATAGTGACTTCCGCCGCGGTTCCCGCCGTTGTCGGGATCGCCATAATCGGCACGCTGGGTTTACGGGTCGGCGATAGCCCTTCCAGACTGCGCACATCGGCAAATTCCGGATTGTTACTGATAATACCGATCGCTTTGCAGGTATCCTGCGGAGAACCGCCGCCAATGGCGATGAGATAGTCCGCGCCACTTTGGGTAAAGACCTTAAGCCCTTCCTGGACAACGGAAATCGTAGGATTAGGGATCACGCCCGCATAGATCTCCCACGCCAGCCCTGCGGCATCCATTCTGCTTGTCACTTTATCGACCACACCGCATTGCACCAGCGTTTTATCGGTAACAATCAGCGCTTTATGATAACCGCGGCGCGTCACCTCATCGGTTAATGCGTCCACCGCTCCCCGGCCAAACCATGCCGTTTCATTCAGAATCATTCTGTTCGCCATCGCCTGTCTCCTGACATCACTCTTCAATACGTAATCCGTAAGTTTTAAATTTCTCCAGTACGATAGCGATCGCCTCGTCATCCAGTACCGGTACCGGATCGACAATGGCCAGCGTACTTAAATAGAGCTGCGCCAGCACTTCCACTTCATGCGCCAGCCACAACGCTTTGTCTAAATTTTCTTCACAAGCGATAAGCCCGTGATGCTGTAACAGCGTCGCTTTACGATTTTTAAGCGCCACGGCAACATGGTCAGAAAGTTCGCGGGTGCCAAAAGTGGCGTAGGGCGCGCAGGGAATAGAGTTTCCTCCTGCGGCGGCAATCATGTAGTGAATCGCCGGAATCGGGCGATTCAGGATCGAGACTGCCGTACAATGGACAGCGTGGTTATGTACCACGGCATTGGCGTCAGGGCGCGTCTGGTATGCCGCCATATGAAAACGCCACTCGCTGGAAGGCAGCTTGCCCTGCTCATGCTGACCGTCAGCATCAATAAAGACAATGTGCGACTCTGTCAGCTTTTCGTAGGGGATCCCCGTCGGCGTAATCAGCAATCCGCCCTGATAACGTACGCTCACGTTACCTGCCGTCCCCTGATTTAACCCTAACCGCGTCATTTCCAGACAGGTATCAATAATCTGCCGAGCCAGTCTATTTCGTTCCATTATTTACCTCTCTCTGTGATTCAAAATGAGACAACAAAACCGCCTTTCGCATCACGCTGCTGTCCTGTTGAAATAATCGAATAGTTAGCAACTATCATCATACTGAATAAAGAGAAGGGAATTTAAATAACAATATTTTGTGATACACATCAATTAATTCGCCACGATAAACCAGACGACTGCCATTTCTCTCGCCGATAAATGCCCGCTCTTAATAATATTTTTCAAAACGGGCAAAGATGAAAAATAAGTTACCACTGACCGTTTTCGTAGCAATAATTTAATTCGGGCATTCAGCCTGTGGTTTTTTAAATTAAACATCTCAAACGGTCATTTTTTTATGAAAATTAAAGTGATGATAATCACAGAACGCTATGCTCTCAGGTATAAATGTGACCGCCATCATATTAAAAGGCCTTTTTTATTTGAAAATGACTCCATGAGTTCATTCCGGACGCCAATTTATTACCGGTAAGAAAAGCGAACTCACCTAATTTTACGGTCTGGTGACCAGAACCGACCGCACGCAAAAGCTTCTGAACCGATGAGGATGCTATGGGAAACACAACAATACAAACACAGAGTTTTCGTGCTGTGGATGCAGAGCAAAGCAAAAGCAAGCGCTACATTATTCCATTCGCCTTACTTTGCTCGCTATTTTTTCTGTGGGCCGTCGCCAATAATCTGAATGACATTTTATTACCGCAGTTTCAACAAGCTTTTACGCTAACTAACTTCCAGGCCGGACTTATTCAGTCAGCCTTTTATTTCGGTTATTTCGTCATTCCAATTCCCGCTGGGATTTTGATGAAAAAACTCAGTTATAAAGCAGGGATTATCACTGGACTTTTTTTGTATGCTTTTGGCGCCGCATTATTCTGGCCTGCCGCCGAGATAATGAATTACACATTATTTTTAATTGGCCTGTTTATCATCGCCGCCGGTTTAGGCTGCCTTGAAACTGCGGCCAATCCTTTTGTGACGGTATTAGGTCCAGAAAGCGGCGGACATTTCCGGCTTAATCTGGCGCAAACTTTTAACTCCTTTGGCGCTATTATCGCCGTTGTGTTTGGGCAAAGCCTTATTTTGTCTAACGTGCCGCATCAATCGCAAGAAGCGCTTGATAAAATGACGCCGGATCAGCTTAGCGCCTATAAACACAGCCTGGTGTTATCGGTACAAACGCCATACATGATTATCGTCGCCATCGTATTAGTAGTTGCGCTGCTGATTATGCTGACCAAATTTCCGGCCCTGCAAAGTGACGATCATAGCGATGCTAAACAAAGCTCTTTCTTATCTTCTCTCTCCCGACTCATCCGTATCCGCCACTGGCGCTGGGCGGTGCTGGCGCAGTTCTGCTACGTGGGGGCGCAAACCGCCTGCTGGAGCTATCTGATCCGCTACGCCATTGAGGAGATCCCTGGAATGACGCCCGGTTTCGCCGCCAACTACCTGACCGGCACGATGGTGTGCTTCTTTATCGGCCGTTTCACCGGGACCTGGCTTATCAGCCGCTTCGCGCCGCATAAAGTGCTGGCCGCCTACGCCCTGTTTGCCATGCTCCTGTGTCTGATTTCCGCCTTTAGCGGCGGACATATCGGCCTGCTGGCGCTGACGTTGTGTAGCGCATTTATGTCAATCCAGTACCCGACCATCTTCTCGTTGGGTATCAAAAATCTGGGACAGGACACTAAGTACGGCTCGTCTTTTATCGTCATGACCATCATTGGCGGCGGTATTGTCACGCCAGTAATGGGCTTCGTTAGCGACGCCGCAGGCAAAATCCCGACCGCCGAACTGGTTCCGGCATTGTGCTTTGCCGTCATCTTCATTTTTGCCCGTTTCCGTTCACAAGCGGCGACAAACTGAACATTTATCCGAATAACGTGAGGAATCTGTCATGAAAAAAATCAGCTTACCGAAAATCGGTATCCGCCCGGTGATTGATGGACGTCGTATGGGCGTACGCGAGTCGCTCGAAGAACAAACCATGAACATGGCGAAAGCGACGGCGGCGCTCATCACTGAGAAAATCCGCCACGCCTGCGGGGCTCAGGTGGAGTGCGTCATTGCGGATACCTGTATTGCCGGAATGGCGGAATCCGCCGCCTGTGAAGAAAAATTCAGTAGCCAGAACGTGGGCGTGACCATTACCGTTACGCCGTGCTGGTGCTATGGCAGCGAAACCATTGATATGGACCCGATGCGTCCGAAAGCCATCTGGGGCTTTAACGGCACAGAGCGTCCCGGGGCGGTTTACCTTGCCGCGGCGCTGGCGGCGCACAGCCAGAAAGGCATTCCGGCGTTCTCCATTTATGGCCATGACGTGCAAGATGCCGACGATACCTCCATTCCCGCCGACGTCGAAGAAAAACTGCTGCGTTTTGCGCGGGCAGGGTTAGCGGTAGCCAGCATGAAAGGCAAAAGCTACCTCTCCGTCGGCGGCGTGTCGATGGGGATCGCGGGTTCCATTGTCGATCATAACTTCTTTGAATCCTGGCTGGGCATGAAGGTGCAAGCGGTAGATATGACCGAACTGCGCCGCCGTATCGATCAAAAAATTTATGATGAGGCCGAACTGGAGATGGCGCTGGCGTGGGCGGATAAAAACTTCCGCTACGGCGAAGATCAGAACGCCTCACAGTATAAGCGCAATGAAGCCCAGAACCGCGCGGTGCTAAAAGAGAGCCTGCTGATGGCGATGTGTATTCGCGACATGATGCAGGGCAACAAGACGCTGGCGGACAAAGGGTTAGTTGAAGAATCGCTGGGCTACAACGCCATTGCCGCCGGCTTCCAGGGCCAGCGCCACTGGACCGATCAATACCCGAACGGCGATACCGCCGAAGCGCTGCTCAATAGTTCTTTTGACTGGAACGGCGTACGCGAACCGTTTGTCGTCGCCACCGAAAATGACAGTCTGAACGGCGTAGCGATGCTGTTCGGCCATCAACTCACCGGTACCGCGCAGATATTCGCCGACGTGCGAACCTACTGGTCGCCGGAAGCCGTAGAACGCGTCACCGGCCAGGCGCTCAGCGGCCTGGCGGAACACGGCATTATTCACCTGATTAACTCCGGCTCTGCCGCTCTGGACGGTGCTTGTAAACAGCGCGACAGCGAAGGCAAGCCGACCATGAAACCACACTGGGAAATCAGCCAACAAGAGGCGGATGCGTGTCTGGCGGCCACTGAATGGTGCCCGGCGATTCACGAATACTTCCGCGGCGGCGGCTACTCATCCCGTTTCCTGACCGAAGGCGGCGTGCCATTCACCATGACCCGCGTGAATATCATCAAAGGCCTGGGACCAGTGCTGCAAATCGCCGAGGGCTGGAGCGTCGAACTGCCGAAAGCGATGCACGATCAGCTTGATGCCCGCACCAACTCTACCTGGCCTACCACCTGGTTTGCGCCGCGTCTTACCGGCAAAGGCCCGTTTACCGATGTCTATTCGGTGATGGCGAACTGGGGCGCTAACCACGGCGTACTCACCATCGGCCATGTAGGGGCAGACTTTATTACTCTCGCCGCGATGCTGCGTATCCCGGTATGTATGCACAACGTGGAGGAGGCGAAGATCTACCGTCCTTCCGCCTGGGCAGCTCACGGTATGGATATCGAAGGCCAGGATTATCGCGCCTGCCAAAATTATGGCCCGCTGTATAAACGTTAATGCGGCTTAGCCCGGTGGCGCAGGCTTACCGGGCCTACGGGCGCGTGAACCGTAGGCCGGATAAGCGTAGCGCCATCGGGCGGCGTTTATGGAGTTATCTATGAAACAAGACGTTATCCTGGTTCTCGACTGCGGTGCGACAAACGTTCGGGCGATCGCCGTTGATCGCCAGGGGAAAATTGTCGCCCGCGCCTCAACCACTAACGCCAGCGACATTGCCGCAGAAAATAGCGCCTGGCATCAGTGGTCTCTGGACGCCATCCTGCAACGTTTCGCCGACTGCTGCAGGTCACTCTCCAGCGCCCTGTCGGAGTGTGTTGTTCGCGGTATTACGGTGACTACGTTCGGCGTCGATGGCGCGCTGGTCGATGCGCAGGGTAAGCTGCTCTACCCGGTCATCAGTTGGAAATGCCCGCGAACCGCCGCCGTGATGGAAACGATTGAGCGCTTTATCTCGCCCCGGCAATTGCAGACGCTCTCCGGCGTCGGCGCGTTCAGCTTTAACACGCTGTATAAACTGGTCTGGCTTAAAGAGAATCATCCGCGCCTGCTGGAACAAGCTCACTGCTGGCTGTTTATCTCGTCGCTGATTAACCACCGTCTGACCGGCGAGTTTACAACCGATATCACTATGGCAGGCACCAGCCAGCTACTGGATATCCATCAGCGCGACTTTAGTCCGGAAATCCTGCAGGCGACGGGCCTGGCGCGCCGCCTGTTCCCGCGTATCGTGGAAGCGGGCGCCCCGATAGGCACGCTACAGACAGACGCGGCCAGGCTACTCGGTCTCCCGGCGGGTGTGCCGGTGATCTCTGCCGGACACGATACTCAGTTCGCGTTATTCGGCGCTGGCGCGCAGCAAGGTGAACCGGTGCTCTCCTCCGGAACATGGGAGATTCTGATGGTGCGCAGCGGTCAGGTGGATACCTCGCTGCTCAGTCAGTATCCGGGCTCGACCTGTGAACTGGACAGTCAGTCGGGGCTTTATAACCCCGGAATGCAGTGGCTGGCCTCCGGCGTACTCGAATGGGTACGAAAACTGCTGTGGACGCCGGAAACGCCATGGCAAACGCTGATCGACGAAGCGCGCGCTATTCCCGCTGGCGCGGAAGGCGTACGGATGCAGTGCGATCTGCTCGCCTGCCAAAATGCAGGCTGGCAGGGCGTGACGCTCAATACCACCCGCGGCCATTTCTATCGCGCCGCGCTGGAAGGCCTGACGGCGCAACTTCAGCGTAATCTGCGCACGCTGGAGAAAATCGGTCATTTTAACGCCACAGAACTGTTACTGGTTGGCGGCGGCAGTCGCAACGCTTTATGGAATCAAATTAAAGCGAATCAGCTTGCTATCCCTATCAAGGTGCTGGACGACGCGGAAACCACCGTGGCCGGCGCTGCCATGTTTGGCTGGTACGGCGTAGGCGAATTTAGTAGCCCGGAGCAGGCGCGCGCGCAGGTCAATTATCAGTATCGCTATTTCTGGCCGCAAACCGAACCCGAAATTATTGAGGGAGTATGAAATGCTAAAAACCATTTCACCGTTAATTTCCCCGACACTGCTCAAAGTGCTGGCCGAGATGGGCCACGGGGACGAAATCATTTTTTCCGACGCTCACTTTCCCGCGCATAGCCTGGGCCCGCAGGTGATTCGCGCCGATGGTCTTAGCGTCAGCGATCTACTGCGGGCAATTATTCCGCTCTTTGAGCTGGATAGCTACGCCCCGCCGCTGGTGATGATGGCCGCCGTGGAAGGCGACACGCTCGATCCCAACGTTGAAGCGCGCTATCGCGATGCCTTGTCATTAGAAGCGCCGTGCCCGGATATCGTTCGTATCGACCGCTATGCGTTTTATGAGCGGGCGCAAAAAGCGTTTGCGATCGTTATCACAGGTGAGTGCGCGAAGTACGGAAATATTCTTTTAAAAAAAGGGGTAACGCCGTAATCTCTTGCCGGTGCGCCCGCATGACGCGGGCGTTCATCGAATGATGGGGTGAGAAAAATGAAAGCGGCACGCCAACAAGCGATAGTCGATCTGCTGATCAATCATAAAAGTCTGACCACCGAAGCGCTGGCCACCCGGCTTAACGTCAGTAAAGAGACCATCCGCCGCGATCTCAGTGAACTACAGACGCAGGGAAAAGTGCTGCGTAATCACGGACGAGCTAAATATATTCATCGTGAAAATCAGGACAGCGGCGATCCATTCCATATCCGCCTGAAAAGCCATTATGCGCATAAAGCCGATATTGCCCGTGAAGCGTTAGCGTGGATAGAAGAAGGAATGACGATTGCGCTGGATGCCAGTTCAACCTGCTGGTATCTGGCCCGCCAGTTGCCGGATATTCCCATTCAGGTTTTTACCAATAGCCATCCTATCTGTCAGGAGCTGGGAAAACGCGAACGCATTGCGCTGATAAGTTCCGGCGGCCAGCTTGAACGTAAATATGGCTGTTATGTTAATCCGTCGCTTATCTCACAGCTAAAATCGCTTGATATCGATCTGTTCATCTTTTCCTGTGAGGGGATCGACGGCGGCGGCGATCTGTGGGACTCCAATGCGATCAACGCCGATTTTAAATCTATCCTGCTCAGGCGCGCCTCGCAGTCTTTATTATTGATTGATAAAAGTAAATTTAATCGTTCAGGAGAGGCGCGCATCGGCCATCTGGATGACGTGACGCATATTGTTTCAGATGCGCCGCAGTCATAGGCCGGATAAGCGTGCGTCATCCGGCGCTGATGACGCGCCGGATGACGGCAGCGCGTTTTTATCGCTCGTCGCGACGCCCGCCAACAGCCGCCCACAACCGACGCACGTGCACCGTCACTTCTTCGCGATCGTGATAAAGCTGACGTGCCTGGATCTGAGCATTAACGCCATGCTCATCCAACTGCGCCTGAAGATACGCCAGGTTATGCGACACCTCTTCATAGCGTTTTTTCATCGGCAGTTTAAGGTTAAAAATCGTCTCCCGACACCAGCCGTTCACCAGCCACTGCGCCATTAACGCGGTGACTTTGGCCGGCTTCTCCACCATATCGCAGACCATCCATGAAATATTATTCCGGTTCGGACGGTACCTGAAGCCATCCTCACGCAACCAGGTCACCTGTCCGGTGTCCATCAGGCTTTGCGCCATCGGGCCGTTATCTACGGAGTAAACCCACATATTGCGCTTCACTAACTGGTACGTCCATCCGCCGGGACAGGCGCCCAAATCCACCGCATACATGCCGTTCGCCAGACGTTCATCCCACTCATCTTCCGGGATGAAAACGTGGAGCGCCTCTTCCAGTTTCAGCGTTGAGCGGCTCGGCGCATCAGACGGAAACTTCAAACGCGGGATGCCCATATAAAACGGTGAATTGTTATGCGCGAACGAATAACCGGTATAGCAACATCCTGGCGCGATAAAAAAGACATGAACGACCGGACGCTTCGGCGTTTCATAATTCGTCAATACGCCCGCATCACGCAAAGCCGCGCGCAGCGGCACCGTAAATTTGCGGCAGAACTTCATCAGTTCTTTACTTTCATTGGTGTCGGCGACTTCAACCCGCAGCTCGCCGCCCTTTTCCACTACGCCCTGCAACATGCCGACAATCGGCGTAATTCTGTCTTCCGGCGGTAAATGTTGCAGCAGTTCCCCCACCACAAACCACTGGCGGGCGAAAATCAACGAACTGAACGGCAGTTCTGAAATCAGCTTTTCGCCATCTTCCGGCTGGTAGCATTCATAAATGACATAGCCTGCGTTCTCTTTTACGCGTGCAAAACCAAATATTTCCCGTTTTCCCGCTTTATCGGTAATTTCTGCAGCGCACTCTTTTTCAAACCCCGGACGGCAGAGCAATACAACTTTATTCATGGCTCGCGCCCTTACGTTTCATACGAATGGCGCCAATCAGCAATAGCGCCCAGCCCACCAGGAAACTGACGCCGCCGACAGGCGTGATATACGCCCACAGGCGCAGATGCGAAAGCGCAAGGCAGTACAGACTGCCGCTAAACAGCACCGTGCCCAGCGCCAGAAAAACGCTGCTCCAGTAAAACCAGATGCTGATACGGCGCTGCATCGCCACCGCCAGGCCAAAGATCGCCAGCGTATGGAACGCCTGATATTGCAGGCCGGTCTGAATCCAGCCCATTTCAACCACGCCCAGGGTTTTACTCAAAACATGCGCCCCGAACGCGCCCAGAGCAACGTAAATAAAACCGCTGATAGCGGCGACAATCAGCATAAAACGGCTGGTCATGGTCATACCCTAAGTTAATTATTGTTCGTAACGAAAACGGAATTTTTCTTGCTCCGTCGCCGCCTTCGCCAAAATCCACTGACGGAAGGCGGCTATTTTACCCAGTTCTGCCTGGCTGTCATGACAAACCAGATAAAAAGCATTCTTACTCACCAGAACATCGTTAAATGGACACACCAGTCGCCCGGCTTCAATTTCCGACTGCGCCATAACATTATTCGCCAGCGCGATCCCCTGTCCGTGAATAGCGGCCTGTAGCACCATCGCGCTGTGGCTAAATATCGGCCCTTGCTGAACGTTAATATGGTTGAGCCCTAACTGACGAGTATAGGCCTGCCAGTCACGCCGGGAGGCGTCGTGCAATAGCGTGTGTTTCGCCAGATCTTCCGGCGTTTTTAACGGTTTTTCGCCTGTGAGTAATAAAGGAGAACAGACGGGCAGTAAATATTCTGCGTATAATTTTTCGACGCGCAAGCCCGGCCAGTTTCCCCGGCCATAAAAAATCGCGACATCGACATCGTCTGCCAGTTTATCTTCCTGACGGTCAACGGCTTGTATCCGAACGTCAATTCCCGGATAAGCTGAGTTAAAGCTGGAGAGCCTGGGCACCAGCCACTGGATGGCAAAACTGGGCGGTAAACTCACCGTCAGCGCCCCTTTGGCACTGCGCGCCTGGAGCTTACGCGTTGCTTCCGTGAGCTGGGAAAATATCTCTTTAATGTCGAGAAAATAGCTTTGGCCTTCTTCCGTCAGCAGCAGCGAACGATTGCGGCGGCGGAACAGTTTTAGCCCCAAAAAATCCTCAAGTGACTTAATTTGGTGGCTTACTGCGGCCTGCGTCACAAAAAGTTCTTCCGCTGCTCGCGTAAAGCTCAAATGGCGCGCGGCAGCATCAAAAACGCGTAACGCATTTAAAGGAGGTAATCGTTTTGACATGGCCTCTGGACTTAATGTCGAATGAATTTAACAAATAGGTAACAACATGTAACCTATTAGTTTTTTTAATCTGAGACATTATAAATTGTCCGTTGAGGTTCTACCAGCAAATACCTATAGTGGCGGCACTTCCTGAGCCGGAACGAAAAGTTTTATCGGAATGCGTGTTCTGATGGGCTTTTGGCTTACGGTTGTGATGTTGTGTTGTTGTGTTTGCAATTGGTCTGCGATTCAGACCACGGTAGCGAGACTACCCTTTTTCACTTCCTGTACATTTACCCTGTCTGTCCATAGTGATTAATGTAGCACCGCCATATTGCGGTGCTTTTTTTTGTATAACAAACGGTTAGTTTTCCAGAGCCACCATCTCTTTCACGTCAGTACGATTGATCTGCTGTTTGTTGCCATTAGCGTCTTTATACGAAATCATACCGGTATCGTTATCGGTCTGGGGTTTACCGTCGGTCACAATGCTACGTCCATCATTGGTGTGCATAACGTAATTAGGACCGGAACAGGCGCTCAGGGCAAAAGTCAGCATACATGCAGAGATAATTGCGGCAGTCTTTTTCATCTTCTTCTCCTTAAAGCTGTTTGTGCTATTTAAAGCGGACTCCGTAACAGGCTTAAACATTCGCCTAACATTATTCAGCATAACCTCCTTTACATAATTCGCCAGGATATACAGACGATTCCGATGGTTAGGACAAACCTTGTATCAGCCGCGCTTTTACGCCACGATCGGTAAACTGAACCGAGGAATATCATGAACGCTTTTAATCCCACGCAGTTTCGCGCGCAGTTTCCCGCGCTAGCCGATGCGGGTGTTTATCTCGATAGCGCCGCCACGGCATTAAAGCCACAGGCAGTCATTGACGCCACGCACCAGTTTTATTGTTTGAGCGCCGGTAACGTTCATCGTAGCCAGTTTGCGCAGGCGCAGCGCCTGACGGCGCAATATGAAGCGGCCAGAGCAAAAGCGGCGCGACTGTTAAACGCGCCCGATGAAAAAAGTATCGTCTGGACACGCGGCACCACCGAAGCGATCAACATGGTGGCGCAGTGTTACGCCCGTCCTCGTCTGCGCCCCGGCGATGAAATTATCGTTAGCGTCGCCGAGCATCACGCCAACCTTGTGCCCTGGCTGATGGTGGCGCAACAAACCGGCGCGCAGGTCATAAAACTGCCGCTTAATGACCGACGTCTTCCTGATGTTGAGCGTCTGCCGGAACTGATCACGTCGCGCAGCCGGATTCTGGCGCTGGGGCAAATGTCGAACGTAACGGGCGGCTGCCCGGATCTCGCAAGCGCTATCAGCGCCGCTCACGCAGCGGGAATGGTCGTGATGGTAGATGGCGCGCAAGGCGCGGTACACTTCCCGGCGGATGTTCAGCAGCTTGATATCGATTTTTATGCTTTTTCCGCTCACAAACTGTATGGCCCGACCGGTATCGGCGTGCTGTACGGTAAGCCGGAGCTTCTTGAGGCGATGTCGCCCTGGCTCGGCGGCGGCAAGATGATCCGTGACGTTAGCTTTGAAGGCTTCACCACTCAAAGCGCTCCCTGGAAGCTGGAAGCGGGGACGCCGAACGTCGCCGGGGTCATCGGCCTGAGCGCTGCGCTGGAATGGCTGTCCGATATCGATATTGAACAGGCCGAAAACTGGAGCCGCGGGCTGGCGACGCTGGCGGAAGACGCACTGGCGAAACGCCCGGGCTTTCGTTCGTTCCGCTGCCAGGACTCCAGCCTTCTGGCCTTTGATTTTGTCGGCGTGCACCACGGCGATATGGTGACACTGCTGGCGGAATACGGTATTGCGCTCCGGGCCGGGCAACATTGCGCCCAGCCATTGCTGGCGGAACTTGGCGTCACAGGGACTCTGCGCGCCTCTTTTGCGCCGTATAATACCCAACATGATGTGGATGCGTTGGTTAACGCCGTTGACCGCGCGCTGGAACTGCTGGTGGATTAATGACAAACCCTCTTTATACCGGACACCCGTTCGGCACAACGGTAACGGAAGAGACGTTACGCGCTATCTTTCTCCCGCTGACCCAGTGGGAGGATAAATATCGTCAGTTGATTCTGTTAGGAAAACAGCTCCCCGCTCTGCCGGATGAATGCAAAGCGCAGGCGAAAGAGATAGCCGGCTGCGAGAACCGCGTCTGGCTGGGCTTTACCCGATCAGATAACGGAACGATGCACTTTTTCGGCGACAGTGAGGGGCGGATTGTCCGCGGCCTGCTGGCGGTATTGCTCACCGCGGTGGAAGGAAAAAACGCCGCCGAATTACAGGCTCGTTCACCGCTGGCGCTGTTTGATGAGCTGGGTTTACGCGCCCAGCTTAGCGCCTCACGCAGTCAGGGGCTGAACGCGCTGAGCGAAGCGATTGTTGCCGCAACGCATAAGGGTTGAAATAGCGTAAATATTCTGTCGCCTGACAGCGCCGTCCGCGGCGGTCAGGCGATGCAGATAAAATAATCCAGTCACTTTATTAGTTTCGGCGTCAGATTTCCCTGATAAGCATTCTTTTGATTTTTATCAGCTATCACAATGAAATTACAATGTTAGAATCCATGTTAAAACGGCGTGAAGATTTTAGAGTAAATAAAGCCACTCGATGTAGCGTAGCAGGTGAACTGGAAAATTCATACGCATCGGGTGAAGTTATAACAGGATATGGATAAGTGGAAAAATATCTGCGTAGCGGTACCATGTTTGTGGTGCTGGCATTTATATTATGGGGGTTAACACCTTTATATTATCAATATTTATCAGGGGGAAATCTCGCACAAATATTGATATACCGGGTGTTCTGGTCAATTCCATTATTACTGGCAGTAAGGTTGTTATTTCGGCAGCGAACGCGATTTCATGATGCCTGGCAAGATAAAAAATCTTTTTTCTTCTGCATGATCGCCGGACTTTTGATGATTGTCTCATGGTCATCTTTTATTTATGCGCTAACCCATCATCTGGTACTTGATGCCAGCCTCGGCTATTTTATCAACCCGCTATTTGTTATTGCGCTGGGATGCATTTTTCTTAAAGAAAAACTGTCGTTGTTTCAGGCCATCGCCGTTTTTTCTGGTGTCTGTGGCCTGACTTTTCAAATTATCATGCTACGGCATTTCCCGGCGCTGGCGCTAACCATGGGATTATCATTTGCGCTATATGGCCTGGCGCGAAAGTTTATACATTATGATGTGATGACATCGATAACGATTGAAACATTATGGGCATTGCCTGTCTCACTATTAATTTTTCTCTTTAGCGATACCGGACCAATTATATCCGCTAATACTCCTTTCTTTTTGTATGTCATGACGGCGCCAGTGACGATCATTCCACTGGTATTATTTGCCATCGCGTTAAATCACACCTCGTTGATTGTCACCGGACTGGCGCAATATATAGAGCCGTCTTTACAGTTCTTACTTGCCATTATGATATTTGGCGAGCACATTAATTACGCGGAACTGCTCTGCTTTTGTGCGGTATGGTTCGGGTTGTTTTTATGCATATCTGAAAATTTATATTCCCATTATCTCCGCGCCCGTCTGAAACCGGTGTTCGGCAGGGTACAGCGCTTCTTTCGCTAACAAAGGGCGCAGGGCCGGATACGCGTCTGCGTGACACTCCGCCCCGTCCTTTTATTCTTGTCGCGCCGCTTTAGCCATGATCTTCTTCAGCGCATGGGAAACGGCGACAAAACCGAACGTTGCCGTCACCATCGTCGCCGCGCCGAAGCCAGAGGCGCAATCCATCCGTTTTGGCCCTTCTGCGGTAGCTTTCATCGCGCATACGGAACCGTCCGCCTGTGGGTAAACCAGCGCTTCAGTGGAAAAAACGCAGTCCACGCCCAGTTTACCTTTACTGTTCTTCACTACGCCAAAATTATGTTTCAATCTCTCACGCAGTTTTGCCGCCAGCGGATCCTGGATAGTTTTCGCCAAATCAGCGACCTGGATTTGCGTCGGATCGATCTGCCCGCCCGCGCCGCCTGTGGTCACTAAAGGAACCTTATATCGGCGACAGTACGCAATCAGCGCGGCTTTTGGACGAACGCTGTCAATGGCGTCAATGACATAGGTAAAACCCGCGTTCATATAACCCGCCACATTATCCGGCGTGATGAAATCATCGATAACCGTTACCCGGCACTCCGGGTTAATTTGCCGAATCCGTTCGGCCATCACTTCCGCTTTCGCCAACCCGACGTTATCACGCAACGCATGGATCTGACGGTTCGTATTGGTCACGCAGACATCGTCCATATCAATCAGCGTAATCGCGCCGATGCCCGTACGCGCCAGCGCCTCTGCCGCCCATGATCCCACCCCGCCGATTCCCACGACGCAGATATGCGCCTCAGCAAACCGCTGCAGCGCTTTTTCACCGTACAGACGCGCGGTGCCGCCAAAGCGTTGGCGCCAGGCATCACTTATCACCACTGACATATGACCTCAGAATAAAAAAAGGTGAGGTTATTCCTCACCCCTGCTCACTATTTTCAGGCCCGATAGCGATCGCGTTATCGGGCAATCCGGTTGTCGCAGAATACCACAATCAGCCGCTAAACACGTTACCGGCGCCCGGCGCGCTTTTTAACACCCAGACGCGACCATAGTGATTATACCATCCGGCACGATGCCCGGCATCCGGGCCAATTCCCTGGTAAATATCAAAGTGCTGGCCTTTAATCGCTCCGCCGACATCCAGTGCGACCATCAAACGTAGCTCATACTGACCGCTAAATTTACCGTTGTTATCCAGCAACGGTACTTCCGCCAACAAGGTCGTGCCAGGCGGAATGATGCTGCGGTCGGAGGCGACGGATGCTCGCCCAATCAGCGGTACAGCGCTGGCGCCTTTGACCGGCGCAAAAGATTGCGGCTTAAAGAAGACGAACGACGGGTTCTGCTCCAGTAATTCACGCACTTCCGCTTCGCTGTGCTTCTCTCCCCATTCGCGTATAGCCTGCATCGACATATCTTCTTTTTTCACTTCACCGCGATCGATAAGCACTTTACCAATACTGCGATAAGGCCAGCCGTTTTTACCGGCATAACTAAAGAAGTTCAGCGGACTACCGTCACCGAAATCAATATAACCGCTGCCCTGGACATCCATAATAAAGTTATCCATCAGCGAATTACTCCAGGCCAGGATGTACTTATCGCTCAGCGCGCCTGCGTAGATCTGAGCGCGGGACGGTAAGCGTCCGCGTTTTGGCGGCATACTATAGATAGGATACTGGAACGCGCCCTGGCGCGTATGGCGAGCCTGAACGACGGGCGTATAGTAGCCCGTGAACTGGACGTTACCGTAGTTGTCGGTGCCTTCCATCTGCCAGGCATCGATACCAAACTGACGCATAGTGCGCGTATCGCCTCCGGAACGTAACCAGTTCTGGACAGCGTTATAGACGTTGCTTTGATTGGTGTATAAACGCGGCGACGCGGAACGGATCTGGTTGACCTGCTCGGCAAAGTCTCCAGCATTAATCGGCGCGCCCACCGCGTCCGGCTGGTTTACCAGGGAGAAGGGCTGGGTAAATTTCCCGTCCTTATATTGCTGACCGCGATCGGTCGGTTTTGATGAACAGGCAGCCAGCATTGCCAGCATTACGCCTGTCGCCACATATTTTGCCCAACGTCCTTTCATGGTGTCTCGTCTTCTGCGTAATAGAAAGTGCCCGGTGAAGATAACAAACCGTCCGGAGTAATGAAATGCGATCGCGATCTCATTATGTAAATTCGTTTAAAAATCGCGCTATCTGCGGTGTATTTGCGCAATTCATGAGAAATTAGCGATTTATATGAAAAAAGGGTTGCAACAAAAGCTCAGCGGAGTATAGTGCGCATCCACGGACGCGGGGTGGAGCAGCCTGGTAGCTCGTCGGGCTCATAACCCGAAGGTCGTCGGTTCAAATCCGGCCCCCGCAACCAATTACAATGAGAATGCAAGTTTAGACGGACGCGGGGTGGAGCAGCCTGGTAGCTCGTCGGGCTCATAACCCGAAGGTCGTCGGTTCAAATCCGGCCCCCGCAACCAACTTAATGAACACCCTTACGGGTGTTTTTTTGTATCTGTCGTCTGGTCCGCAACGACAGTGCGGGCAGCATCCTACTTACCCGCGCAATAAACTCGCCGTCATCTCAGGTTAACTTCTTCTCGCCAGCGTCGCCCCATCGGCAAAATACGCTTTAATGCCCGCCAGAATCGACTCTGCAACCTGTTGCTGGAACGTCGCCGTCTTGAGCTTGCGTTCTTCTTCAATGTTACTGATAAACGCCGTCTCGACCAGAATAGACGGAATATCGGGCGCCTTTAACACCGCAAACCCCGCCTGCTCGACCTTGTTTTTATGCAGGTCATTAATTTTACCAAGCTGCTTCAACACCGCTTTACCGAATTTCAAACTATCGGCAATGGTCAGCGATTGCACCATATCGAACATCGTATGGTCGACATAACGGTCACCGCTTTTGCTCACGCCGCCAATTAAGTCCGAGGCGTTCTGCGTTTGCGCCAGATATTTCGCCGCGGTACTGGTGGCGCCTTTGGTCGATAGTGCGAATACGGATGAACCGCTAGGCTGCCGGCTGGTGAAGGCATCCGCATGAATAGAGACAAACAGGTCGGCGCGCTGTTTCTGCGCTTTCGCCACCCGGACTTTTAACGGAATGAAGATGTCTTCATTGCGCGTCATATAGACCTTCATGTTGCCTTCTTTTTCGATCAACGCGCGCAGGCGGCGGGCTATCTGGAGCACCACGTCTTTTTCACGCGTTTTGTATTTGCCTATCGCGCCGGGGTCTTCGCCGCCGTGTCCCGGATCAAGCATAATGACAATGGGACGATCGCGCCCCGCTTTACCGGGCTGCGGCCCGCTTTGCGAAGGCGGCACCTGTTTATCCAGATCGCCTTTATTGTAGTCTTCCAGCAGCGCCAGCAGCGGATCCTGCATATCCTGCGCATTGGCAGGATAAAGATCCATCACCAGACGTTCTTTAAAGCCTGCCACAGGCGCCAGCGCAAATAGCTGCGGCTTCACGTTTTGTTTTAGCTCAAAGACCATACGCACAGTCTTAGGATCAAACTGCCCTACCCTTGCGGATTTGATATACGGATCGTCGCTGCGAATCTGCGCGCCAATGCCTTTAAGCACCGAGTTCAGATTCACATCCTCAATATCTACTACCACGCGGTCCGGGTTACTTAAGGCAAATTGTTTATATTTCAGCAGACGATTCGACTCTACCGTGACGCGGGTATAGCTGGACGCAGGCCAGATACGCACCGCAACGACCTGGCTTACGGCAGCCAGCCCGACCTGGCTCACGCTTAATAGCCACATGGCGCCCGCGCCTTGTAGTAAACGGCGACGGCTGATTGCTGAATTGGCTCCCGACATGCTTCTCCCGAGCAAAAACTAAATAGAGATCATACAAAGTTCATCCAAATTGACCGGAAACTTTAGCGAATGACGCATAATCTGTCATCTATAAAAGGGTAAACATTCTTTTTATATTCACGGCATTACTAAGAAAAGCGATCGGACCGCATAAAATTTACGCTTGCACAGAGGGCAAAAACAGAATAAAAATACACTAATTTCGAATAATAATTCACTAGTGGGGCGCGCAATGATAAAGGAACGTAAAACCGAACTGGTAGAAGGGTTTCGCCATTCAGTTCCCTATATCAACACCCATCGCGGAAAAACCTTTGTCATTATGCTCGGCGGCGAAGCCATTGAGCATGACAATTTTTCCAGCATCGTTAGCGATATCGGGCTACTGCATAGCCTCGGTATTCGCCTTGTCGTGGTGTATGGCGCGCGACCGCAAATCGACGCCAATCTGGCCGCGCATCATCATGAACCGATTTACCACAAAAACACGCGGGTGACGGACGCCAAAGCACTGGAGCTGGTGAAACAGGCCGCCGGTTTACTCCAGCTTGATATTACCGCCCGTCTGTCGATGAGTCTGAACAATACGCCGTTGCAGGGCGCGCACATTAATGTCGTCAGTGGCAATTTCACCATTGCGCAGCCGCTGGGCGTTGATGATGGCGTGGACTACTGTCATAGCGGCCGTATCCGGCGCATTGATGAAGATGCGATCAACCGCCAGCTGGATAACGGCGCGATCGTTCTGATGGGGCCGGTCGCCGTCTCAGTGACCGGCGAAAGTTTTAATCTGACCTCAGAAGAGATTGCCACTCAACTCGCCGTTAAACTGAAAGCGGAAAAAATGATCGGTTTCTGTTCTTCTCAGGGCGTTACCAATAGCGAGGGCGGCATCATTTCTGAACTCTTCCCGAATGAAGCGCAGGCGCGGGTGGAAGAGTTGGAAGCGCAGGGCGACTACAACTCCGGAACCGTACGTTTTTTGCGCGGCGCAGTAAAAGCCTGTCGTAGCGGCGTTCGTCGTTGCCATCTGATCAGCTATCAGGAAGATGGCTCGCTATTACAGGAATTGTTCTCGCGTGATGGTATCGGTACGCAGATCGTCATGGAGAGCGCCGAGCAGATCCGCCGCGCCACCATCAACGATATTGGCGGTATTCTGGAGCTTATCCGCCCACTGGAACAGCAGGGCATTCTGGTACGCCGTTCCCGTGAACAACTGGAGATGGAGATCGATAAATTTACCATTATTCAGCGCGATAATATGACTATCGCCTGCGCGGCGCTGTATCCTTTTGTGGAAGAGAAAATAGGCGAAATGGCCTGCGTAGCGGTACATCCGGATTACCGCAGCTCATCGCGTGGAGAAGTGCTTCTGGAGCGGGTTGCCGCCCAGGCGCGGCAAATGGGGCTGCGTAAATTGTTTGTGCTGACGACGCGCAGTATTCACTGGTTCCAGGAGCGCGGTTTTACGCCTGTCGATATAGAGTTACTGCCTGAGAGCAAGAAAAAAATGTATAACTATCAGCGACGTTCAAAGGTGCTGATGGCAGATTTAGGATAACAAGGGGGGCCTGATGGCGCTGCGCTTATCAGGCCTACGCTCGAAAGCATCATTTGGAGGCCGGATAAGACGCTACGCGTCGCCATCCGGCGAGAACTCGTCTTAGCCGGTACGACTGACTTCATCAAATAAGGTGGCTAGCCCGCTGCGCCGCTCCGTACGCGTCACAATCGCGCCTGCCAGGATCCGTTCATCGGCATACAGCGATAACCGCCGCCGCGCTCGCGTAACAGCGGTATACACCAGCTCCCGCGTCACGACCGGCGAACGCTGGCTGGGTAAAATCAGCGCGGCGTGATCAAATTCAGACCCCTGTGATTTATGTACCGTCATCGCCCAGGTTGTATCATGTTCCGGCAGACGGCTGGGCTGAACGGACTTGATCGTGCCGTCCGGCATCACAAACCAGACGCGTAACCCCTGCCCGCGATCGAGCGCAATACCAATATCGCCGTTAAATAGCCCCAACGCGCTATCGTTGCGCGCAATCATTACCGGACGCCCTTCGTACCAGCGAGAATGCGGGTGCCGCTGAATTTTTCGTTGCTGCACCATCGCCTGCTCAATGCGGTCATTCAATCCCCTCACGCCAAATGGGCCTTCGCGCAGCGCACAAAGCAGTTGATACTCATTGAAAGCCTGAAGGATTGCCTCCGGCGTCGCTTTTTCATGCAGCAACCGCAGGTAGCGACCATAGCCCGCCAGCGCTTCATCCAGCATCCCGGCATAATCGTCGCTGCTTTGCAATGTACGCTTCTCTATATCGCTAAACCCCTGCTGAAAAACAGCCTGGATTGCCGACCTGTCGCCGCAGTTAATCGCCGCCGCCAGCTTGCCGATGCCAGAATCGCTGCCGAAACGGTAGCTCTTTTGCAACAAACAGAGGCTATCGCGTAAAGACGCGGCTTGCGTTCCGGCCCCCGCCGGAATGGCGCTCCCTGTTAGTCGACTTAGCTGTCGAGCGCGTTCCGCCGTAAACCCTGCGTTGACATAGGCGCAAATATCGCCCAACACAGCGCCCGCCTCAACGGATGCCAACTGATCGCGATCGCCAAGAAAAATGACCCGCCCGTGCGGCGGCAGAGCGTCAATCAAACGTGACATCATCGGCAAATCAATCATTGATGCTTCATCGACCACCAGCACGTCCAGATGCAGCGGGTTGCCCGCATGATGGCGTAATCGCTGGCTGCCGGGCTGTGCGCCTAGCAGTCGGTGCAGCGTACTGGCGTCCTCCGGTATACGCTTTTTCTGCGCATCGGTAAGTGGAAGCTGACGCAACGCCGCGCCGAGCGACTCCGTCAGGCGTGCGGCCGCTTTCCCGGTCGGCGCTGCCAGCCGGATACGGCAACGTTCGCCATCCGCCATTTGAATTAATGCCGCCAGCAGCTTCGCGACGGTGGTGGTTTTACCGGTGCCGGGACCGCCTGAAATCACGGAGATACGGCGAGTTAGCGCTACGGCGGCGGCCACCTTTTGCCAGTTCACCTCGTCTGTCGGAGGGAATAGCGCGTCCAGAATACGGGATAACTGATCTTCATCTACGGCGATGGCCTGGTTAACCTCGTTAAAAAAGCGCGCAACCGTACGCTCGTTGCACCACATGCGATTCAGGTAGAGACGATCGCCGCACAGAATTAACGGCGCGGGGCTATCGCCGCAGCTAACCGCCGCAGACGCCAGTAACCGCTTTTTCCAGTCGATTGGCGTAGCCGTTTCGCTTATCCAGGCGACCAGTAAGGGATGCGCCTCCTCCGTTAACGTTAAACGCGACAACGGCAGACACACGTGACCTTCACCTGCGTCATGACTAAGCAGCGCTGCCGCCAGCGTCACGGCGGGATCGTCGTTACCGGCGACGGTTAAAGCAAACTGGGCATCAATGGGCCGTAAGAGTTTTTGTTCAACGGCCTCCAGCAACCGCTCCTGGATTGTCATTGCGCCTCCTCACTCATTTCACCTGCAAACATATCATCCAGTTGGTTAATTAACGCCGCCGCAGGACGAGTGGTAAAAATACCCTGCTGCGGACGTTCGCTATCCACCCCGCGTAAAAAGAGATAGATGACGCCGCCGAAATGGCGTTCATAGTCGTAATTCGCCATGCGATGACGAAGGTAACGATGCAATGCCAGCGTATAAAGCTGGTACTGCAAATCATAGCGATGCGCCTGCATCGCCGCAGCCATCGCCGTCTGGGTATAAGCGGCGCTATCCTCGCCCAGCCAGTTAGATTTATAGTCGAGCAGGTAATAGCGCCCCTCATAACGGAACACCAGGTCGATAAAGCCCTTTAACATGCCGCGAACCTGCATGAAATCCAGCGCAGGGCAACCTGCTGAAAGCGGGTCGTATCGACGAATCAACGCATCCAGCTCTCCGGCGGTAAGCGGCTGGGCAATCGGCAGATAAAACTCCATTTCGACCTGTTTTTCACGCTCGGTCAGCACGCTCAGACTAACGCCCGTCTCGTTAAGGGGAACGTGCAACACGGTGTCCAGCCAGCGGGTAAGTACGGGCTCCCATCGCGTCTCAAAACCACTCAGCTCCAGTTTTTCCTGTACCCATTGGGGGTTTATCGGTTGAGTAAAATCAAGCTCTTCAAACAGGTTGTGCAAAAATGTTCCCGGCGATGCCCCGCGAGGAAAGTGATGCGGCGTCATTGCCGGCGCTTCCGCCGCTTCGCCAACGCCTGCGGCGTCAATGTCGAGACGAGGAATAAGATCTTGCGCCACGCTATGTCCCCGCTGCTGCAAACCGGAATAACTGGTGACGCGCCAGCTATCATAAAGCAGGCGTTGCAGCGTTCTGGCACTGAGTTCCGCGTGCGAGGCAGCGGCAATTTGCCAGCGGTCGTTATCCGTATTGCCTGGCGTTCGACACACGATATCCTCGTCGCATAGCGCCTCAATACAGGCGCGAAGGCCTGCGGCATCCATCGGTTCGCCTTTTTGCAGGAGTCGCCCAAGCGCGCTTTGGTGCACATCCGTCTCGCCTTTCTTATCGCTGCGACGCCGTACCAGCGGCGCGACGCCGAGGCTGCAATGCCACACTGCACGGGTCAGCGCGACATAAAGTAGGCGCAGGTCTTCCGCCAGGCGCTCGGCTTCCGCCAGTGCTATGCTCTCTTCGGCGTGACTAAGGTCCAGCACCGCCTCGTAGGAGTGCCTGTCGTGATAAAAAGCCTGGTCCTGCACGCGGAAATGGGTGATAAAAGGTAACCAGACCAGCGGGTATTCCAGACCTTTCGATTTATGAATGGTGACGATTTGCACCAGATGCTTATCGCTTTCCAGACGTAGTTGCTGGCTGGAAGCATTGCTATCGGGTTCAAGGATATGTTGCGCCAGCCAACGCACCAGCGCATGTTCGCTTTCCAGCTGCGAACCGGCTTCCTGTAACAGTTCGCTAATATGCAGAATATCCGTCAGCCGACGTTCACCTCCCGCCGTCGCCAGCAGGTTTTCAGCAATATTGCGCGCCGACATTAGCGCGCGCAGCATAGGCATCACGCCGCGTTTATGCCAAATCTGTCGGTAGCCATCAAACTCTTCAACAACCGCATCCCACGCATTTTCATCATTGTTAAGCGTTTCGATATCCAGCGCGGTAAGGCCCATCATTGATGTCGCCAGAGCGCTACGCAGCGTATTCTCACGTTCGGGCGCCATCACCGCCTGCAACACCCACAGCATCTCCTGCGCTTCGAGCGTTTCGAATACGCTGTCGCGGTTAGAAAGATAGACGGAGGGGATCGCCAGTAAGGTCAGCGCATCCCGTATCAGCGCGGCTTCCCGCCTGCTGCGCACCAGCACGCTAATATCCGAGGCGCGAACGGGCCGCGACGAATCGCCGTTCGTCAGCAGCGCGTCGCCCGTTTGCCCGGCGCGCAGCCAGTCGCGAATTTGCGTGGCGCACACCTGCGCCATATAACTTTGATAATCGCCCGAACCGCAGCTTTCCCCCTCCATTAGCCACAGGGTCATCGCCGGTTGAGGCGCGTCATTCACTTTAAATTGCAGCGACTGGTTTCTGGGCGCAAACTTTACCGGACTGAAGGGAATATCGCGGAACATAAAGGCGTCGTTCATCTGACTGAACAGCTTGTTAACGCTATTCACCATCCCCGGCGCGGAGCGCCAGTTAGTGTCAAGCGTATAGTGCGCGCTCACTTCGCTGCGAGCCTTCATGTAGGTAAAGATATCCGCGCCACGAAACGCATAAATCGCCTGTTTAGGATCGCCAATCAGCAATAGCGCCGTATCGGGTTGATGTCGCCAGATACGGCGAAAAATACGGTACTGTTGTGGGTCGGTATCCTGAAATTCATCGATCATCGCCACCGGAAAACGGGTACGAATCGCCGCAGCCAGCGCCTCGCCGCTTTCACTACGCAGCGCGGTATCTAAACGGCTGAGCATATCGTCAAACCCCAGCTCGCCGCGCCGGCGTTTTTCCTGAGCCACCGTTTCACGGATCTCTGAGAGCGCTCGGGTAAGAACCAGATCTTTAATCGATAGCGGTTCGCCCAACAGGTTATCAATGGCGACAAACAATGGGTGCTGGGGCGTCACGCCGCCAGCTTTGGTGCGCTCAGCTAAAAAACGCTGTGAAAATTTTCCCAACGCCTCGGGTAATTGATAATTTTTCGTCTCTTCTTGCGCCCACGAGGTGATCTTTTCGATCCATTTCGCCTGATTGCCGCGGTTGAATTTTCTGCGATCGATGCCGGATGATTCGATCAGCGCGTCCAGCTCGCTAACCGCCTCACACCACTGCTGCTTCACCTGGTTGATACGCGCCAGGATCTGTTCATGACGCGATGCCAGCGTCTCCTCCTGCGATGGCGGCGCTTTAATGACCGGCGCTTCGCCCTGCAGATAACGATCGATATCTTTTAAGAGCGCCTTCGGCCCCTTCCACACGTCAAACACCACCTGCGCGATGTCGCGCGGCAGCGGATAGCAATGACGCCGCCAGAAATCGGCGCAGGCCTGATAACGCAACAAAGATTCGTCTTCAATAAGCTGTTGCTCAAACAACATACCGGATTCGAAAGCGTTCAGGCTGAGCATACGCTGGCAAAAACCGTGGATGGTAAAAACCGCGGCCTCGTCCATTTGTCGTTCCGCCAGTAATAACCACTGCGCGGCCTGCTTTTTGTCGCTAATTTCTTCCAGCAAGCGGGCATACAGCGGATTATCCGTGCTTTCCCGCAGACAGGCGATGCGCAACTCATGGATATTACTGCGGATTCGCCCACGCAGCTCTTCAGTGGCGGCCTCCGTAAAGGTTACCACCAGCAGTTCTTCAACGGTCAACGGACGGGGAAATGCGGCACTGCCGCCTAAACCGAGCAGTAGCCGCAGATACAGCGCCGCGATAGTAAACGTTTTGCCTGTGCCCGCTGATGCTTCAATCAAACGCTCGCCTGTAAGGGGCAAGCGCAGAGGATCAAGAGTCTCGGCGACATCATTCATTCTTTTCGCTCATTAGAGGTAACGTTTGCTGCAAAGCGCTGACGTTATCCCACACTTTCCAGCCTGTCGGATGCACGTATTCTGCTTTTCCATTCTGGCTACCGGCAATCTGTGACAATATTGCCATACCTTGTGGTTCCACCACCGCCTGGTGGAAGAAGTCGGCAAGCTTTTGTGGCGTCAGCAATTTTATCTGAGCGATGATTTTATCACGCGAGTCAAAGCGCATATTACCCCGATCGAAATCCTTGCTTAAACGGGATGCTTCTTCGCCCAACGTTTGCGGCGCCTGGCGCATTTGCGTAATGATCGCCTGCTGAATTTGGGCGAACTCTTCCGGCTTCATCGCCCTCAGCTTCGCCTCGGCGTCAGGGAAAAATGCCTGATAGCGTTGCCACAGGTAAGAGGGCTGTTTATCGTTGCTCTGTAGCAGGAATCCCATTCCCCACTGACGGCCAACGCTCATCGGAAAGGCGAAAACAGCGTATCCCAGTTGCTCTTCGGTTCGTAGCTGATTGTAAAACCACGGTTGAACAATCTGACCTAACATCGCGCTGTAGGCGGCGCTGACGTACTCGTCGTAGCCGACCGGGACAAAGACCGCGGCTAACGCGGAGTCGGTGCTACTGCCCGCTTTTTCAAATATTACGGACTGCTTTTTCTCAACCACCACGTCTTTGTTACGACACCACGCCGATCCGTTCGCCGCGAGCTGTTTTTGGACATCTTGCGCCAGAGAGGTCGCCTGGGCTTCGCTCATATTCCCTATAACCAGAAATTCCGGACGAGCGCCCGTTTTTAACGCATTACGATAGGCCATCACCTCTTTCAACGTAATGGACGGCAGCAAAGCGCGACGTTCATCACGGGAAAAATAAGGCACCTGCGAAATCATCTGCACCGGCATAATCGCCTGTTCGTAGGCTTTTCCCTTCTCCGCAGAATCCATCATCTGCGTATACCAGGATTTCGCCTGCGCCAGCTGTTCTTCCGTGGCGTCGTAGCTAAAATATCCTTCCAGCAACGCCAGGAGAAGCTGCGGCAAACGCTGGGTATAACCGTTCGCAGTGACCATCAGACCATTGTTGGCGTTAGTGGAAAAGCTAATGCCGCCCACTGCCGCCTGGTTGCTGAGCTGATCGAGCGCCATTCCCGCCAGATAATCATTAAGGGCGAACAGTACCTGATTGCGGGCGCTGTCCATCGCCTGCGGGTTACGCAATACCACGCTCACGTCAGCTTTTGGCTCGCTGGCGAAATAACGACTCGGCGCATAAACCACGCGCAAATCCGCTTTATCGACAATCAGTTCTGGCCGCACGTAGTTTTTGTCATTCTTAACAAGCGTAAAATCATCAGGAATATAGGGGTTTAACTCCGGCAGCGACAACGCAATGCCCTGTGCTTTTTGCTGCCAGTTTTTAAACGTCTGTTCGCTAATCTTATCGACCTGATAAGGCGCATCCACAAAATACGCCGTCTTATTATGGGGTTCCTGGGGACTGATGTACCAGATGCGCGCATTCTGCGGCGTCATCATCGCCAGGCGATTTTTGATAGCGGCAGGATCGTAACGATCGGCGATATTCGCCGCATCCAGCGTATGCGCTACCGGGACGCGGATCATAGTGTCCGCCAGCCATTCGACATAGTCCATATCGCGGGTAATCGACGGATAGCGGAAGTCGAGATCCAGCACATGCGCCAGCTCGTCAAAGTAACGTTTATCTATCCCTTTTTCACGTAACGTGTTGAGATAGCTGAAGATAGCTGCGACAACTTCATCACGATTGGCCAAACCTTTATCAGTCAGCGTTGCCGAAATGGCAAATACGCCGCTGTTACCATTAACAATCGGATCGGAATCCGCGCTAATACCTTCGACCAGTCCTTGTTTTTGCAGCCAGTCAGAGAGCGTCCCCGGGCTACGATTGCCAATCAGATAAGAGACCAGTTCATCGGTCTTGCTACGGAACTGCGCGCTATTGTTATCAATACGAAACTCCACGCGCAGCACTTTACGCGGTAGCGCCGGCACGTAATGAATAATGATGCCCTTCTGCGCCTCGGTGATGACAGGTACGGTAATTTCCGGTTTTTTAATCTGTTTATTCGGCACGCGACCATAGGTTGCGGCGGCAATACTCGCCAGTTCCGGCAAGGGTTTATTACTGTAAATCACCGCCTTCATCAGATTAGATGAATAGTATTTTTCATGAAAAGCGATCAACGCCTGTTGCACCGGATTTCCCGGCTTATCGCTTAGCGTTTCCAGATTGCCGCCAGAAAAGTGCGAGCCTGGATGCGCCGGGTTAATGGTTTCGGCGCTTACCTGCGCCATACGCATACCATCGCGGGTGCGCGCCATCGTCAGCTCGGCATTCACCGCGTTTCGTTCGCGTTCGGCATACTTTTTATTGAGCAATGGCGCGGCAATGGCGTCGGCCAGGCGATCTACGGCACCTGGAAGCGCGTCGTTTTCAACCTCCAGGTAGAAGGCTGTTCGATAAGGCGCGGTGCTGGCGTTGTGGCTACCGCCATGTCTTTTAAGGTATTCGGCAAGGCTATCCGCCTGCGGATATTTTTTTGACCCCATCAGGCACATATGCTCAAGATAATGAGCAAGCCCCTGATGAGCCTCAGGATCTTCAAGCGATCCAACGGGCACCACTAACGCAGAAAGAGACTTTACAGCCTGCGGATCGGATACGAGCAACACCACCATGCCATTATCAAGACGTATCGCCTGATACTGCCGGGTATCTTTATCGCTTTTACGGATAGTTTCTTGCAGCGGTTGCCAACCGATATCCGCCTGAACTGCAGGCCCCCAGAGGGCGACCAATAACAATAACGCTTTGAACCAGGTGCTGCGGGGCATTCACGGACCTCATCATTAACTTTCATTCCCACTCATCTGTATGGTCACGTAAACCATCGACCTGAGCGGAACGGGATATTATTGTGCTGAACCAGGCAGCATTTTTTTATCAGTAATCAGTCCGTGACGAAGAGCGCATCATAGTCGAAGCCTTTTAATGGCGCGATTTTCATACAATCAACGAGACTGACTAAAACGAAACAGCGGTAACAGGTAATGCCGTGACTGCGCAATGATAGCCTGCAACGTTTCAGATTCCAGCTGACGCCAAAGACGTTGATACCAGATATCTTCGCCTTCGCCGCTCACCATCATGTTGCCTTCATAAGCCTGTAGAAACTTTGTTCTGGCCTTCTGTAAGGTGTCATCGTCGTCTAACATGACATCATTTTCAGCGTCATAACAGGCTTTTATCCATGCGCCGCCGCTTTCCGGCAGTACCAATAGCGGAGAAGACATGCCTTCCCGGTAGCCTTCAATCAGTTGCGCCAGGTAAGCCATTGCCTGCGCTTTATCAAGTGGCGGAAATCGCCATTCTCCCTCTTTGCGCAAAAACAGACGACTTTCGCCACTCCCGCCGCTGGCACAATAGACAAGGTGTTCCAGCCAAAGTTGCACACCTTGCGCCACGCTGATTAAAGCGGGACGCCAGCGCAATAATCCATCCTCCTGTACCTGCGGCAGCCAGCCGGTTAGCTGAACGCCATTGCAAAGCAGATCCACTTCCAGGCTTTGGCTCGGCTTACGGCAGGCGATGACCCGGCTTGCCAGTTGCTGCATCTCCTGACATTGCGCATCCCAGAATATTTCGCCAAACGCGCCGTAAGGCAACTCTCCCGCAGCCCGGAAACGGCGGAACAAGCGTTCGGCGTCGTCCTCTTCAACCAGCGTATTGAGCAACTGTTGGTTAAGTTGATATCGCGTCAATCCCTCTAATTCAAACGGTTCCGCATCAGGAATCTCACTCTCTTCCGAGCGGAAATTAACCTGAAGCCGCATCTGAAAAAATGCGCGTACCGGATGGGCCCAAAAACGCTGCAGACTTTCCAGAGTCAATGTTTCCGGCATCGTAAAAGGAAGCGGCTGCACAAAGTCAGAATGCGCTTTTCCCGACTGACTCGCCGCGGGCAACCACTCTCTGGCATAACTTTGCTGTTCGCCGGGTTGGTAATTTTGCGCATCAAAAGGCATACGGGTATGCAGACGCGTAATATGCGCTTTGACTCGTGCTTCGCTCTCATCACAGGTCAGCGTTTCGTCGCCCGGCAAATAGTGGCTTTGCCCGATGTAATCCACCAATTCTTGCACCAGTACAGAGGGAAAGCGTTCGCTATTATCCTGGATGGAGCGACCGATGTAGCTGATATACAGCGTCTGCTGCGCCGAGATTAACGCTTCCAGAAACAGATAGCGGTCATCGTCGCGACGGCTTCGATCCCCGCGCATGGTTTTTTGGCTCATCAGGTCAAAGCCCAACGGCGCAAGCTGGCGCGGGTATACGCCGTCGTTCATTCCCAGCAGGCAAACGACTCTGAACGGAATGGAACGCATCGGCATCAGCGTACAAATATTGATGGGGCCCGCCAGGAAGCGCTGGCTAATACGTTCCTGATCCAGACGCTGCGCCAGTTCATCCCGCAGTAGCGAAATCGGTACCGCATCGCCATATTCCGCCGCGACGCCTTCGGCGATAATGGCCTGCCACTGCTGTTCAATCAATGTCATTGCCGCTTCCGTGTCCGCATCGGGCAGGAAGAAATCATTGAGCATATCGCGACAAACGGGCAACCACTCTTCCAGCGGTCGCTCCTGCGCCAGACCGCGCCGCCAGATATTAAGCTGCATCAGCAGCGAAGCCAGATGCCCGACCAGCTCAGCAATCAGACCGCTGGATTCGTCATAAGGCAGAACCGACTGCCACTCGCCCTGAGCGCTTTCCATCGCATACCCCAGCAGCATACGCGTCAGGCCAAATTGCCATGTATGCTGCCCCGTGGCAGGAAGTTCCAGCTCGCGCACGTTGTCATCGTCAATCCCCCAGCGAATGCCTGACTCATTGACCCACAAGCGCAAATAACGCAGCCCTTCTTCGTTGATCGTAAAGCGGGCAGCCAATACCGGTACGTCTAACAACGCCAGAACATCCTCGGAGACGAAGCGGCTGTCCGGTAACGAAAGCAGACTGATAAATGCCTGTAACACCGGATGTGACTGACGCGCCCGCCGATCGGAAATGGCATAAGGCAGATAGCGCTCCGTTGGCGCGCTACCAAATACCGCCTGGATAAACGGGCTATAGCTGTCAATATCAGCCACCATAACGATAATGTCGCGCGGCGTTAGCGTCGGATCGGCTTCCAGCATCGCCAGCAGGCGATCGTGCAGTATTTCCACCTCGCGCTGCGGGCTGTGACAAACGTGAAAAGAGAGGCTGTTATCCTCGGGATCGAGCAGACGCTTATTGTCGCTGCGCGAATACTCCTCAATATTTACGCCCGCCACCGCATGGCTTTCCAGTTCAAGGATATCCGCCTGAATCCGATGCAAAAGATTATCTGGCGTAATATCAACAAAAGCATCCAGCTCCTGGCTGTTTTCCAGTTCAGATAGCAGGTAGATATAATCCCGCCCCAGTTTTCCCCATGAGGCCAGTAGCGGATTACCGATATCCTGTTCACCGTCGCTGTTAAATAAGGCTTCCGGATTCTGGTTTTCACGGAACAACGGTAAATGACGGTCTTCAAAACTGTGACGACGCTGGCGAGCCATGAGTTTTGCCAGCCAGGCTGGGTCTTTTATATCCCCCCAGTAATACCGACACGGATTAGTAAAAAGGAGATGGATTTCAATATGTTTACCCAGCGCCTGCAATGCTCTGAGATACACTGGCGGTAACGCGGAAATGCCGCAAATAAAAACGCGGGACGGCAACCCTGGCGGGCAGGCGGTCGCGCTTTCCAGCGTTTGAATAAAGCGTTGGTAGAGATTGGCGCGATGCCAGCGCGGCTGCCCCAGCGCGGCGGTATATTCCACCAATGCTTTCCACAGCGGCGCCTGCCAGTTTTGCGCCTCTCCCAGACCTTCCACGGTTTTTCCCGCTTCCCACTGCGTAAGCCAGTCAGGCCGATAAACCAGATACTGATCGAACAGGTCGGCGGCGCGCGCGGAAAGCTGAAAGAGTTTGCGTTTATCGGTGTCGTCGGTCAGATAATGGCGCAGCAGTACAAACTCATCCTTATCCAGCAACTGCGGCAGCAAGGTCATCAGTTTCCAGCTCATGCTTTGTTTGCTGAAAGCGCTTTCTTTGGGAATATCCGGCAACACGCGGACAAACATCTCCCAGATAAAACTCGCCGGTAACGGAAAAGCGATATTCGCCGCAATACCAAACTTTTGTGAAAGGGTCATCTGCAGCCACTGCGCCATACCCGTGCTTTGTACCAGAATCATTTCTGGTTCAAAGGGATCATCCAGCCGCTCGCGTTCGACGATGAATTCCATCAACGCTTCCAGCACATCCAGACGATTGGAGTGGTAGACCCTTAACATAATTACTCCTGACGATTAACGATTTGGACAATGCAAGCGCGTCATTTGCCCCTGCCTGCCAGAGGTGAAACCATCGTGACGCTGATGCTGACACATCCCGATTGCGTTGTCTGCATCCGGTTGGCCTTCCAGCTGTCAGCAGGCGAAAATGGATACAGCGCCGTTTGCTGCCACGCCTGCCGCCAGATCTGGAGATACTGATGTCGTAATGCAAAACTGTGCATTAATACCCGCTGATAGCCTGACAGCGCGGTGACGATCATTACCATTAGAACCATCGCCACTAAAACTTCCGGGAGGCTAAACCCGCGTTGTAAATTCAGGGGATGCGACATAACGCCACCTCTTTTAACGGACAAAAATCGCTCCAGCCGTGGGGAGAAAAGACAATGCTTCCCTGAATGACGTTGCCCAAACGCCATAACGTCATGCCGTCATCTTGCGCCGCCATCACCACCTCATCCCCCGATAATCTCCGCAAACAGACTCTCGCTCCTGAAGAGGAATAGCGCCGACATTCCATTTCGGTTACGCCTGACCATAGCTGCCCCCGTCCCCATTCCAGCGCCGACTGCACAAGCGCCTGGCGTTGTATCGCCAGGCTCTGCGTCGTCACGCGGGCGGCATAGCTGGCCTGCTGCTGATTTACGCCTTGCAGTAGCAGACTGCCCAGAATCAGTATTAAAAGCGCCAGTATTAGCGAAGAAGCGCCACGTTCCCGATTCACAGATTAAATCCCGTTACGCTGTATTGCGCGTCAATAACCGTCTGAGGCTCGGCTTTGCTGGCGCCGCGCAGATGCAGCATGAGCACTGGCGAGAATCCCGTTATATCCCAGCGCTCAACGGTAAACGCCGTGATGAGTACCGTATTGGGATCGGTCATTTTTTCCCATCCCTTACCCTGGCAAGATGTTGCTCCGCGTAATGTCTCCAGAACGTTATCCTTCATACGGAACCCGGTCTGGTCGGCCTCTTTCGCCGGTATGGTATCCCAGACCCCGTTATTATTCCCGTCCCACTGAACGATGACGCATTGCCCCTGTTCGGCAAGATGTAGCCCTTCGCCGATACAGTGGCCATGACAATAACCCGCACGTTGAAGATGCTTCGCTACGGTATAGGTTCGCTGCCAGATTTCATCTTCCAGCGATAACTGTCGCGTGTTGTGCCAGATCTCACGCTGTAGCGCCGGTAAAAATCGTGCGGACCCAAGCAGTAAAATGGAACCTATCGCCATCGCCAGCACAACTTCCAGTAGCGAGAACCCCCGCGTGGTTATTGACACGTGGCGGCCTCGTTACGCTCGCATAGCCTGATTCGCCCCCAGGAGGAGACGACCAGACGCCACTCTCCGGCAGCGTTTTTCAGTACGATGTGCCCTGCCCATGCCGTATTGCGCAGGCCAAAGAAGGCTAACGACGGCGTGATATCGGCAAGGACGACATCACGCCAGTCGGGCGTAAACACAAAGGGGGAAGATGGCGTACACGATGTTTGCGTAGCAACAGAGCTGACAAAGCACCATGAACCGCCTTCGCTGACCACGCGAAGAATGTGATCGCGGTTATGCCAGTGAGCATCCTCACGAAGTTGCAGCAGGTAATCCCGCACCTGACATGCGGTTTGCCACAGGCGCTGTTGCTGCTGCCAGCGTTGCCAGCCATAAAGTCCTGTGGCGCTGAGAATGATAATGAGCGACATCGCGACCACCGTTTCAATGAGCGTATAGCCCTGTTGTTTTTTCATGTCGGCAGTATGGCGGGCGGGGAAAAAATAACGAGCGCCAAATACAGATTGTTCGGCGCGTTACGAGAAAAAGTTCATGTCTTGCAGCGCGTTGCAAAATTTCAGGAATCCGCGCCGAAGATTGAGATGAAGGGTAAAAAAAACCGACGCGCGATGACGTCGGTTATGGCAGGATCGTCAGCGCTTAGATAGCGACCGGCGCTTTAATACCGGGGTGCGGATCATAGCCTTCAATTTCGAAATCATCGAACCGGTAGTCAAAAAGCGAATCGGGTTTACGCTTAATCACCAATTTCGGCAGCGCGCGCGGTTCACGGCTTAATTGCAGGTGCGTCTGCTCCATATGGTTGCTGTACAGGTGCGTGTCGCCGCCGGTCCAGACAAAATCGCCGACGTCCAGGTCGCACTGTTGCGCCATCATATGCACCAGTAACGCGTAGCTGGCAATGTTGAACGGCAGACCGAGGAACACATCGCAGGAGCGCTGATAAAGCTGACAGGAGAGTTTTCCATCTGCGACATAAAACTGGAAAAAGGCGTGACACGGCGCCAGCGCCATCTTATCCAGCTCGCCGACGTTCCACGCAGAAACGATAATACGACGAGAGTCCGGGTCGTTTTTAAGCTGGCTTAAGACCGTGGCGATCTGATCGATATGGCGGCCATCCGGTGTTGGCCATGCACGCCACTGCTTACCATAAACCGGGCCTAAATCGCCGTTCTCATCGGCCCATTCGTCCCAGATGGTGACATTATTTTCGTGCAGGTAAGCGATGTTGGTATCGCCCTGCAAAAACCATAGCAGTTCGTGAATAATTGAACGTAAATGGCAGCGTTTTGTCGTCACCAGAGGAAAGCCTTCCTGCAGGTTAAAACGCATCTGATGGCCAAAAATGGAAAGCGTGCCGGTGCCGGTACGGTCGTTTTTCTGTGTGCCTTCATCCAGCACTTTTTGCATCAGTTCTAAATACTGTTTCATGGTTCCTCAGGAAACGTGTTGCTGCGGGCGGCGGCGATATGCCCAAACCATCATGATCGCGCCAGCGATAATCATCGGGATAGAGAGAATCTGCCCCATGCTGATGTACTGTACCCACGCGCCGGTAAATTGCGCGTCCGGCTGGCGGAAGAATTCAACAATGATACGAAACGCGCCATAGCCAATCAGGAATAATCCGGAGACTGCGCCCATCGGACGCGGTTTGCGAATAAAGAGATTAAGGATGATAAACAGCACCACGCCTTCTAATGCCAGTTCATACAACTGGGAAGGGTGACGCGGCAATACGCCGTAGGTATCAAAAATAGGCTGCCATTGCGGATGTGACGGCAGCAGCGCAATATCTTCCGCGCGTGAGCCAGGAAAGAGCATGGCAAACCGGAAGTCAGGATCGACGCGCCCCCACAATTCACCGTTGATAAAGTTGCCCAGACGCCCGGCGCCCAGGCCGAACGGAATTAACGGCGCAATAAAATCAGACACCTGAAAGAACGAGCGCTTCGTGCGCCTGGCGAAGATAATCATCACCAGTATCACGCCGATAAGCCCGCCGTGGAAGGACATGCCGCCGTCCCAGACGCGGAATAAATAGAGCGGGTTATCCAGAAACAGAGGGAAGTTATAAAACAGGACATAGCCAATACGTCCCCCCAGGAAGACCCCCAGGAAACCTGCATAGAGTAAATTTTCAACTTCGTTTTTGGTCCAACCGCTTCCCGGACGGTTAGCGCGACGCACCGCCAACCACATCGCGAAAACGAACCCCACCAGATACATCAAGCCATACCAGTGAAGCGCGACGGGCCCAATTGAGAAAATGACCGGATCAAAGTCCGGAAAATGCAGATAGCTACTGGTCATCTGTCACCACAATTTCTTGTTATTTCGCTGAAGAGATAGCGATTGATAAGCGCGCCTGCGCGTTGCAGACGCTCCAAAGGTGCGAATAATAGCACAAGGGTTAAAAGCGAGACGCCGATTACCGTTAAAAGATATGTATACGCATTGTCTTTCATCTTGCAGGCGTGTTGTCTGCGCCGTGAATCCACAGTCACTCTCTTTTCCCGCTCCAGTCGTTACAACCCTCCTCGAATCAATCCCCCCATCCCGCGGCGCTCCATAAACGCCGCCACCTGATGACGCACTTCGGTCGCCATCTGCGCCTCAAGGCTGCGTCTGGCAAGGGTTTGCGCGTCTTCAAAATCGATATGCCGCAGCAGATATTTCACACGCGCTACCGAACGGCCATTCATCGAAAGATGGCGATATCCCAGACCGATAAGAATCGCCACGCACATCGGATCGCCCGCCATCTCGCCGCACAAGCGAAGATCGAGGCCATTTTTTTCGGCTTCCTGCGCAATCATGCTCAGTGCGCGCAGCATAGCCGGATGCAGACTGTCGTAAATACTGGCCACGCGGGTATTGTTGCGATCTACCGCCAGGATATATTGCGTTAAATCGTTGGTGCCGACCGAGATAAAGTCGATCCGGTTAGCCAGATGCGGCAGCATAAATACCATTGATGGCACTTCCAGCATAATGCCGATACGCGGTTTCGGGATCGCATAGCCGATCATCTCCTCGACCTCGCGCCCGGCGCGTTCGATCAGACGCCGCGCTTCATCGACTTCATCAATACTGGTGACCATCGGCAGCAAAATGCTGAGGTTGCCAGTCGCCGCATTGGCGCGCAGCATCGCGCGGACCTGGATCAAAAAGATCTCCGGCTGATCCAGCGTAATGCGGATCCCGCGCCAGCCCAGACACGGGTTCTCCTCGCTGATCGGCATATAGGGCAGTTGCTTATCCGCTCCCACATCCAGGGTCCGCAGCGTCACCGGTTTATCGTTAAACATTTGCAGCATCCCTTGATACTGCGCCACCTGCTCTTCTTCCGAGGGAAACCCGCTTTGCAGCATAAAGGGAATTTCAGTACGGTACAGGCCGATACCGTCGATCCGACTGCCTAACTTTTCCTCATGCTCGGGGCTGAGCCCGGCATTCAGCATCACTTTGACTCGCTCGCCGCTTTTCAGCTGGGCGGGAAGATTGACGTCGTCCTCCGCCAGACGACTGAGTTCTATCTCTTCACTAATGAGCCGCTGATATTCCTGAATAAGCACGGGTTCAGGATCGACCAGTAATTCACCGCGATAGCCATCCACCACCAACGTACGGCGATGTAGCACCGAAGGCTGGATATCCGCGCCCATGACGGTCGGGATACCGAGCGCGCGCACCATAATCGCCGCATGCGAGTTTGCCGCGCCGTCGCGCACCACAACGCCCGCCAGCCTGTCCTGCGGCAGCTCCGCCAGGGTGGTCGCCGACAGCTCATCCGCGACCAGAATAAAACGTTCCGGCCAGGCGTTTGGCCCCTGAACTGAATCATCAAGGTGGAATAACAGCCGCTGCCCCAGCGTGCGTAAGTCTCCCGCACGTTCTTTGAGGTAGTTATCGGTTAGCGCCGCAAATTGCTCGGCAAATTTTTCGATGATTTTTTTAACGGCCCACTCCGCAACAGCGCCTTTGTCGACCTCGGCGAAGAGTTCGCGACGCAGTCTGGCGTCTGAAAGCAGGTGTGAGTACAGATCGAAAATGGCCGCCGTCTCTTTTTGCGCGCCGGCGGCAAAGCGTTTGCTGTATCGTCGGAATTCGTTCGCCGCCTCTTCCAGAGCGCCGGTCAGTCGTTCGCGTTCAAGAGAGGTATCCAGCGTAGACGCTTCGTAAACCTGTTCCATCAGCGGCATGGTCGCGTCTTGCCAGCCCGTTGCGATAGCCACGCCCGGCGCCGCAGGAAGCGCGCGGATTCGCGTCTGCCGGTATTGCCCGAACAGCGCTGTGACCTGCGACTGTGACAGGATAGCCGCCATCTGCGTAGCGAGCGTGACGAGGAAAGACTCTTCGCTTTCATCGTACTGGCGCAATTCGCGCTGCTGTACGACCAGCACGCCGAGAAGTTGGCGACGCTGAATGATCGGCACGCCGAGAAACGCGCGAAAACGCTCCTCTTTTACCGAAGGAATGTATTTAAAGCTGGGATGTTTTTGCGCATCGGCAAGGTTAATGGGTTCCGCCAGTCTGCCCACCAGACCGACGATCCCCTCATCAAACGCAAGCGCAACGGTTCGACCACGCGGTTTTTTCAACCCCCGCGTCGCCATCAGGTAATAACAGCGTCGGTCATGATCGGCCAGGTAAACCGAGCAAACCTCAGTATCCATCGCAAGACAGATATCCGTGACCAGAATATTCAGCGCCTCGTTCAGACGCGGCGCACTGGCCACTTTTTCGACTATTTCGCGCAGGCGAGTGAGCATAATTTGCGTGGCTTAACCTCTTTTACGTCGATAAGCAGGCGCGCTTTGTAGCTTAGGGGGATTATCCTGAAGCGCCATGACAACACTTGCAAACTCTTTCATTACCCTGCGGTAGACATCGCGTTTAAATGACACCACTTGTCGAACCGGATACCAGTAACTTACCCAGCGCCAGCCGTCAAACTCCGGCGTACTGCTGGTTTGCATATTGATTTCGGCGTCGGCGCTCATTAACTGCAAAAGAAACCACTTTTGTTTCTGGCCGATACATACCGGCTTTGTGTCCCAACGCACCAAACGTTTTGGTAACTTGTAACGCAACCAGTTGCGAGTAGAAGCAAGGATCCGCACATCTTTACGGCTTAACCCAACTTCTTCAAACAGTTCCCGGTACATCGCCTGTTCTGCCGACTCCCCTGGATTTATCCCGCCCTGCGGGAACTGCCAGGAGTGCTGACCAAATCGCCGGGCCCACATCACCTGCCCCTGACGATTACAAATTACGATACCTACATTTGGGCGGTAGCCATCGTCATCAATCACCGGACTACCTCAACATAAACCTTATATATGAACGATTGTTTCATACTCCAGTGAGGCGGTAAACCACTCTGTAATAGTGACACAGCCTAATAACAATTGAATAACTCACAGTAAATAGCCGAGTTATAAACAGATGATGACGCCCTTGCGCCATTTTATTCACCTTTTCTGTGGATATAGATGTGAAGAAGTATGGAATTACCACGGGAAAACCCAGAACAGTCTGAATTTCTCATGCTGGAGACAGTAAAAATAGTGCCTTATATTCATTGCGTTATAGACAAATCTTACATGCCACCTTCATAAAGCGTGACCAGCATCACATCTAAGATCCTTATGCTGATGAAAGATCAACCAGCGTCGGTTTTATCCACAGATTGTGCCAATAACTTACGCACTATTTGTCTGAATTTTCGATTTTCGTCGCACGTCAAGGCTGTAAATGGAAACAGTAGTGGTGGTTTTACACAGTTATCCCAACTTTCTGTGGATAACATAGTGTAAGATCCTGTTTATTGTCAGTGACCAGAATTGGAAAACCCGCTTCAGCGTTGCGCAACACGAAGAAACAACACAAAAAAGGCAATAAAAATCAGTCTATTGAATATAAGACACAGAAAAAGATAAACTCTGCCCATACGGTATAAAATCACTGCTCATTTTTTGACCTAAGGTAATTGTCATGTCCGCTCTTTGTCCGCTACTGACTCCGCCTGCTTCGGAAGCATTGCTGTTAGCCCAAGCGCGGCAGCTTTCCGGCTATACGTTAGGCGAGCTGGCGGCGATGGCCGGCATTACCACGCCTAAAGATTTGAAGCGAGACAAAGGCTGGATCGGTGTCTTGCTGGAGATCTGGCTCGGCGCCAGCGCCGGGAGCAAGCCGGAGCAGGATTTCGCCGCGTTAGGCGTAGAACTGAAAACCATCCCGGTGGATAGTCTGGGTCGTCCTCTGGAAACAACCTTTGTTTGCGTGGCGCCGTTAACCGGTAACAGCGGCGTGACCTGGGAGACAAGTCACGTACGGCATAAATTGAAGCGCGTGCTATGGGTGCCGGTCGAAGGCGATCGCAGCATACCGTTAGCCGAACGCCGCGTAGGTTCGCCGCTACTCTGGAGTCCGAGTGAAGAAGAGGACAGGCAGCTACGCCTCGACTGGGAAGAGCTGATGGACATGATAGTGCTGGGCCAGGTGGAACGCATTACCGCCCGTCATGGCGAAGTCTTACAACTGCGGCCCAAAGCCGCCAATGCCAGGGCGCTCACCGAGGCTATCGGCGCGCGCGGGGAACCTATTTTGACGCTACCGCGTGGATTTTATCTGAAAAAAAATTTTACGCAGGCGCTGCTGGCTCGCCATTTTTTATTGCAGAATCCGTAACGTCCATTACACGCAAATGCGCCTCCGCTATGGCTACGCGTCGGACCGACGCTCGATAAACGTAAGCGTATTGTCGCCGCTATTTTACACCGTTCCTGGTTGCGCAAATTCAGCCTGGGCTTTCGCCCGTCACTCGACGGGCCTATAATTACCGCTTCTTTTTTTGGCAGGACTTTGTTCGATGTTATTTGCATGGATAACCGATCCTAATGCCTGGCTGGCGCTCGGTACGCTGACGCTGCTGGAGATTGTACTTGGGATCGACAACATTATTTTTCTTTCTCTGGTGGTAGCAAAACTTCCTACGGCGCAACGGAACCACGCACGGCGGCTTGGGTTGGCGGCGGCGATGGTCATGCGCCTGGCGCTGCTGGCGTCAATCGCCTGGGTCACTCGTCTGACTAATCCGCTGTTTGAGCTTTTCGGCGAAGCGATTTCCGCCCGCGATCTCATTCTTCTACTGGGCGGGTTATTTTTAATCTGGAAAGCCAGCAAGGAGATCCATGAGTCCATCGAAGGCGAAGAAGAAGGGTTAAAAACTCGGGTTTCTTCTTTCCTGGGCGCAATAGTGCAGATTATGCTGCTGGATATTATTTTCAGCCTTGATTCAGTTATCACAGCGGTTGGCCTCTCCGATCATCTGTTTATTATGATGGCGGCAGTCGTTATTGCCGTGGGCGTCATGATGTTTGCGGCACGGCCCATCGGCGAGTTTGTTGATCGCCATCCGTCGGTAAAAATGCTGGCGCTCTCCTTTCTGATCCTGGTTGGCTTTACCCTGATTCTGGAAAGTTTCGACGTTCACGTTCCGAAAGGGTATATCTATTTCGCCATGTTCTTCTCTATCGCAGTAGAGAGCCTGAACCTGTTGCGTAATAAAAAGAATCCGCTGTAATCCTGTCTCGCTCCCCCGCTGGGGGAGCGAATACTCACTTTATTTCCTTTCTTCTCACAGATTAAGATTTTGCTGCTTCCGACATGCAGAGCTGCGCGTTATTACTAGACTATTATCAGACATATGATTAACAGACTATTATCAGATGCAGGCTATGTGAGGACAAACGGATGAAAAAGTGGGCAGTTGTAATTTCCGCAGTAGGGTTGGCTTTTGCGGTATCCGGATGCAGCAGCGATTATGTAATGGCGACGAAAGATGGTCGTATGATCCTGACCGATGGAAAACCACAAGTTGACGATGATACCGGTCTGGTCAGCTATACCGATGCACAGGGAAACGAGATGCAAATCAACCGTGACGAAGTGTCTCAAATCATCGAACGTTAAGCGGTGGCCTGTGATCGAGGTCAGCGTTCTGCAAGCCTTCAGGCTGCGTCCCGTAACGGTGCGTGGCGACCACGCCCGGTAACAATTACGCCGCGCAGCCTGCAATTTTACTTTCCCTTTTGCCTTCCCTCTGCCATTTTTATTGTCCTTTGTCGGGAATTTCTGACTTCATAATAAAAAGGAAACGGCTATGCACTATCACCGTATACCCCACAGCTCGCTCGAAGTAAGTACGCTAGGGCTGGGCACAATGACATTTGGTGAACAAAACAGCGAAGCCGACGCTCACGCACAGCTCGACTATGCCATCGCAAATGGCATTAACCTTATCGACGCCGCCGAGATGTATCCGGTACCTCCGCGCCCGGAAACACAAGGGCTGACGGAATCCTATATCGGTAACTGGCTCGCCAAACGCGGCAACCGTGAAAAACTGATCATCGCCAGCAAAGTTAGCGGACCGGCACGTAATAATGATCAAGGCATCCGGCCTCATCAGGCGCTGGATCGTAAAAATATTCGCGAAGCGCTACACGACAGTTTGACCCGGTTGCAGACCGACTATCTGGATTTGTATCAGGTGCACTGGCCGCAGCGCCCCACTAACTGCTTCGGTAAACTCGGCTATAACTGGACGGACTCCACGCCAGTAGTAAGTCTGCTGGAGACGTTAGACGCGCTAAGTGAGTTTCAGCGAGCGGGTAAGATTCGTTATATTGGCGTTTCAAATGAGACAGCGTTTGGCGTTATGCGCTATCTGCATCTGGCGGAAAAACATGACCTGCCGCGTATTGTCACGATCCAGAACCCCTATAGCCTGTTAAACCGCAGCTACGAGGTCGGCCTGGCGGAAGTAAGCCAGTATGAAGGTGTTGAATTGCTCGCCTACTCCTGTCTGGCGTTTGGCACATTAACCGGTAAATACCTGAACGGGGCCAAACCCGCAGGCGCGCGGAATACCTTGTTCAGCCGCTTCACACGTTACAGCGGCGAACAGGCACAAAAAGCCGTTGCCGCCTACGTCGATATCGCGAAGCGTCACAATCTTGATCCGGCGCAAATGGCGCTGGCCTTTGTTCGCCGCCAGCCGTTTGTCGCCAGTACGTTACTGGGCGCAACCACGATGGCGCAGCTCAAGACGAATGTGGAAAGTCTGCATCTGACGTTAAGCGAAGAGGTTCTGGCGGAGATTGAGGCGGCGCATCAGGTTTATACCTATCCGGCGCCGTGATGGTCAGTGCCCGGTGGCGCTACGCTTCCGGGCTTACAGAGACAATGTAAGCCGGATAACACGCACTCGCCGCCCGGCATATTCACTCAGTATGATGCCTGCCGGCGCTGCCAGATCCACAGCGCCGCGATCGCCAGCGCGAACAGCACGCCAAAGCCGATACCTATCGCCACCGCAGGAACGCCAACCAGCACCGCCAGCGAGTACAGTCCCAGCATTAATAGCATGGCGCTATTCTCGCCCAGATTTTGTACGGCAATGGCATTCCCGGCGCCAACGCTCTTCTTACCGCGCTCCTGGAGCAAGGCGTTGAGCGGCACCACAAAAAAGCCGCCCAGCATACCTATCAACAGCAACAAGGCATAAGCAGGCAGCAAGGCGTGCTGTAATGAGAAGATCGCAACCACAACGCCAATCAAAATCCCGGCGGGCATACAGCGCGATACGGTCTCCAGCGTCACCAGTTTTGCCGCCGCGCCCGCGCCGACCACAATGCCTACCGCCACCATGGCGTTCAGGTAAGTCGGCGTGGCGTTATCCGTAATGCCCAGCGCCACTGGCACCCACAGCACCAGCAGAAAACGCAGCGTCACGCCTGCGCCCCAGAATAGCCCGGTCCCCACCAGCGAAAAACGCGTTTCACCGTTACGCCAAAGGACAACGCAAGCGCTGAAGAAACTACGCGTCATCGCCGACAACCGCCAGGATTGTCCTGGACGCGCCGCCACAAGCTTCGGGATAAACAGGTTAGCCGCCACTGCGCCAGCGTAGGCCAACGCGCAGGCAACCAGCGCGGCGATGACATGCCAGTCGGCCAATACGCCGCCCGCGACGGAACCGAGCAAAATCGCCGCAATCGTAGAGGCTTCCATCAGGCCATTGGCTTTCACCAGCTTATCGCCCGTCGTCAGTTCGCCCAGAATACCGTATTTCGCCGGAGAATAAGCCGCCGCGCCAATCCCGACCAACGTATAACCGACAAAAGGATTTATGCCGAGGCAGATACCTGCCGCTCCCGCCAGTTTAAGACCATTGGCGACCATCATCACCCGGCCTTTGGCAAAGCTGTCCGCTATCTGGCCGACAAACGGCGCAAAAAGAATGTAAGCGCCCACAAACACCATTTGCAAAACAGGCTGGCTCCAGTCCGGGTAAAACTGAGCTTTCAGCAGTGCCAGCGTCGCAAACAGCAGCGCATTATCGCCAAAAGCCGAGAGAAACTGCGCGACAATCACCGACAGCATCCCTTTCGACCAGATGGAGGTGTTAGTACGTACTGACTCACTCATGATGTTGTTCCGGCGCATCCACCCAACTTTTCAGCGTCACAAAATCGGGTTTCCCGCTGCCAAGCAAGGGAAGCTGCTTCAGATAACGGATATCACGCGGGACGGCCAGTTCCGGAATACCGTGTTCACGGGCATAGTGCTGTAACTTTTCTCGGGTGAGTTCGCTGTCAGTCGTAAACAGTACCAGCGCTTCACCTTTGCTGGCATCGCTTTTAATGGCGGTAGCGTGCATTTTCTCCGCCGAAACGCCAAGCGCCAGTTGCTCGACCATCTCCAGCGAGACCATTTCGCCAGCAATTTTCGCAAAGCGTTTCGCGCGCCCCTGAATCTGCACAAAACCATTTTCATCGAAGCGTACAATATCGCCCGTGTCGTACCACCCGCGCTCGGTTTCGCCTCTGGCGTTTTCCGCCGACGGCACCTCCAGCACGCCCGGTTTTTCCACGCGCAGATAGCCATTCATGATATTCGGCCCTTTCAGCTGTAGCCGACCGCCGTTTTCAATACCGGGCACCGCCAGCAGACGCGCGTCCATGCCAGGCAGAATGCGGCCAACAGTGCCAGGCTTAGCCGCCATCGGCACGTTAATCGAGACTACTGGCGCGCATTCCGTTACCCCGTAGCCCTCAAGAATGCGCAGACCGAATTTATCCTGCCACAGTTGTTTGGTGCTCTCCTGAAGTTTTTCCGCACCGGCCACCACATAGCGCAGGCGATAAAAATCATACGGATTGGCAAAGCGCGCATAGTTGCCGAGGAAGGTTGACGTACCAAACAACACGGTACAGTTACGGTCATAGACCAGTTCCGGCACAATGCGGTAGTGCAGCGGACTTGGATAAAGAAACACTTCCGCGCCGGTCAACAACGGCGTAAACAGGCCCACCGTCAAACCGAACGAGTGAAAGAGCGGCAGCGCCGACATAAAACGGTCATTGGCGGTGAAATCCGCAATCGTTTTTATCTGCTCGACGTTCGCCAGAATGCTTTTATGGCTGTGCACCACCCCTTTCGGGTGCCCTTCCGAGCCGGAGGTAAAAAGAATAATCGCCGCGTCTTCCGGCTGCTGTTTTACCTGCGCCAGTCGCGGCGCCAGGAGGTGGGCAAAAATCCACAGCTTGTCGGCGAGTGTGACGTCCGCTTTTAAATCTTCCAGGTAAACCCAGCGAACCTGCGTTAGCTGTTCCGGCAGGTGCCACAATTTACCTTTATCGAGGAACTGGCGGGAGGTAAAAATCGTTTTAATTTCCGCCGCGGTAATCGCGCTGGTCAGCCCTTTTACCCCCGCTGTGTAGTTCATCATGGCCGGAATGCGGCGACGAGAAACCGCGCCGAAAATCACCGCCGCGCTGATGGCGGCATTCGGCAGCATTAAACCGATTTTCTCGCCCTCAACGCTGTACTTTTCCAGAATCCGGCCGACAAAAAGCGTCTTGGTCAGTAACTTACGATACGTATCCGGCGTAAAGTTAATGTCCTCAATACAATTTTTACCCGCGCCGTAACGATATTGCGCCGCCAGCAACGATTCGTATAACGTCTCGCGCGGACGCACCGCCATACGCGCTTCCATCATGATCTGGTGCAGCATCTCACCCGCTATCTTACGTCTGTCGCGCGCGCGCGGCGCTTCCGGCATCGGTATTTGCGTCGGCGGTAAAATATGAAGCTGAATACGGGGGAATAAGCGCCGTTTAACCAGACCTTTCAGGCGACTGAAAGGGGTAAGCTCCGCGCCGTCAATGCGGAGCGGAATGACGGTTGCGCCCGATTTTGCCGCCACAAAACCTGCTCCGTCATAAATTTTCATCAGCGAGCCGGTCACGGAAATTCGCCCTTCCGGGAAAATCACCACTGGACGCCCCTGTTCCACCAGACGCACCAGGTGTTTAATGGACATGGGTTTAGTGGGATCGAGCGGCACAAAATCGATCAGCGGCGTTAACCAGCGCATATACCATTGCTGACTGATGGAGGTATATACCGCAAAGACAGGCCGTACCGGCAAAAACAGCGCCAGTAACATACCATCGATAAATGAAACGTGATTGGGGGTAATTAAGACCCGGTTCCCCTGTAGCGCCCGGACATCGCCAGTGACGCGCACACGATAAAGCACGCGAAACAGGTTACGGAAAAATCCAAACAGCATTTCAACTCCCTTTGGCCGACAATTCGCTAAAACATGAATTGTGGCAGATTACACGAGTTGCGTAACAGGAGCGATAGCAAAATAGGTTCGAAAAAAAACCTGCGCATCCGCGCAGGTTGGTGCAAGAGACAGGTACGAAGAGCGTACCGAATAATCTCACCAATCAATACCTCTGGGATCTTGATTGTGGGCTTCGCGCGTCTGCATCGCCAGTCCGAAAACGCAAAGGAATAAACGGAAATGCAACGAGTTGTGTAAATTATCCGTTACTGTTACAGGTTCAGGCGAAACAAAAAAAAACCTGCGCATCTCTACGCAGGTTGGTGTAATTCGTGTGATCAACAATGACGTTGATTCCACCTATCAATACCTCTGGGATCACCACTCTATCAACCTGACTCGCTGGCCTGCCAGCAGACAATCGCAACAGCGCTTCGCAAACTGTAACGAAAGATTTGTATTGTCACTTTACAGACGCATTTCTCCCGTGCAGGTCACATTTGCCCGACACGGCGGGGCAAGAGGCTTGAACAGACGTTCATTTTCCGTAAAACTGGCGTAATGTAAGCGTTTACCCACTATAGGTATTATCATGGCGACCATAAAAGATGTAGCCCGACTGGCCGGTGTTTCAGTCGCCACCGTTTCTCGCGTTATTAACGATTCGCCAAAAGCCAGCGAAGCATCCCGGCTGGCGGTGACCAGCGCAATGGAGTCCCTGAGCTATCACCCTAACGCCAACGCGCGCGCGCTGGCACAGCAGGCAACGGAAACCCTCGGTCTGGTGGTCGGCGACGTTTCCGATCCTTTTTTCGGCGCGATGGTGAAAGCCGTTGAACAGGTGGCGTATCACACCGGCAATTTTTTACTGATTGGCAACGGGTATCATAACGAACAAAAAGAGCGTCAGGCTATTGAACAGTTGATTCGTCATCGTTGCGCAGCGTTAGTGGTACACGCCAAAATGATTCCGGATGCGGACCTGGCCTCATTAATGAAGCAAATCCCCGGCATGGTGCTGATTAACCGCATTTTACCGGGGTTAGAACACCGCTGTGTCGCGCTGGATGACCGTTACGGGGCATGGCTGGCGACCCGGCATCTGATCCAGCAAGGTCATACGCGTATTGGGTATATCTGTTCCAATCACACTATCTCTGATGCCGAAGATCGCCTGAGGGGCTATTACGATGCGCTGGCGGAAAGCCATATCCCGGCTAACGATCGGCTGGTGACGTTCGGCGAACCGGATGAAAGCGGCGGCGAGCAGGCGATGACTGAGTTATTAGGTCGCGGCAGAAATTTTACCGCGGTGGCCTGCTATAACGACTCGATGGCGGCCGGCGCGATGGGAGTATTAAATGATAATGGCGTGGGGGTGCCGGGCGAAGTATCGCTCATCGGTTTTGATGATGTACTGGTCTCACGCTATGTGCGTCCCCGACTGACCACCATTCGGTATCCGATCGTCACCATGGCGACACAGGCGGCGGAACTGGCCTTAGCGCTGGCAGGGAAATGCCCTACGCCGGAAGTGACCCATGTATTTAGTCCGACACTGGTACGCCGACATTCGGTATCCACGCCGACGGATACCGGACACCTGTCGACAACCGATTAATCAGGGTAGCATGATGGCGACAATGCTGGATGTTTCCCGCCATGCGGGCGTATCAAAGGCCACCGTCTCACGAGTGCTGAATGGGACGGGGCAGGTAAAAGAAAGCACGCGCCAGAAAGTGTTTACGGCGATGCAGGCTCTGGACTATCGCCCCAACCTACTGGCACGCTCGCTGGCGAATCGCACCAGCAACAGCATCGGTCTGGTCGTCTCTACGTTTGACGGCTTCTATTTCGGCAGTTTGTTGCGCCGGGCGTCGCGCCAGGCGGAGTTGCATAACAAGCAGTTGATCGTCACCGATGGTCACGATACGCCGGAACGAGAGCAGAAAGCCGTACAAATGTTGGCCGACAGACAGTGCGACGCTATTATTCTTTACACTCGCTATATGGATGAGCCGGCGATTTTGTCGTTGATTGACGCCACGGAAATGCCGCTGGTGATTATTAATCGCAACGTCACTCAGGCCCGCGATCGCGCTATTTTCTTCGAGCAGGAGACGGCGGCATTCCAGGCGGTGGAATATCTGATTACGCAGGGCCATCGCGATATCGCCTGTATTACGCTGCCTGTTCATACTCCCACCGGCACATCACGCGTAGCGGGTTATCGCAAGGCGCTGGAAAAATATGGCATCCCCTGGCAACCGGCAAAAGTGAAATACGGCGATTACACGCTGACGCGCGGCTATGACGCCTGCCGGGAATTACTGGAGGAAGGCGTCACGTTTAGCGCGCTATTCGCCTGTAATGATGACACGGCGCTGGGCGCGGCAAAAGCGCTGCGCCAGGCCGGATTACGCATCCCGCAGGATGTGTCGCTGTTTGGTTTTGACGATGCGCCGGGCGCAACCTGGCTTGAACCGGGGCTTTCAACAGTCTATTTACCCATCGAGGATATGATAGCCACCGCGATCGATCAGGCCGTTCGTCTGGCGAACAGCGAGCCGGTCGCCCCGATCCCACCCTTTACCGGCACGCTGATTCTGCGTGAGTCCGTCGCCGCGGGCCCGTTTTTTCAACGTCCGGCCTAATGATGCGCTTCAGAACATCTCCAGCGCTAACAGCTCCTCAATGGTCTGACGACGGCGGATCAGCCGCGCCTGTCCATTGTCAAACAGTACTTCCGGCAGGAGCGGGCGGCTGTTGTAATTCGATGACATAGACGCGCCGTACGCGCCGGTATCGTGCAATACGAGGTAATCGCCGGGGATGACCGCAGGTAAGGCGCGTGTTTCAACCATTCCCCCTTCCTGCTGCGTAAAAACATCGCCTGATTCGCATAGCGGCCCGGCGACCACCGTCTCGACCCACGGGCCATTTTCAAGCGCGCGACCATCCGCCGCCAGCGCCGAAATACGGTGATAGCTACCGTACATCGCCGGGCGCATCAGATCGTTAAAACCCGCATCTACCAGCACGAAATGGCGGCTTCCCATCTGTTTTACGCTACGTACCTGCGTTACCAGCACGCCCGATTGCGCCACCAGAAAACGTCCGGGTTCGATCTCAAGTTTGACCGCATGTCCCAGATGGCGGGCGATTTGCTCGCGCGCCGCGTTCCACAGACCATAGTAATGGCGCGTATCAACGGGCTCTTCTCCCTCATGATAAGGTATCGAGAGTCCGCCGCCTGCCGAAATCGCGTCCAAATCCTGACCACATTCCAGCACCTGGCGAACCATCGCGCCGCAAACCTGCTCCAGATGACCATAATCGACGCCGGAACCAATGTGCATATGGATACCGACAAGTTTCAGTCGGTATTTCTGCATTACCGCCAGCGCCGCCGGAAGATCGCTATGCCAGATGCCGTGTTTGCTGTTTTCGCCCCCGGTGTTGGTTTTCTGGCTGTGGCCGTGACCAAAGCCAGGATTCACGCGCAACCAGATGCGATGCCCAGGCGAAACCTGACCAAGCTGCGTCAGCATATCTACCGAACCGGCATTGACCGGAATATGCAGTTCGCTGACGCGCGCCAGCGTGGCGGCGTCAATCACATCGGCGGTAAAAACGATATCATCAGGGCACGTTTGCGGATCGTAGCCCGCCGCCAGCGCACGTTCGATCTCCCCCAATGAAACAGAATCCACCTTGACACCCTGCGCGCGCATTAAGCGCAGGATATGAATGTTCGAACAGGCTTTTTGCGCAAAACGCACAACGTCAAACTGCTGCAGGGCGGCTATCTGACGGCGAATAATGTGCGCGTCATAGACCCAGACCGGACAGCCGAATTCAGCAGGTAATCTGAGCAAATTTTCAGCGTTAAGGTCGGTTTCAGCGTAATAATGCGGCAATGACATAACAAACTCCGGAACAGGCTTTTTAACGATTACGCCATACCTTAGAAAGAATAAAAAATATCGTTTTATTGTCAGTCTATGCAAAAATGATATGGGATAAATGATTCAGGGAAACGTATGGCTGCCGTTAATTTACGTCACATTGAAATTTTTCATGCCGTAATGACCGCCGGAAATCTCACCGAAGCGGCGCGGCTGCTGCATACCTCGCAGCCTACCGTCAGTCGCGAGCTGGCGCGTTTTGAGAAAGTGCTGGGATTAACGCTGTTTGAGCGCACACGCGGGCGCTTACATCCGACGGTGCAAGGGCTACGCCTGTTCGAAGAGGTACAACGCTCCTGGTATGGGTTGGATCGCATCGTCAGCGCGGCGGAAAGTCTGCGCGAGTTCCGTCAGGGCGAACTCTCTATCGCCTGCCTGCCGGTGTTTTCACAATCCTTTTTGCCGCCGTTACTACCGCCTTTTCTGGCGCGTTATCCGGATGTCAGCCTGAATATTGTGCCGCAGGAGTCGCCGTTGCTGGAAGAGTGGCTCTCCGCCCAGCGCCACGACTTAGGGCTGACGGAGACGCTTCATGCCCCGGCAGGAACAACCCGTACCGAGTTACTAACGCTAAATGAAGTGTGCGTACTTCCCTGCGACCATCCGCTTGCCGCCAAAACGGTACTGACGCCAGACGATTTTCAGGGGGAAAACTTTATCAGCCTCTCCCGCCTGGACAGCTATCGACAGTTATTGGATACGTTATTTGCCGAACATCAGGTGAAGCGCAGAATGGTGGTGGAAACGCATAGCGCGGCCTCCGTCTGCGCGATGGTGCGCGCCGGGGCGGGCGTTTCGATCGTTAACCCGCTGACCGCGCTGGACTATGCCGCCAGCGGCGTCACCGTCCGCCGCTTCAGCATTGACGTGCCCTTTACCGTCAGCCTGATTCGCCCGCTACACCGCCCCGCCTCCGCGCTGGTTGACGCCTTCAGTAAGCATTTACAAACGCATCTTTCGCGCCTGGTCGAACCGCTGGAGGTTATTCTGGGGCCGATGACGAAAGCATAAAGCTCACGGCATCTGCGGCATGAATTGCCGTGGTATCGAAAACCGGTAGCGCGCTTTGCGTCTGGGGAACAAGCAAACCTATTTCAGTGCAGCCAAAAATAACGCCCTGCGCGCCTTGCGCAGCCAGTTGTTCGATAACCTGTAAATAATAGTGGCGCGACGCGTCAGTGAATGTCCCCTGGCAGAGCTCGTCAAAAATGACCTGATTGATACGCGCCCGATCGTCCGCCTCCGGCACGATGGTCTCAATCGCAAATTGCTGTTCCAGCCGCCCGCGATAAAAATCCTGTTCCATCGTATAGCGAGTCCCTAATAGCGCCACGCGATGCAACCCCTGACGGGCGATAGCTCGCCCGGTAGCATCCGCGATGTGTAGGAAAGGCAGAGAACAACGAGATTCAATAACGTGCGCGATTTTATGCATGGTGTTGGTACACAGCACAATGCCTTCTGCGCCCGCCTGCTGTAACCCCTGGGCGGCCTGCGCCAGGATATCGCCCGCTTTATCCCACTCGCCGCGGCGTTGACATACTTCAATATCGTGGAAATCTACGCTATGCAGCAGTAAGCTCGCCGAGTGCAGGCCTCCCAGCTGCTGTTTAATGCCTTCATTGATTAAACGGTAATAAGGGATAGTCGATTCCCAGCTCATACCACCCAACAGTCCGATCGTTTTCACTGCGCTCTCCTTTTTGTAAAGCATTATGGCAGTGAAGCAAACTTACACATCCGTTTCCAGTCTATTTTTCATCATGCCGGATAACAGGCGTCATCCGGCATGGGAGGGGGGATTACACGCCAATATTTCTTAGCTTCTCGCCCGCCATTAGCTTGCGTTCGATATGCTCCAGGGTGACATTTTTGGTTTCCGGAATCAGCCAGAAAGTAATGCCGATAAAAGCGATATTCAGCGCGGTGTAGAGCCAGAATGTACCTGCCGCGCCAATGCTGTCCAACAGTGTCAGGAATGTCGCGCCGATGATCATGTTCGATACCCAGTTTGTCGTGGTTGAACAGGTAATGCCAAAATCACGGCATTTCAGCGGCTGGATTTCCGAACACAGTATCCACACCACCGGAGCGGCGCTCATCGCGTAACCGGCGATACACATCATCGTCATCCCAACGGAAAGCCAGGAGAGGCCGCTTGATGCCGTACCGTTATCAAACTGCATCAGGCAGTAGCCCAACACCAATGTCCCTAACGCCATTACGCTGAAACCGATTTTTAACGCCGGTTTACGCCCGGCCTTATCGACCGTAAAGACGGCGATAAACGTCGCGAACATAAAGGTCAGTCCGACCACCAGCGTAGCGATCATTTGCTGTTCCGTGGTGGTAAAGCCGGCCATTTTAAAAATGCGCGGCGCATAGTACATAATGATGTTCATGCCGGTGAACTGCTGCATTGCCTGTAGCAACATACCGAGGAACACGGCGCGGCGAACATTACGGTTAGCTTTAAATAATGCCCACCCGCCCTGCTTGAGTTTGAGGCTTTCCCGAATCTCATTCAGTTCATCACGGGCTTTTTCCGAGGTATCGCGCAGCATACGCAGCACCTCTTCCGCTTCAATATGGCGACCTTTTTGCGCCAGCCAGCGCGGACTATTCGGCAGGAATACCACCAGAATAATGAGCAACACCGCAGGCAGCGCCAGCACGCCCAACATCGCGCGCCAGTTGCCGCTGTAGCTGAATGCCGTATCGGATAAAAAAGCCAGCACAATGCCTAACGTCACCATCAGTTGATACATACTGATCATTTTGCCGCGAACATTTTCACTTGCCATTTCAGAGAGATAAAGCGGCGCGGTATAGGACGCAATCCCTACTGCTACGCCCAGTATCACGCGGGCGCCAATCAATACTTCCACGCTGGAAGCAAACGCCGACCCCAGCGAGCCGAGCACGAACAAAATCGCGCCGGCCATCAGGCTATACTTACGCCCCAGCCGGAATGAAAGCCAGCCGTTAAATAATGCGCCAATTGCCGCGCCAAGCATCATACTGCTGACGACCCACTCCTGCAGCCGACTGGTCAGCACGAAATGGTCGGTAATAAAAGGCAGCGCCCCGGCGATAACGCCGATATCCAGACCAAATAACAGTCCCGCTACCGCTGCAGAAACCGAAACAAACATATTCATACGTCGTGTGTCGCGAAGCGAACGCGGCGTTAAAGCAGAGTCATTAATAGAGACCATATTTTCCTGCCACCACAGAGTAAGACATAGCCTGAAAGTACGGGATACTCTTCCTCAAGTGTCAGGCTGGAAACGGCATAAATATGGATTAAATGGCTACGCTATAGCGATATGTGATGGATATTACACTTTTTAAATTTAACGCCGTTGCCGGGTATTTTTTTAAACCACCAATATTTCAATGAATTAAAGCATTGATCATAGCTATTATTTAACAATATATGGATTAAGTTAAACCCACAATATGGACTATGCTAATGAGATCATAAAAAAACCCTGTACGAGGACAGGGCTTTATCAGTTTTTTCGGCCAAAGCGTCGATTTTCCCAGAAACGCATTTGTCAGTAGCGGATTAACGCGCCAGCCAACCGCCATCTACCGCTATGGTATAGCCGTTAATATAATCAGCGGCGCTGGATGCCAGGAAGACTACCGGCCCCATTAAATCGCTCGGTAGCCCCCAACGTCCAGCCGGAATACGGTCGAGAATTTCGGCGCTACGTTGTGCATCAGCGCGCAATTGTTGGGTATTATTCGTGGACATATAGCCCGGCGCGATGGCGTTTACATTGATATTGTGTTTCGCCCACTCGTTCGCCATCAGACGCGTTATTCCCATTACGCCGCTTTTCGACGCGGTATAAGACGGAACGCGAATGCCGCCCTGGAAGGAAAGCATAGACGCGATATTAATAATTTTGCCGCCGTTGCCCTGGGCAATAAAATGTTTTGCCGCCGCCTGAGACATAAAGAACACGCTCTTGATGTTCAGGTTCATGACGTCATCCCAGTCTTTTTCCGTGAAATCAATCGCATCTTCACGACGGATCAAACCCGCGTTATTCACCAGAATATCAATATGACCGTATTCCGCCACCGCCCGTTCCAGTAGCGCCGGAATACCATCGATTTGGCGCAGATCGGCCGTCAGGCTTAAAAAACGACGTCCCAGAGCGGTGACGCGCGCAATAGTGTCCGTCGGTTCAACAATGTTAATACCGACAATGTCACAGCCCGCTTCCGCCAGCCCTAACGCCATCCCCTGCCCCAATCCGGTATCGCACCCCGTCACAACCGCGACTTTACCTTCAAGAGAAAATGCATTCAAAATCATTGTTAATCCTTATTTTTGTCATGCCTGTCACGCACAGGCGTTATCACCGGTCGCGACTAGCGCAGATCTTGTACCGCAACGTGATCCATGTCATCGAAGACCTGATTTTCTCCCACCATGCCCCAAATAAACGTATAGGCTTTGGTGCCAACGCCGGAATGTATTGACCAGCTTGGGGAAATAACCGCCTGTTCATTACGCATCACAATATGACGGGTTTCCTGAGGCTGCCCCATCATATGGAAAACGCAACTGTCCTCTTCCATATTGAAATAGAGGTACACCTCCATACGGCGCTCATGGGTATGGCATGGCATGGTGTTCCATAGATTGCCGGGCGCCAGTTCGGTGAGTCCCATACTGAGCTGACAGGTTTCCAGTACATCCGGTACGAAGTATTTATTGATGGTGCGACGGTTACTGGTGAGGTTATCGCCTAAGGTGACGGGCGCAACGTCGGCAGGCGACACTTTTTTCGTCGGATAAGCGGTGTGCGCTGGCGCGCAGTTGTAATAAAACTTCGCCGGTCTGCTCGCCTCATTGCTGACGAAGACCAGCTCTTTCGCCCCTTTACCAATATACAGAGCATCACGATGACCAATGTCATGGCGCTGCCCGTCAACGATAATGGCGCCCGCGCCGCCAATATTAATGACGCCCAGCTCGCGGCGGTCCAGTAATCGGGAAACGCCAAGCTGTTTACCTACTTCTCCGCCGATTTCAACGGGATGGCTGACGGGCATAATGCCGCCGACAATAATACGGTCGATATGGCTGTAGACCATCGTATATTCATCAGCGACAAAAATATTTTCTATTAAAAACTCGCGTCGCAGCGCCTGGGTGTCCAGCGTTTTAGCGTGCTCGCTATGGATACTTTGCCTTACGTCCACTTTTCCCTCCAATGATAAATCGATCGCAACGGCATAAAATCAAAACACTATTTTGATTTATTTAACGGCATCATAGTCGCCTGGATAAAGGTTTTCAACAATAAATAAAACAACGTTTCATTTTTATGTCTGGTTATTTTTAAAACTGCTGTAGCGATCACGATCGGCGCTAAAACTTACGCATTTGTCTGATTTTCAGACATGCGCGCCAGATGCTGTATGCGGTTACCCAGATAAAAATTGGAGCTTGTTTTAGAACGAGGTCTGATGTGCGAATTGAATTAAAAGCGGTATGCGTCTGCAATGCCCGACGCGGCAAGACGTTCCGCGCTATAACGAAAAAGGGGGTTCTGTCACTGGCTTTGCCCTCGTGATAGAGGGCTTTTTATGACGGAATACTGAAACAGGAAAAGGATGGCTGGCGCAGGATCAGTCGCGTTCAATGGTTAAAGCAACGCCCTGACCGCCACCGATACACAGCGTCGCCAGGCCTTTACGCGCGTCGCGTTTAACCATTTCGTGCACCAGTGAAACCAGAATTCGACAGCCGGAAGCGCCAATGGGATGCCCCAGCGCAATCGCGCCGCCATTAACGTTTACCCGTCGCTCATCCCATTCCAGCATTTTTCCTACCGACAACGCCTGGGCGGCAAACGCTTCGTTGGCTTCGATAAGGTCGACCTCCGTCAGTTGCCAGCCGGCACGCTCCAGACAGCGCCGGGTAGCATATACCGGCGCAATCCCCATTAGCGCAGGATCGACGCCGACGCTGGCAAACGCGCGGATGCGCGCCAGCACCGGCAGCCCCAGCGCCTGGGCTTTCGCCTCGCTCATCATCATCACCGCGGCGGCGCCATCGTTGATTGAGGAGGCATTACCCGCCGTCACCGAACCTAAACTATCAAACGCCGGATGCAGCAGGGCTAACCCCTCCGCACTGGCGTCGGCCCGCGGTTGTTCATCCGTATCGACAATTGCGGTCTGCCCATTACGTTGCGTGACGATGGGGACAATCTCATCTTTAAAACGCCCGGTATCAATCGCGGCCCTGGCTTTTTGCTGCGAACTGAGCGCATAAGCATCCTGTAACTCGCGGCTGATGCCATATTCCCGCGCCAGGTTTTCTGCCGTCACGCCAATGTGATAATCGTTGAAGGCATCCCATAAGCCATCATGTACCAGACTATCCACCAGATTGTCGGCATCAGGCAACGCGCCGGTACGGCTGTCATTGAGGACATGCGGCGCACGGCTCATATTCTCCTGCCCGCCCGCAATAACAATGTCCGCTTCGCCGCACTGAATAGCCTGCGTCGCCAGGTGCAACGCTTTTAAACCGGAACCACAAACGTCATTAATGGTAATAGCGGAAACGGTAGTCGGCAGCCCTCCTTTGATGGCTGACTGGCGCGCCGGATTCTGCCCGGCGCCAGCCGTCAGTACCTGACCGAGGATGACCTCATCGATAGCATTAGCGTCCACGCCGGTGCGCTCAATTAACGCTTTTACGACCATACTCCCCAGCTCGACGGCGGAATGACGGGCCAGCGTTCCCTGAAAACAGCCGATGGGTGTCCGTAAAGCCCCCACTATCACAACCTCTTTCATTACCACCTCAGCGCAAAATGACACCGCCATAGTAGAGCATTGTTAAAATTAGTTATCTTGATTGTTTAAAAAAAGTGAGTTTTATCACAAAGGAAATGACGCTGATTTGACGGTGGCGCAGCTTATTTCTGCTGTAAATGGTAGCGAAGCCAGTTCCCCGCCGTTCCGGGCGGCGTCTTCTTGTTCCACAACAAATCAATAGCAATCGCCCTCGGCCAGCCAGGAACATCCAGCTGCGCCAGCGGTTTTTCCGCCGCAAACTCTTCCACCAGCGCGCAGGGCAATACGCACCAGCCAAATCCCTGAACCGCCATGCTCAACAGCAATAAATAGTTTGGCGCTGACCAGGCCGGGCCGCGCGTAATGTTGGCGTTAGAGTCAAGGTAGGTATTCAGACGCAGCTCGCGCCAGGTATGCAGTTGCTCCCATTGCAGGTTCGTCTGCGACGCCAACGGATGCGTGGTCGCCACATAAACCCCCATCCAGCTTTGAACAGGCAGACGCGTCGCGCCAATGTCTGTGGGATAGTTATCACGCGCTTCAATCAGGCCTATCTGGGCGCGCCCTTTTTGCAGCAGGTCGATGACATCATCATTTTCTCCGATCAAGCATTCAAACTCGGTATGCGGGAATTGACGATCAAACTGCGCCATTAACTCTTCCAGACTGTCAGGGTGCAGGGTATCAGAGAGGACGAACGTGAGTCTTGCCTCCGTCTCGCCGGATAACGTCAGCGCCACCTCATCCAGACGATCGCTCGCCGATAAAATAGCCTGAACATAGCTAAGCACCCGTTTTCCTTCTTCGGTCAGAACGGGCTGGCGCGATGATCGATCAAATAATGAAAATCCCAGATCCGCCTCCAGATGCGCAATGACGGTACTAATGGTGGACTGGCTTTTACGCAGGCGGCGCGCCGCCGCAGAAAACGAACCGCAAGAGACGGTCTCAACAAATGCCATTAACGCTTCAGGTGAGTAACGCATAACCTATCTACTTTATCGATGGATGTTATCTTTTAGGTATCATATTAAACGATAAAATAGCGGAAATTTCTTTAGTTCGATTAAGAGTAAGGTTTTTTCGTTTATGCAACATGACGCCATACAACGTCGCTCGCTGCCGGAGCGTATTTTCCATGCTGTCTGTTTTGAAGGTATTGCGACTGCAATACTGGCGCCAACGACCGCCTGGCTAATGCAGCGCTCGGTGCTGGAGATGGGCGGCCTGACAATATTGCTGGCAACGACGGCCATGATCTGGAATATCATTTATAACGCTCTGTTTGATCGACTGTGGCCTGCGCATCAGGTGAGACGAACCGCCAAAGTGCGCGCATTCCATGCGTTAGGATTTGAAAGTGGGTTTATTGTCATTGGCGTGAGTATTGTCGCCTGGGTACTGAATGTCAGCCTGCTACAAGCATTCACCCTGGAAATTGGTTTCTTCCTGTTCTTTTTGCCGTACACGATGCTGTACAACTGGGCATACGATGTTTTACGCCAACGAATAGTGACTCGCCGCCAACAGCGCGTTAGTGCATGATATTGCTCTTTTTTGCCGGGATCGCAACGCTCCCGGCCCTCCTCCTCCACGACATCCATCTGCTTAAAACGCCCCCAACTGACGCTATTTATGGTAAATTGCGCTTCTTTTTGTGTGTTTTATAGTTGATAAATTCAAATAATGTCTAAAATTTGGTCAAAAGATGAGACTCTCTGGAGTTTTGCATTATACGGAACGGCTGTAGGCGCAGGCACTCTTTTCCTTCCCATCCAGTTGGGATCGGCAGGCGCAATCGTGCTATTTATTACCGCGCTGGTCGCCTGGCCTCTAACATACTGGCCGCATAAGGCGCTGTGTCAGTTTATTCTTTCCTCAAAGACTTCTGCCGGTGAGGGAATTACTGGCGCCGTTACTCATTATTACGGCAAGAAAATCGGCAATATTATTACCACGCTTTATTTCATTGCGTTTTTTGTCGTGGTATTAATTTATGCTGTGGCGATTACCAATTCCCTGACAGAGCAATTAGCGAAGCATATTCAGATAGATATTCGCATCCGGATGGCAGTTAGCTTCGGCGTAGTACTTATCCTGAATATGATTTTCTTAATGGGAAGACATGCCACTCTTCGCGTAATGGGCTTTTTAGTCTTTCCACTTATCGCTTACTTCTTGTTCCTTTCGCTCTACTTAACCGGAAGCTGGCAACCCTCGTTACTGACCGGGCAGATGTCTTTGGATAGTCACACGTTGCACCAGATATGGATTTCTATTCCGGTGATGGTTTTTGCTTTTAGCCATACGCCCATTATTTCGACGTTTGCCATCGACAGACGGGAAAATTTTGGCGATCAGGCCATGGATAAATGCAGAAAGATCATGAAGGTCGCCTATCTGATTATCTGCCTGAGCGTGCTGTTCTTTGTCTTTAGCTGCCTGCTCTCCATTCCGCCGTCATACATTGAAGACGCGCGCAACGAAGGCGTTACCATCCTTTCCGCGCTCTCGATGATGCCCAATGCGCCGGCCTGGCTCTCTATTTCCGGTATTATCGTTGCCGTCGTGGCCATGTCGAAATCTTTCCTCGGCACCTATTTCGGCGTCATTGAGGGCGCAACCGAGATGGTAAGAACCACCCTACAGCAGGTTGGCGTAAAAAAAAGCCGGGCGTTCAATCGCGCGCTGTCTATCATGCTGGTTTCCGGGATTACGTTTATTATTTGCTGTATTAACCCGAATGCCATCTCTATGATTTATGCCATTAGCGGCCCGCTCATTGCGATGATCCTGTTTATTATGCCCACGTTGTCAACGTACCTGATACCGGCATTGAAACCCTACCGTTCAATAGGTAATTTCATTACGTTGGTCGTCGGTTTACTTTGCGTATCGGTGATGTTTTTCGGCTAAAGTAAAAGATAGCCGGGATATAACTCCCGGCTATTTTATATAAGAATCCAGCACCTTTAATATTACGTCCAGATCTTCTTCACGTCTGGCTTCATCACTCTGATGAACGATATGCTCGGTCAGATGCCCTTTAATCACCTCGCGCATTAAGCCATTTACCGCGCCGCGAATCGCCGCGATCTGTTGTAACACGGCCGCGCATTCATGCGGTTCATCCAGCATTTTTTTTAGCGCTATCACCTGCCCCTGAATCTTGCTGGTTCTGGCTTTAAGCTTTTGTTTGTCCCGGATGGTATGTGACATTGCAACACCTCACTAACATTAACGAATACAAATTATAGCATTACGATGTTACTGGGGGGTAGTATTCCATACTGGGGGGGAGTAGAATGACGCCCCACATAAAACAACTAAGAATCATTCTCATGGGTGAATTTTCGACACTTCTTCAGCAAGGAAACGGCTGGTTCTTCATTCCCAGCGCCATTTTATTAGGTATTTTGCACGGGCTTGAACCAGGGCACTCCAAAACCATGATGGCGGCTTTTATCATTGCCATTAAAGGTACGGTTAAACAGGCTGTCATGCTCGGTCTGGCAGCAACGCTTTCTCATACCGCGATCGTCTGGTTAATCGCTCTGGGTGGGATGTATCTTAGCCGGGCATTCACCGCACAATCAGTGGAACCATGGCTGCAGTTAATTTCTGCGATCATTATTCTGAGCACCGCGTGCTGGATGTTCTGGCGGACATGGCGAGGCGAGCAGCAGTGGCTGGCGGGAAACCATCATCACAACCACGACCACGACCACGACCACGACCACGACCACGACCACGACCACGACCACGACCACGACCACGACCACGACCACGACCACGACCACGACCATCATGGTCACATACATCCGGAAGGCGCAACGTCAAAAGCGTATCAGGATGCCCATGAACGCGCCCATGCTGCCGATATTCAACGCCGTTTTGATGGTCAAACAGTGACTAATGGACAGATCCTGCTATTCGGCCTGACCGGAGGGCTTATCCCCTGTCCGGCTGCGATCACCGTTTTACTGATTTGTATCCAGCTTAAAGCGTTTACACTGGGCGCCACGATGGTGCTGAGCTTTAGTCTTGGCCTGGCATTAACGCTGGTGACGGTAGGCGTTGGCGCGGCGATAAGCGTTCAACAGGCAGCAAAGCGCTGGAGTGGTTTTTCGACGCTTGCCCGGCGGGCGCCCTATTTTTCGAGCATTCTGATTGGTCTGGTCGGCGTGTATATGGGAATTCATGGCTATACCGGGATCATGCAGTAAATATGTAACGCTTCTGCTCAGGCCGTATCATTCACGTCGGGTTTCATTCCAGAAGCGTTTTTACTTATCAAACGGTATGAAAGGCCATACATTCAGCGTCCCGCCTGAATTCTGTATTTTACTCCACTACAGGCAAAACATACCCCACCGCCACCGGGTGTAGCCGGCGTGTCAGTGTTTCTGGATAGGGTCGCCGGAGGCGGGTTATTGCGGAGCGATAAACGGAGTTCGCTGCAGTGATTTACAAAACCGGGTACCAAACAGCAGTTCCCGTAATCGGTTCCGCATTCCCAGCTTCACCAGTAACCGGTATTTGTCCTGCCAGATTTGCTTCTCCTGTGTATTCAGCCTTCCACACAACGCTGACAACCTTCCTCGTCCACGGTAAACTTCCTGAAGCAAGCGTAACTGGGCCAGGCTCACTCCGCATGCCAGTATCTCCCGGTGCATCAACTGATCCATATAGTTCATCAACCGCTTCGGATTGTTAAATATCGGTGGCACTTCCAGAAAGCCCGTCACCGGATCCGGAGATAACAAAAAGGCGTCCAGCCCTCCTGTCCTGCGCAGGCGTGCGCCCCCGGCCCACTGTTCATCCCGCCGCCACCGAATAAGTATCTCCGCCAGTTCCTGCTCCAGCAGCGCCGGGATGCCGCCGTATACCTTCAGTACCACCCGGTCGCTGAAAAACAGCTCATCGCTGATAATCATAACCGGGTAGTCCGGCAGTATCTGTCTCAGGGAATAGAACAAAAAGAGATGTTCACGGGGACGCAGACACAGTATCAGTATGGCCTCCGGTTTCCGACGTAATTGCTGCAACAGAACAGGCAGCCTGTATGCGGTTTCACAGTTGCAGCCCGGCAGAAATCTTCGGACCAGGTGTGCCACGGCGATCGTCACCGGCCAGCAGTCACCGTAAACGATAATCTGCCGGGCCGGCATCCGGTTATGTTCCGTCATCCTCATCCTCCTTCTTTTTCAGGATCTTTCCCGCATTTCTGTTACTGCACAGCCGGTTCCACAGTTCATTTGCCATCGACCTGTCACCATTACCGACCCGGCGTTTTGATACCAGCGGCGGTCCGGCTTTTTCACGGCGCGTGGACGGGGTGGGACTGCCAAGAACCCGGATAACATAAATCTCATAGCGTCGTGCTTTATTGGGCAGGGTCTGGTGACGGCAGATGCTGACCACCCGCGATGTTTTGCTTCGCAGATAGGCAATCAGGTAGCTGGCCCGTCTGGCCGTGATGTGAAACGCCTCTGCTATCTGGTTACGCTGAACCCAGTTCTGCTGCAACAGGCACCAGTGTGCCACGATGATATACAGGGGCTCGCCGGCATACTGGCGGACACTTACCGGAATAAAACAGGCATCATGGTTGGTCTGTCCGGGATAATGAATATCGTTACCTGAAAAAACTATCTTCTCTTTTGATTTATCAGAAGACATGCAGACTCTCCGTTTTTTAGTGAAAAAGACCGAGAAGAAAAAAATAATCATAAAGATAAATTTATATCTATTTTTAATTAACTATCAGGAAATGGTATTTAATCCTGCTAATTGTAAGTAACAATAACTGTCATTGCGGCTGAAAAAGCACCTGTTTTAATTACCTCACCGGGTATAGCTTCGACCTTTGCTTTGTACTTTTTTATAATTCTGCCACCGGCACCGTTATCAAGATGGATAGATTCCATATCTGCTTTCACATTAAATTTAACTGGTGTATTATTATCCACATCCATTACCGACAGTCTGAAACCATTGTATTCTTGTTTATCATTCTTAAGAAGCACGGTGCTGTCAGCATCTGCCAGTGTCAGACCGTTGGTCCTGAACTCTATAGCCAGTGGGGCGTCGAACGGGATCTGCGTTCCGACATTCTGTTGTGCTGTAACGGTGAAAGGTACTTCCCTGGGCACCATGGTTTCCTTATATTCCGTATAAAAATGCCCCATTTTGATAGTATTAGAAGGAGAGATAATAACCGTGCCTGAGTTGTCAGGAATAAACCTGAGATTAAACGCAGAAACAGTTAAAGGTCTGAATGAAACAGATGGGGGGCTTACACCATTTGGGTCATAGGGTAATATGTTAATCGTGCTTGATGGTATAGTTATGTTCAAAAAGTTATTCTTAAACGCCTGATACACAAATATACGAAACGTCAGCGTTCCGCTCCGGTTATATGTTTTCTCCGGGTCCATATATTGCCCGAATACTTTTGAGCTGCTCCAGCCAGAAAATCCTGCCTGTATCTCTTTCCATGTAAATGTTACGGAAGCCGACGTCCCTTCCTGAACAGTGATATCCATGCCGAGACCGCTTTTTCTTAGTGCAGTTACTACCTCCCTCATATTGTAAAGATTAAGAGTTGTGTAGTAAGAGGGTCCGTAACTTTTCCATTTTGTATAACAGGTATAACTAATGGGAACGGTAACGCTCTGCAGCTCCTGATCAGTGAAGAATGTTCCACCCTTCAGATTAATATTCTGAATGCCGACATGTCCATTCGCGTCACAATATGACCATTCGATAGCTGCCCGCGCAGAATCACAGACAGCAAAGAAAAGAAACACACCTGACAGTATCAGTGATTTCATATTGAATAATCGTCCTGTCATGATGTCGCCCCTGCGTCCTTAAACGCACAGTTCAGGGCATCGCAGGTGTAGCGATTCATCTGCAGTCCCCCGTAATCATCAATATACCCCACCCACAGCGTCCGGGTTTCTGCCGGCAGAACAGCCTTTAAAGGCAGGTTCCCCAGGGGCGGCACCATCACGCCCTCGCGGAAACCGCTGAGCCTGTGGCTACGGTCTGCTCCCAGCCACGCCACAGTGATGTAGTACGGCGTCGGGTTTCTGAGGGTCAGATGTCCCGCATTCCGCTCAGCAGTCAGCTTTCTTTCCGGCTGGTCACTGCTGCTTCTGATAATGGCTTTCGGACGGTAAAACAGTTTCAGCTGGCTCTGCATGGCCAGTTGCAGAACGTTGTCGTCTTCTGGCTTCGGGGGAACGCCCCGCACGTTAAACCAGAACAGTGTTTCCCTGTCCTGAGGGAGCTTATCTGTCAGCCCGCGAACCTGGGTGATGCGGACCTGGGATTTCTGTCCGGCATCAATACGCTGCAGCGGCGGCAGCGCCATCAGCGCATCGGTTCTCACCCCGTCAGCGTCCGTCACCCAGGACTGCGCCAGGAACGGCGTGGTTTTGTCATCGTTATTCAGCGTGATGGCCACCGTTTTCTGCGGCGCATCCATGATAATACGGGTCCGGTCAACATTGACGGCCGCCGGGCTGTACTGGCTCCATGCTGCCGCCAGTGCGAGTAAAATCACACGGCTTCTTCTGCTGTTTTTCACCTGTTTTCTCCTTTAGACCTACTCTGTGACAGGGATATTTTTATCTGCAGGGCAGTAACAGCGGCCCCCGGCTGAGTGTCACCGTTTCCGGCAGGGTGAGTCTGCACTGCACCCGGCCATCCCAGGATACATTCAGGGTCCGGCGGTCTTCCCCGCTGAGACCTGTCAGGTAGGCCAGACCGCCATCTCCGACCATCCCCGCGGTTCTGCCGGTTTTCCCGGACACCACCAGGGCGCCAAACGGCGGACTTGCGCCATCAGCCAGCCGGATATGACCGAGCACCTGCTCCCCCTGGCTGGCGTCAATCTTCCGGTAGCCCACCGCGCCCTCCGTCAGTACCTGACTGACGACGGAGCTGCTGACGTCCACGTCCTCCGGCAGGGCGGCCACATCAACCGAAATATCGCTGCGGCGATAGCTGCTGCCGGCGCTCACCACGCCCACCCCGAAGCGGTTGGTCACTCCGCTGTTGCCGTTCACCGGCACACCGGCCACGTCTCCGGTATCTATCATCATGCGGGGCTCATTCCCGGCCATCGACTGGCTGAAAGCGGCACCGTGGGCGGTGGCGGTCACCGAGCCGTACCAGCTCAGGCCCAGGCTGCGGTACTGTCCGGGCTGCAGGGTGGCGTCCGCTGCCGCCTGGCCCCACGGCAGACGGCTCTGCACGCTGCCGCTGAAGCTGCTGTTGCTGCCGGTGTCATAACGGTTATGACCGGCGCTGATGTTCCATGTAGTGTCCGGGTTATGGAAATCGCTGTAATTCACGGTCTGCTGCAGGCCGCCCCGGTTATCTTTCTGTACGCTGTAACTCACCTGGCGGCTGTCTCCCCACGGGATACTGATGGTGGCGTAGACCTGGTTCTGGCTACCCCCGCCGGTGTACTGGTTACGGGCAAACGACACCGAGGCCGAGAGTCCCTGAAGGTCGCCGAGACTGAACACCTTGTTGAGGCTGAGCATGTAGTTATTGTTGGACTGTGCGTTCCAGTAATTGAGCCGGCTTACCGAGAGGGCCGCGCTCATGTTGAGTACCGGAACGGACTGGCTATAAGTCACGGTGTAGCTCTGTTTTTCATGCCATGCATCGCCGCCGTCAGTGGCCCGACGCTGCAGGTACTCCGGCATGGACAGAAAATGGCGGTCCGAGAAGCGGTATCCGACGAACGCCAGGGTACTGCCGGTTTTATCAAACGTTTTGGCATAGTTGATACGGTAGCTGTAACCGGAC
>NZ_SNMT01000014.1:0-119499 GCF_013350575.1 Salmonella sp. SG203
TGATGCCCTGCTTTGGGATGCAGCCTCTGGCGCATTCAGCGCTAAGCACAACGGAAGCGACAGTAAAATCACCAATCTGGCGGCGGGTACCCTGGCTGCGGACAGCACCGACGCCGTTAACGGCTCTCAGTTGTTTGCCACCAACGAAAATGTGTCGCAGAACACCACTGACATCGCTGCCAACACCACCAGCATCAATCAGAACACCACTGATATCGCCACCAACACCACCAATATCAACAGTCTGAGCGACTCCGTCACCACGCTCACCGATGATGCCCTGCTTTGGGATGCAGCCTCTGGCGCATTCAGCGCTAAGCACAACGGAAGCGACAGTAAAATCACCAATCTGGCGGCGGGTACCCTGGCTGCGGACAGCACCGATGCCGTTAACGGCTCCCAGCTGTTTGCCACCAACGAAAATGTGTCTCAGAACGCCACTGATATCGCTGCCAATACAACCAGCATTAATCAGAACACCACTGATATTGCCACCAACACCACCAGCATCAACAACCTGAGCAATTCCGTCACCACGCTCACTGACGATGCCCTGTTGTGGGATGTTGACACTAGCGCATTCAACGCTAACCGCAACGGAAGCGCCAGTAAAATCATCAATGTCGCCGCCGGGGACCTTTCTGAAGACAGTACAGACGCGGTGAACGGCTCTCAGTTGTATGAAACCAACCAGAAGGTGGATCAAAACACCTCTGCTATCGCAGATATTAATACGTCCATCACCAATCTTAGCTCTGACAACCTGAGCTGGAATGAGACAACGAGTTCGTTCTCTGCCAGCCACGGAAGTAGTACGACAAACAAAATCACCAACGTTGCTGCCGGAGAGCTGTCTGAAGAAAGTACCGACGCGGTTAACGGGTCGCAGCTGTTCGAAACCAACGAAAAAGTGGATCAGAACACGACCGATATCGCCGCCAATACCACTAACATCACTCAGAACAGCACCGCGATTGAGAACCTGAATACTTCTGTCTCCGACATTAATACGTCCATTACCGGCCTCACTGATAACGCTCTGTTATGGGACGAAGACATCGGCGCTTTCAGCGCAAACCACGGTGGAAGCACCAGTAAAATAACCAATGTCGCCGCCGGGGCGCTTTCTGAGGACAGTACAGACGCGGTAAACGGCTCACAGTTGTATGAAACCAACCAGAAGGTGGATCAAAACACCTCTGCTATCGCGGATATCAATACGTCCATCACCAATCTTGGTACTGATGCGCTGAGCTGGGATGACGAAGAAGGCGCGTTCAGCGCCAGCCACGGTACCAGCGGTACCAATAAGATAACCAATGTAGCAGCAGGTGAAATCGCCAGTGACAGTACTGACGCTGTTAATGGCTCTCAGCTCTATGAAACTAACATGCTGATTTCTCAGTATAGTGAATCTATTAGCCAACTAGCCGGCGATACCAGCGAAACCTATATCACGGAAAATGGTACCGGCGTGAAATACATCCGTACGAATGATAACGGGCTTGAAGGCCAGGATGCATACGCAACGGGTAACGGCGCAACGGCAGTAGGTTACAACGCCGTCGCCTCTGGCGCTGGCAGTCTGGCTCTTGGCCAAAACAGCAGCAGCAGCATTGAGGGCAGTATCGCTTTGGGCAGTGGCTCCACCTCTAACCGCGCTATTACAACCGGTATACGAGAAACGAGCGTAACAAGCGATGGCGTCGTCATTGGCTACAATACAACAGACAGAAAGTTGCTGGGCGCGTTGTCATTGGGGACGGATGGAGAAAGCTATCGTCAAATTACCAACGTTGCTGACGGCTCTGAAGCGCAAGATGCGGTAACAGTTCGTCAGTTACAAAATGCCATTGGTGCGGTCACTACTACACCGACCAAGTACTACCACGCAAACTCAACGGAAGAAGATTCACTGGCTGTCGGAACTGACTCACTGGCAATGGGTGCGAAGACCATCGTCAATGCTGATGCAGGTATTGGTATTGGTCTGAATACACTGGTGATGGCTGATGCCATCAACGGTATTGCTATCGGTTCTAACGCACGCGCCAATCATGCAAACAGTATTGCAATGGGTAATGGTTCTCAGACCACTCGCGGCGCACAGACTGACTACACCGCCTACAACATGGACACACCGCAGAACTCTGTCGGTGAGTTCTCTGTCGGCAGTGAAGACGGCCAACGTCAGATCACTAACGTCGCGGCGGGTTCGGCAGATACCGATGCCGTTAACGTTGGTCAATTGAAAGTCACCGACAGCCGTGTTGCCGCGAATACCGAAAGCATCAATAACCTGAACACGCAGGTGAGTAGTCTTGATACTCGCGTCACCAATATTGAAAACGGTATTGGCGATATCGTCACTACCGGTAGCACCAAGTACTTCAAGACCAACACCGATGGCGTAGATGCAAATGCCCAGGGTGCGGACAGCGTCGCGATTGGCTCTGGCTCTATTGCTGCCGCTGAAAACAGCGTGGCGTTAGGCACAAATTCCGTCGCAGATGAAGCTAATACTGTGTCTGTCGGCTCTTCTACTCAACAACGCCGTATTACCAACGTTGCCGCAGGGGTGAACAGCACTGACGCGGTTAATGTGGCGCAACTGAAAGCCTCAGAAGCAGGCTCCGTGCGTTATGAAACCAATGCAGATGGCTCGGTTAACTATAGCGTGCTCAACCTGGGAGACGGGAGTGGCGGTACCACTCGGATCGGCAATGTTTCAGCGGCGGTGAATGATACGGATGCGGTTAACTATGCGCAATTGAAACGCAGCGTCGAAGAAGCAAACACCTATACCGACCAGAAGATGGGTGAAATGAACAGCAAAATCAAAGGCGTAGAAAACAAGATGAGCGGCGGTATCGCTTCAGCGATGGCGATGGCCGGCCTGCCACAAGCCTACGCCCCGGGCGCCAACATGACCTCGATTGCTGGCGGTACGTTTAATGGTGAAAGTGCCGTCGCCATTGGTGTCTCCATGGTAAGTGAAAGCGGGGGCTGGGTGTATAAATTGCAAGGAACCAGCAACAGCCAGGGCGATTACTCTGCGGCCATTGGCGCGGGCTTCCAGTGGTAATGAAGTAACAACACTCCCGACATCAAAGGCAATGGCATCATGCCATTGCCTTTTCACTTCCCTTTGCTGTCCTCTCCCCTCAATTGGCCCTACCAATTTTAGCCCGTTACCACAGCCTACTCACATTTCACTAAATTAACTCTACAATACCGTTGCCAATAAATAACATCTGGTTAACTATTTGTTGTCATTATCCATACACAACAATATTGGCAGGACCACTTTTACACATAATGTGACCCCAACGAGATGAGCAAAGATTCATCCCATTATGCGTGTGGTTCTCAGGAGACCTGCAATGAACCTCTGGCAACAAAACTATGACCCGGCGGGTAATATCTGGCTTTCCAGCCTGATCGCATCGCTCCCAATCCTGTTCTTCTTTTTCGCCCTGATTAAACTCAAGCTGAAAGGCTATGTTGCCGCTTCGTGGACGGTGGTTATCGCGCTCGCCGTCGCGCTGCTGTTCTATAAAATGCCGGTCGATCACGCGCTGGCATCGGTCGTGTATGGCTTCTTCTACGGGCTATGGCCGATAGCCTGGATAATCATCGCCGCGGTCTTTGTCTATAAAATTTCGGTCAAGACCGGGCAGTTTGACATTATTCGCTCGTCAATTCTGTCGATTACCCCCGACCAGCGTCTGCAAATGCTGATTGTCGGCTTCTGCTTCGGCGCGTTCCTTGAAGGCGCGGCAGGTTTCGGCGCGCCGGTGGCGATAACCGCCGCGCTGCTGGTGGGTCTGGGCTTTAATCCGCTGTATGCGGCAGGGCTGTGCCTGATTGTAAACACCGCGCCAGTCGCCTTTGGCGCGATGGGGATCCCGATTCTGGTTGCCGGACAGGTCACGGGCCTGGACAGCTTTGAAATCGGTCAGATGGTCGGTCGTCAGCTACCGTTCCTGACCATTATCGTGCTGTTCTGGATTATGGCGATTATGGACGGCTGGCGCGGCGTGAAAGAAACCTGGCCTGCGGTGATGGTCTCTGGCGGCTCGTTTGCTATCGCCCAGTATCTCAGCTCCAACTTTATCGGGCCGGAACTGCCGGACATCATCTCTTCACTGGTGTCTCTGGTGTGTCTGACGCTGTTCCTCAAACGCTGGCAGCCGATACGCATCTTCCGCTTCGGCGATATGGGCGCGTCGCAGGTCGATCAGACGCTGGCCCGCACCCGCTATACGACAGGGCAAATTGTTCGCGCCTGGTCGCCGTTTCTGTTCCTGACCGCCACGGTCACTCTCTGGAGCGTACCGCCGTTTAAAGCGTTGTTTGCCCCCGGCGGCGCGCTGTATGACTGGGTAATTAACGTTCCGGTACCGTATCTCGATAAACTGGTCGCCCGTATGCCGCCGGTCGTACACGAAGCGACCGCTTACGCGGCGGTGTATAAATTTGACTGGTTCTCCGCCACCGGCACGGCGATCCTGTTTGCCGCGCTGTTGTCTATCGTCTGGCTGAAAATGAAGCCCTCAGCCGCAATCCAGACCTTTGGCAGCACGCTGAAAGAGCTGGCGTTGCCGATTTACTCCATCGGCATGGTGCTGGCGTTCGCGTTTATCTCGAACTATTCCGGGCTTTCCTCCACGCTGGCGTTAGCGCTGGCGCACACCGGCAGCGCCTTCACGTTCTTCTCGCCGTTCCTCGGCTGGCTGGGTGTCTTCCTGACCGGGTCCGACACCTCATCTAACGCGCTGTTTGCCTCTCTACAGGCTACCGCGGCGCAGCAAATCGGCGTCTCTGATGTGCTGATGGTGGCGGCGAACACCACTGGAGGCGTAACCGGGAAGATGATCTCGCCGCAGTCTATCGCCATCGCCTGCGCGGCGGTGGGACTGGTAGGGAAAGAGTCCGATCTGTTCCGTTTTACCGTCAAACACAGCCTGATCTTCACCTGTATGGTGGGCGTGATCACTACGCTTCAGGCCTATGTTTTAACCTGGATGATTCCGTGATTGTGATGCCAAAACGCCTGTCAGACGAGATTGCCTCTCGCGTGCGGGCGCTGATTGAAGAACAAAACCTGGAAGCGGGCATGAAATTGCCCGCCGAGCGCCAGTTGGCTCTACAGCTTGGCGTATCACGCAACTCTTTACGCGAAGCGCTGGCGAAGCTGGTCAGTGAAGGCGTGCTGGTGAGTCGTCGCGGCGGCGGGACATTTGTCCGCTGGCAGCACGAAACCTGGTCTGAACAGAATATCGTGCAACCGCTGAAAATGCTGATGGCGAACGATCCGGACTACAGTTTCGACATTCTGGAGGCCCGCCACGCCATTGAAGCCAGTACGGCCTGGCACGCCGCCATGCGTGCCACCGCTGCCGACAAAGAGAAAATCAGACTCTGCTTTGATGCGACGCTCAGCGAAGACCCGGATCTCGCCTCCCAGGCCGATGTGCGCTTTCATCTGGCGATCGCGGAAGCCTCGCACAATGTGGTGCTGTTGCAAACCATGCGCGGTTTCTTCGACGTCCTGCAATCCTCCGTCAAACAGAGTCGCCAGCGTATGTATCTCGTTCCGCCCGTATTCTCAAAGCTGACGGAACAACACCAGGCGGTGATGGACGCCATTCTGGACGGTAACGCCGAGGGCGCGCGTAAAGCGATGATGGCGCACCTCAGTTTTGTCCACACCACGATTAAACGATTTGATGAAGACCAGGCCCGCCAGGCGCGTATTACCCGCCTGCCCGGCGACCATAATGAGATGACCAGGGAGAATAAATCATGATTATTTCAGCAGCCAGCGATTATCGCGCCGCAGCTCAGCGCACGTTGCCTCCTTTCCTCTTCCACTACATCGACGGCGGCGCGTATGCGGAATATACCCTGCGCCGAAATGTGGAAGACCTGTCGCAAGTCGCTCTGCGCCAGCGCGTGCTGAAAAATATGTCCGATTTAAGCCTGGAAACGACCCTGTTTAACGAAACGTTGTCGATGCCGGTGGCATTAGCGCCGGTAGGCCTGTGCGGCATGTACGCCCGTCGCGGCGAAGTACAGGCCGCCGCCGCCGCAGACGCAAAGGGCATTCCGTTCACCCTTTCCACCGTCTCCGTCTGTCCGATAGAAGAAGTTGCACCAACCATTAAGCGCCCGATGTGGTTCCAGCTTTATGTGCTGCGTGACCGGGGCTTTATGCGCAACGCGCTTGAACGTGCGAAAGCGGCGGGCTGCTCCACGCTGGTCTTTACCGTGGATATGCCAACGCCGGGCGCGCGCTACCGTGACGCCCACTCCGGGATGAGCGGCCCAAACGCCGCCATGCGCCGTTACTGGCAGGCGGTGATGCACCCTAAATGGGCGTGGGATGTCGGCCTGAACGGTCGCCCGCATGATTTAGGCAATATTTCCGCCTATCTGGGTAAACCGACCGGCCTTGAGGACTATATCGGCTGGCTGGCAAATAACTTCGATCCGTCCATTTCCTGGAAAGATCTGGAGTGGATACGCGAATTCTGGGACGGCCCAATGGTGATCAAAGGGATCCTCGATCCAGAAGATGCCCGCGATGCGGTACGTTTCGGCGCTGACGGTATCGTGGTGTCGAATCACGGCGGCCGCCAGCTCGATGGCGTGCTCTCTTCCGCCCGCGCCCTGCCCGCCATTGCCGATGCGGTGAAAGGCGATATCGCCATTCTGGCGGATAGCGGGATTCGTAACGGGCTGGATGTCGTGCGTATGATTGCGTTGGGGGCCGATACCGTACTGCTGGGTCGGGCCTATCTCTACGCGCTGGCGACGGCAGGAAAAGCGGGTGTCGCCAACCTGCTGGACCTGATCGAGAAAGAGATGAAAGTCGCCATGACCCTGACCGGCGCGAAATCCATTAGCGAAATCAGTGGCGATTCACTGGTGCAGGAACTGGGGAGAAGTTTGCCCGCCGCGCTGGCGCCAATGAGCAAAGGCGATGCCGCCTGAACGCCTGGCGCGTGAGAGCCCGGTAAATTTCTGCTATTCTGCCCCCGCATTTAAGGGGGCATCATGCTTAACATCGTACTTTTCGAACCAGAAATCCCGCCGAATACCGGCAACATCATTCGTCTTTGCGCCAATACCGGCTTTCGTCTGCACATCATCGAACCGATGGGGTTTACCTGGGATGATAAGCGCTTACGCCGCGCAGGGTTGGACTATCACGAATTCGCCGCGGTTCAGCGCCATCACGATTATGCCGCCTTTGTCGCCGCCGAAAACCCGCAGCGCCTGTTTGCGTTGACGACAAAGGGCACGCCCGCCCATAGCGCCGTAAGCTATCAGGATGGCGATTATTTGATGTTTGGCCCGGAAACGCGCGGCCTGCCCGCCAGCATTCTCGATGCGTTGCCTAAAGAGCAGAAGATTCGCATTCCGATGATGCCGGATAGCCGTAGCATGAACCTGTCGAATGCGGTGTCGGTGGTGGTGTATGAAGCGTGGCGCCAGTTAGGATACCCCGGCGCGGTATTGCGGTCGTAATATATTCAATGCCGGATGGCGGCTAACGCCTGATCCGGCCTGGCCGATCCCGATGGCATGTTCCCGTTTATGCGGACTCTCGCTCAATCAAATGAAAGCCAATATCCACAATAGCTTCTGCGCACGGTTTCTGTTCAATACGATCGGCCAACAGCGTAGCGGCGCGCTGACCAATGGCGCGTCTGTCAACGCTTACGGTAGTAATTGACGGTCGATTGCTGGCGGCAAAATCAAGGTCGCCAAAACCAATAACCGCTAAATCATGCGGGATGCGCAAACCACGGCTTTCCGCCTCCATCATCGCACCCTGTGCCAGGGTATCAGAACTGCAAACAATGACATCAAACGTCCCTTCGTCAAAAAGCTGGCTTAAACCGCTGCGCCCCAGCGAAAGCGATGCCGGAAGGGGGACATCTACCTGCGGTACGGCATGAATAGCGTGGCGTTGAAGAACACTACATAACCCCTGCTTACGTTGCGCGGCTCGGCGATCGGCGGTCCACAACAAGCCGGGACGACGATAGCCCTTACTCAGAAGATACTCCCCCGTCGCCTGCCCAACTTTTTCATGGGAAAAACCGACCAGCATATCAAGCGGCGTGGGCGTTAAGTCCCAAATTTCCACCACCGGAATAGCCGCGTTCAGGATGACCTTTTTCAGTTCTATCGTGTGATGGATCCCGGTAAGCACCACGCCATCGGGGCGGCGGGAAAGCAGTGTCGCCACCAATTCCGCTTCCGTTTGTTCGGTATATCCCGCCACGCACAGCAATATGTGATATCCGCGTCGGGCCAGTTCATCGCTCAGCGACTGGATGGTATCGACAAACATGTTGTTGTTAATTTGCGGCACGACGACAGCGATTAATTTACTCCGTCGCGACGCCAGACCACCGGCTAACGCGTTGGGTATGTAGCCTGTGACGCGAACCGCCTGCATGACTTTCTCAACCGTTTTGGGGCGAACCAGTTGTGGCGAATTCAATGCCCGGCTGACTGTCATCGGAGACAGCCCGGCGCTACGTGCTACATCTTCCAACGTCGGCGCACGAGGTGATTTGGTTCTCTTCACGTCTGATGCCCCTGCAAAGATTGGCTGATTTATCCGCGCATTATTCATCATGCCTGCGGCTATTGCCAGCTTCGCATCAGGAAAGGCCGTAAATACAGTAGCTTATCAAGCTCAGTCATTACAAAATGATAGCGCCATCATTTTGTATTATGCATTTCCCCAGATATTTTTGGATCGTGATCCATTTTGCAATAAATCCTGCTTTTTATACGACATATGTGATCAAATGTTCAAATCAACATCAACTTTCTGGATCCTGCGTTCGCTTAATAATAAAAATGTTAGCGCAATCATTTTGTGATTATCAGGAGAAAAAAAATGGCTTTAAGCGCGAATTCCGACGCCGTAACGTATGCAAAAGCGGCGAATACCAGAACCGCGGCAGAAACCGGCGATCGTATCGAATGGGTGAAGCTATCACTGGCTTTTCTACCGCTGGCGACGCCAGTGAGTGACGCGAAGGTACTGACCGGGCGCCAGAAACCTTTGACCGAAGTGGCAATCATCATTGCCGAAATCCGCAGTCGCGACGGCTTTGATGGCGTTGGTTTTAGCTACTCCAAACGTGCTGGCGGCCAGGGTATTTATGCTCACGCCAAAGAGATAGCCGACAATCTACTGGGCGAAGATCCCAATGATATCGACAAAATATACACTAAGCTGCTGTGGGCCGGAGCCTCGGTGGGGCGTAGCGGGATGGCGGTACAGGCTATCTCCCCTATCGATATCGCCTTATGGGATATGAAGGCTAAACGTGCCGGTCTGCCACTGGCAAAACTGTTGGGCGCGCACCGCGACTCCGTTCAGTGTTACAACACCTCAGGGGGGTTCTTGCATACACCGCTCGATCAAGTGCTGAAAAATGTGGTGATTTCCCGCGAAAATGGCATTGGCGGTATTAAGTTGAAAGTCGGACAACCCAACTGCGCTGAGGATATTCGCCGCTTAACCGCAGTACGTGAAGCGCTTGGGGATGAGTTCCCGTTAATGGTTGACGCTAACCAGCAGTGGGATCGCGAAACGGCTATCCGCATGGGGCGTAAAATGGAACAGTTCAACCTTATCTGGATTGAAGAACCATTAGATGCTTACGACATCGAAGGCCACGCCCAGCTTGCTGCCGCGCTGGATACGCCTATCGCCACCGGGGAAATGCTGACCAGTTTCCGGGAACACGAGCAGTTGATTCTGGGCAATGCCAGCGATTTCGTTCAGCCAGATGCGCCGCGTGTCGGCGGTATCTCTCCGTTCCTGAAGATTATGGATCTGGCGGCGAAACACGGACGTAAGCTGGCGCCGCACTTTGCGATGGAAGTACACCTGCACCTTTCCGCAGCGTATCCCCTGGAGCCGTGGCTGGAACATTTCGAGTGGCTGAACCCATTATTCAACGAGCAACTTGAGCTGCGCGATGGCCGCATGTGGATTTCCGATCGTCATGGTCTGGGTTTCACGCTCAGTGAACAAGCGCGCCGCTGGACACAATTAACCTGTGAATTTGGCAAACGCCCTTAACCCGACTGGCGGGAATCCGTCCCGCCTCTCTTACCTTACAGGATGCATTCTGCCCTTATCTGAGGAGTAGATAATGAACACAATAATAAAGCGCACAAAAGTGCGTCATACCATTCTTATATTTTTATTTCTTGCTACCGTATTTAATTATGCGGATCGCGCAACTCTATCCGTAGTTGCCCCAATAATGAGTAAAGAATTAGGTTTTGATCCGGAAGCGATGGGCCTGGCCTTCTCCTCATTTGGTATTGCCTATGTCATTATGCAACTACCCGGCGGTTGGCTATTAGACCGCTACGGTTCACGACTGGTTTACGGTTGCGCATTGATTGGCTGGTCGTTAGTAACCATGTTTCAGGGAACGATCTATCTGTATGGCAGCCCATTAATTGTACTGGTTATTCTACGTCTGCTGATGGGCGCGATTGAAGCGCCTGCCTTTCCGGCGAACAGTCGTTTAAGCGTACAATGGTTTCCCAATAATGAACGAGGTTTCGTTACTTCAGTTTATCAGGCTGCGCAATATATCTCGCTGGGCATTATCACCCCGCTAATGACGATCATTCTGCATAATTTAAGCTGGCATTTTGTCTTCTATTATATTGGCGCTATTGGCGTGATGCTCGGTATATTCTGGTTAATGAAAGTCAAAGATCCGATGCACCATCCAAAAGTTAATCAAGCGGAAATTGACTATATTCGTAGCGGTGGTGGCGAGCCCTCTCTGGGCTGTAAAAAGGAGCCGCAGAAAATAACGTTCGCGCAGATTAAAACCGTCTGTGTTAACCGGATGATGATCGGTGTTTACATCGGGCAATTCTGCGTCACCTCTATCACCTGGTTCTTCCTGACCTGGTTCCCGACCTACCTGTACCAGGCGAAAGGCATGTCGATTCTGAAAGTCGGTTTTGTGGCCAGTATTCCAGCCATTGCCGGTTTTATTGGCGGCCTGCTCGGCGGCGTGTTCTCCGACTGGCTACTCAAACGCGGCTATAGCCTTACCGTCGCGCGGAAACTGCCTGTTATCTGCGGTATGTTGCTCTCTTGCGTAATAGTGATCGCCAACTACACCTCTTCAGAATTTGTGGTCATTGCGGCGATGAGTCTGGCCTTTTTTGCCAAAGGGTTTGGTAACCTGGGCTGGTGCGTACTCAGCGACACCTCGCCGAAGGAAGTTCTGGGTATTGCCGGCGGCGTATTTAACATGTGCGGCAATATGGCAAGCATCGTTACGCCGCTGGTCATCGGCGTGATTCTTGCCAATACTCAGTCGTTCGACTTTGCCATTTTATACGTTGGCTCGATGGGACTTATTGGTCTCATTTCATATCTGTTTATCGTCGGCCCGCTGGATCGTATCACGCTGACATCATCCGCAGCCTGATTGTCCACATTGCGAATTCTTCGCTCCGCTGTTCCGGGATTGCACTCCATCGGAACAGCGTTTTTTAGTTGTACCGCGCAATTCAGATGCCGTCGCCATACTCAAACGTATGGTGTATCCCGTTGAAATGCTGGTCCATATCCATCGACGGCTTATCGCTGCCCGGCTTGCCGACAATACGCGCCGGAACGCCTGCGGCGGTAGTGTGCGGCGGGACAGGCTGTAAAACGACGGAACCTGCGCCAATTTTCGCGCCGCGCCCCACCTCGATATTGCCGAGAATTTTCGCGCCCGCGCCAATCATCACGCCTTCGCGGATTTTAGGATGACGATCGCCGCTCGTTTTCCCGGTACCGCCCAGGGTGACGGATTGCAGGATCGACACATCATCTTCAATAACCGCCGTCTCCCCCACCACAATACCGGTGGCATGGTCGAGCATAATCCCGCGGCCAATTTTCGCTGCCGGGTGAATATCCACCTGAAACGAGACCGAAACCTGATTTTGCAGGAAGATAGCCAGCGCGCGGCGACCTTTATTCCACAACCAGTGACCAATGCGGTAGGCCTGTAGCGCATGAAAGCCTTTCAGATATAACAGCGGCGTGGAGTATTTATCCACCGCCGGATCGCGAGTGCGCACGGCCTGAATATCGCAGGCTGCCGACGCGATCATTTCCGGGTCGGCGGCATAGGCTTCTTCAACTACTTCACGGATAGCGATAGCGGGCATGATGGGCGAAGCCAGTTTATTTGCCAGCATATAGCTCAGCGCACTGCCCAGATTTTCATGCTTGAGTAGCGTGGCGTGATAAAAACTGGCCAACATAGGCTCACAGTCAGCTAAAGCGCGGGCTTCAGCTTTAATATTCTTCCAGACGATTTCCAGTTCTTCACACGGCATGGCTTACTCCAGACGGGCAGAAAACGACCAACCCGTTCTGTGCGGGTTGGGTCGTTTATGCAAACAGTTCCTTACGGCTAGTGGCGACTCAGCTCTTCCTTGCGGGCGCGACCTAATAACGTTAATGCTGCCTCGCGCGCGTTTTTTCCGCAATACAATACTTGATAAATTTCCTCGGTTATTGGCATTTCAACACCAAAACGGTGCGCCAATTCACGAACTTCTTTCGTATTGCGATAGCCTTCGACCACCTGGCCAATCTTATCCTGCGCGCCTTTAACGTCCATGCCCTGGCCAAGCATCATGCCAAAACGACGGTTGCGCGACTGGTTGTCGGTACAGGTCAGCACCAGATCGCCTAAACCCGCCATCCCCATAAAGGTGGCGGGATCGGCGCCAAGCGCTGCGCCAAGCCGCGACATTTCGGTCAGTCCACGCGTGATTAGCGCCGTGCGGGCGTTCGCGCCGAAGCCGATGCCGTCAGACATCCCCGCGCCAATCGCAATCACGTTTTTCACCGCGCCGCCAAGCTGCACGCCGATAAAATCCGCATTGATATAGACGCGAAAACTTTTTCCGCAGTGCAACAGTTGCTGGAGATCGTCGGCAAAGGTCTCATCGGTTGAGGCCAGCGAGATTGCCGTCGGCAAACCCGCCGCCAGCTCTTTAGCAAACGTCGGACCGGAAATCACCGCCAGCGGGATTTGATCGCCTAACGCCTCGCGAGCGACATCCTGCAACAGGCGCCCCGTTTCCGCTTCCAGGCCTTTGGTCGCCCATACCAGACGCGCATCCGGACGCATCAGCGGTTTAATCTGCCGCAGCACGTCGCTGAAAACATGGCTTGGCACCACCACCAGAATGTTACGACTGGCCGCCAGCGCGATTGCTAAGTCGCTTTCCAGGTGTAACGTATCGGGAAAAGGCACATCGGGAAGGAACGCGACGTTGCAGCGATCGTGCTCCAGGGTCGCGATATGTTTTGGGTCGTGGCCCCACAGGACAACCTGGTGGCCGTTTCTCGCCAGAGTGATGGCGAGAGCGGTGCCGTACGAGCCGGCACCGATGACTGTCATTGACGCATTACTTTGGTTCATCAGGCATCCTGATGTTCTTCAGTACCTTCGCCAGCCTGCTGCTGCAAATAGTTCATGAACAGCGCATCAAAGTTGACCGGCGCAAGGTTCAGTTGCGGGAACGTACCGCGTGAAACCAGGCTGGTGATGCACTCGCGAGCATACGGGAACAGAATGTTCGGGCAGTATGCGCCCAGGCAATGCGCCATCTGAGTACCTTCAATACCGCTGATGGAGAAAATACCGGCCTGCTGAACTTCGCACAGGAACGCGGTTTCTTCCCCCAGGGAAGCCGTTACGGTAACACGCAGCACAACTTCATAAACGTCATCCGCCAGTTGGGAAGATGCCGTATCAAGATCCAGTTTAACCTCTGGCTGCCAATCTTTCTGGAAAACATGCGGTGCGTTTGGCGCTTCGAAAGAAACATCCTTGGTATAGATACGTTGGATCTGGAAAGCCATTTCAGTGTTATTTTGTTCTGACATGTGTAAAACCCTTTAGTGTTGTCCTTAAATACTTGAGTACGCCTTAACGCAACAGCGGATCCAGTCCACCACGCGCATCCAGCGCATACAAGTCGTCACAACCGCCAATGTGCTGTGCATCAATAAAAATTTGCGGAACCGTCGTTCGGCCACTACGTTTGATCATCTCTTCACGCTTCACGGCGTCGCCGTCAATCGCAATTTCCTGGAAACTCACGCCCTTGCTGTTTAACAGCGCCTTTGCACGATGGCAAAACGGGCAGGTTGCTTTGGTGTAGATTTCAATATTGGCCATGACTTCGCTCCTGTTTTTTACCCGATGGATTTCATGTCGACGCAAGGGCAAGTCATTCCCCTTGCGTCATGAAAACGACGGGTAATCACTTACCGCGCACCAGAGGCAGATTCTCGCCGCTCCAGCCTGCTACGCCTTCTTTCAACACAAAGACCTTTTCAAAGCCGGCTTTTGTCAGCGCGTTAGCGGATTCCTGGCACTGCATACCAGAACCGTCGACCACGATAATCGGCTTGTCTTTGTGCTTTTCCAGTTCGCCAACATTGTTGGCTTTGATTTCGCTCGGCAGCAAATTGGTCGCGCCAGCGATATGGCCTTTACGGAAATCGTCACGTTGACGTAAATCCACAACAACGGCGTCCTCTTTGTTGATAAGGCGCGTGGCTTCGCCGCGTGTAATCACCTTAACTTTTGAAGTCAGACCTTTGAACGTGGTAAATAAAACCGCCACCAGTAACGCAATCCAGGCGATACTCAGTATGGGATGACGGCCAACAAATTGCATAATTTCTTGCATGGGGGGTAACAACTCCCGACGTAGTGATTAAAAAACCAGGAAAGGAGTATACCTGTGCAGTGGCGCAAATACAGCCAGAGCGTGCACTGGAATGCATTTTTGCGGGGCGCTACGAAAAAAAATCACGCTATTACTTGCCTTCTCACGCCAGCGCGATCCCTTTCTTTGATCTTCTGAGGCTATTTTATCGATTCAGCTGTAGTAAAATTACGCAATTATTTTGTCTATTGAGTATGAGGTTGTCGCAATGTCGGTTTCTAAAAAACCTATGGTACTGGTGATTCTGGATGGCTACGGCTACCGTGAAGAACAGCAGGATAACGCTATCTTAAACGCCAAAACCCCGGTGATGGATGCTCTGTGGGCAAAACGTCCGCATACCCTGATCGACGCATCCGGTCTGGAAGTGGGTCTGCCTGACCGCCAGATGGGCAACTCCGAAGTGGGCCACGTTAACCTGGGCGCAGGCCGCATCGTTTATCAGGACCTGACGCGTCTGGACGTTGAAATTAAAGAACGTACTTTCTTTGCTAACCCAGTCCTGACCAATGCGGTAGACCAGGCGAAAAACGCCGGTAAAGCGGTTCATATTATGGGTCTGCTGTCCGCGGGCGGCGTCCACAGCCACGAAGATCACATTATGGCGATGGTGGAGCTGGCCGCAGAGCGCGGCGCAGAAAAAATCTATCTGCACGCCTTCCTCGACGGTCGCGACACGCCGCCGCGCAGCGCTGAAGCCTCGCTGAAAAAATTCGAAGACAAATTCGCCGCGCTGGGCAAAGGCCGCGTGGCGTCTATCGTCGGTCGTTACTACGCTATGGACCGCGACAACCGTTGGGATCGCGTGGAAAAAGCGTATGATCTGATGACCCTGGCGCAGGGCGAATTCCAGGCAGATACCGCTGTGGCTGGCCTGCAGGCCGCTTACGCTCGTGATGAAAACGATGAGTTTGTCAAAGCGACCGTTATCCGCGCCGAGGGCCAGGCTGATGCGGCGATGGAAGACGGCGACACGCTGATTTTCATGAACTTCCGCGCTGACCGCGCGCGCGAAATTACCCGCGCTTTCGTTAATGCTGATTTCGACGGCTTTGCGCGTAAGAAAGTGGTTAATCTGAACTTCGTGATGCTGACCGAATACGCCGCCGACATCAAAACTGCCGTTGCCTACCCACCAGCGTCGCTGGCGAATACCTTTGGCGAATGGATGGCGAAAAACGACAAAACTCAGCTGCGTATTTCCGAAACGGAAAAATATGCGCACGTAACCTTTTTCTTTAACGGCGGCGTAGAAGAACCGTTTGCTGGTGAAGAGCGCATTCTGATCAACTCACCGAAAGTGGCCACTTATGACCTGCAACCGGAAATGAGCTCTGCAGAATTGACTGAAAAATTGGTCGCGGCGATCGAAAGCGGTAAGTACGACACCATCATTTGTAACTATCCAAACGGCGATATGGTCGGTCATACCGGCGTGATGGAAGCCGCCATCAAAGCGGTGGAAGCGTTGGATAACTGCATTGAACAGGTAACAAAAGCGGTTGAGTCCGTTGGTGGACAATTGTTGATTACCGCGGACCACGGCAACGCGGAGCAGATGCGCGATCCGGCGACCGGTCAGGCGCATACCGCCCACACCAACCTGCCGGTGCCGCTGATTTATGTCGGCGAGAAAAACGTGAAGGCGGTTGAAGGCGGCAAACTTTCAGACATTGCGCCTACCATGCTGTCGCTGATGGGGATGGAAATCCCGCAAGAGATGACTGGTAAGCCGCTGTTCATCGTGGAATAATCCCTCCCCATGAGGGGAAAGGCGATTAACACCATTCAACAGGCCGTGAAACTAAAAACGTTTTCAGTCAGGCCTTTGTTCTACGCCAGCGTACTTAGCGCTGGCGTATTGTTGTGCGCCTTTTCCGCCCACGCGGATGACCGTGATCAACTCAAATCTATTCAGGCCGATATCGCCGCGAAAGAACGCGACGTACGCCAGCAGCAGCAACAGCGCGCCAGCCTCCTGGCACAACTGAAAGCCCAGGAAGAGGCCATCTCGGCCGCAGCGCGTAAGCTGCGCGAAACGCAAAGCACTCTGGATCAGTTAAATGCGCAAATTGATGAGATGAACGCCTCAATTGCCAAACTGGAGCAGCAAAAAGCCAGCCAGGAGCGTAATCTCGCCGCGCAGTTGGACGCCGCTTTCCGCCAGGGCGAACACACCGGCATTCAGCTTATTCTTAGCGGAGAAGAGAGCCAGCGTGGGCAACGCCTGCAGGCCTACTTCGGCTATCTGAACCAGGCGCGCCAGGAGACTATCGCCGAACTGAAACAGACTCGCGAACAGGTCGCCACGCAAAAAGCCGAGCTGGAAGAGAAGCAAAGCCAACAACAAACGTTGCTGTATGAACAGCGCGCTCAGCAGGCGAAGCTGGAGCAGGCGCGTAATGAACGTAAGAAAACGCTTGCCGGACTGGAGTCGTCTATTCAGCAAGGCCAGCAACAGTTAAGCGAACTACGCGCCAACGAATCACGCCTACGCAACAGTATCGCGCGGGCGGAAGCGGCGGCCAAAGCGCGAGCGGAGCGTGAAGCCCGCGAAGCGCAGGCGGTACGCGATAAGCAGCAGGAAGCCTCGCGTAAAGGCAGCACCTATAAGCCGACGGAAAGCGAGCGTTCGCTAATGTCCCGCACCGGCGGTCTGGGCGCGCCTCGCGGTCAGGCATACTGGCCGGTACGCGGCCCGATATTGCATCGCTATGGCGAACGGCTGCAGGGTGAGCTACGTTGGAAGGGGATGGTGATCGGCGCGTCGGAAGGCACCGAGGTCAAAGCCATCGCCGACGGCAGGGTGATTCTGGCGGACTGGCTGCAAGGCTATGGCCTGGTGGTGGTCGTGGAGCATGGTAAAGGCGATATGAGCCTTTACGGCTATAACCAGAGCGCGCTGGTCAGCGTAGGCGCGCAGGTGCGCGCCGGACAACCTATCGCCCTTGTGGGCAGTAGCGGCGGTCAGGGCAGACCTTCGCTTTATTTCGAAATTCGTCGCCAGGGTCAGGCCGTCAATCCACAGCCGTGGTTGGGAAGATAAGTTTTGCCTCAGTTTCGTCGCTCCATTCTCACGCTGGCCACTTTGCTGGCGTTTGCACATCCCGTTTTCGCTGGCAAGCTCGCCATCGTGATTGATGATTTTGGCTATCGCCCGCATACGGAAAACCAGGTTCTGGCGCTGCCGCCAAACATCTCCGTCGCCGTACTGCCCAACGCGCCGCACGCGCGCGAAATGGCAACTAAAGCGCACAATAGCGGGCATGAGGTGTTAATCCACCTGCCGATGGCGCCGCTAAGCAAACAGCCGCTGGAGAAGGATACGCTGCGACCAGATATGAGCAGCGATGAGATCGAGCACATTATCCGCGAGGCGGTAAACAACGTGCCGTATGCCGTCGGGCTTAATAACCACATGGGCAGCGCAATGACTTCCAGCCTGTTCGGTATGCAAAAAGTTATGCAGGTGCTGGAACATTACAATCTCTATTTTCTCGACAGCATGACGATTGGCAATAGCCAGGCGATGCGCGCGGCATCCGGTACGGGTGTGAAAGTGATCAAGCGTAAAGTGTTCCTCGACGATACGCAAAACGAGGCGGATATCCGCCGTCAGTTTAATCGCGCTATCGAACTGGCCCGTCGCAACGGTTCCGCTATCGCGATTGGTCATCCGCATCCCGCAACGGTTCGCGTGCTGCAACAGATGGTTTATCGCCTGCCGGCGGATATCACCCTGGTACGTCCAGGCAGCCTGCTCAACGAACCGCAGGTAGATACGTCCCGACCTGGTGTAACGCCGCAGAAAATTGACGCACCGCGCAATCCCTTTCGCGGCGTGAAGATGTGCAAGCCGAAAAAACCGCTGCAACCGGTCTACGCTACGCGCTTTTTCAGCGTCATCGGCGAGAGCATTACGCAAAGTTCCGTGGTTGTCTGGTTTCAGCACCAGTGGCAAGGCTGGGGGAAAATCGCCGCGCCTAAAAACGTGAGCGCTAAGACAGATTGAGCGCCTTACGGGCCATACGACGGTGCGACAAGGTTTTGTCGCGCCATTGCCACAGCCGGAAGGACCAGAGCAGCGTCTGATAAGCCGCTTTCGCGCTGCGGACGTTAGCCATCATCCGTCTATACATGCCAGAAGTAAAAATTTCGGCAATCATACGCTGGCGGGTCAAAATATCAGGCTCTTTACGTACCGCATGACAAACGCGTAACGCTTCCCAGGTAATTTGCTGGCGAAATTGCGGGTAAATCGGAATACGACGGGCATAATCACGATTGAGCTTTTCTAATAATCGCGTAATTTTAATATAATGCCGCTGATAATTAAGATTTTTATTGCCTTGTCTTTGCAAACGGCTTACCGAATTATCATGCAGGAAATATTTATATAATGATTGTTCAGTATAACGTACGCGCGTGGCATTAAACATAACTTCCGTCGACCATAATATGTCCTGATGATGTAGTCCGGGAACGAAAGTAATATTGTTATCGGTAATTAACGCACGTCGATAAACGCCCATCCAGACAACATGCGTCCAGCGCCGCGAGGCCAGCGCCATACGCAACCAATCCGGTCCGCTTAATACCCCGGTGGAACGCAGACGATCGGTCGGAATAGATTGCCAGGCGTGCCCGGTTTTTCGGACGCACCAGTCCGCATTACACTGCGCAACGTCCAGATCATCGTTAAGCGCCATGGTCATCAGCGTTTCATACATCTTCGGGTAGACCTGGTCATCCGCATCGACAAAGGCGACATAATCGCCGGTCGCCGCTTGCAGGCCAAGATTACGGGCGACAGATGCGCCAGTATTGGCCTGATGAAGCAGTCGAACATGTGGGTAATGTTCCGCGTAATGTTTTGCTATCTCAACGGAATGATCCGTCGATCCATCATTCACAATAATAATTTCCAGCGCCGACCACGTTTGCGCGATTAACGACGCCATGCAAGCATTAAAATCCGCTCCCGCATTATATAACGGGATAATGATACTCACTTTGGTTTTACTATTTTTCATAACGATTACCAGAAAAACCTTAATTTACCCTGCCTTTATACTGTGGCTCTATTAAGAAACTATTAAGCCGCCATAATTAATTTTTACAGTAAAAAGCAAGCACAAAACTCAGAGTAGAGCGTGACGTTAGCGAGTAAAATAAGAGTAAAGCGCAATTACGAATGCTTGATGTCTATGACAATTCTTTACGGCTTTCCAGATTTTCCCTAACAAAAAAGGTTGGCGAATGACACCAACCTTTTACGATGAAACGTATATCAGACCCGATAAATATCATCGGGTCTCTATACATATTAATCCCAACTCAGAATAACTTTTCCTGACTGGCCTGAACGCATGGCGTCAAAACCTTTCTGGAAATCATCAATAGAGAAACGATGGGTGATAATCGGTGACAGATCCAGACCGGACTGGATCAGCGCCGCCATTTTGTACCACGTTTCGAACATCTCACGACCATAAATACCTTTAATGAACAAGCCCTTAAAGATGACTTTTGTCCAGTCGATAGACATATCTGATGGCGGAATCCCCAGCATCGCAATACGACCGCCGTGATTCATGGTGTCCAGCATGGTACGAAACGCCGGCGGCGCGCCGGACATCTCCAGACCCACATCGAACCCTTCGGTCATTCCCAGCTCCGCCATGACGTCGTTCAGGCTCTCTTTCGCGACGTTGACCGCGCGGGTGACGCCCATTTTACGCGCCAGCTCCAGACGGTATTCATTGACGTCAGTAATCACCACATGACGCGCGCCAACATGTTTCGCCACCGCGGCGGCCATTACGCCGATTGGCCCCGCCCCCGATACCAGTACATCTTCGCCGACAAGATCGAAAGACAGCGCCGTATGCACCGCATTACCAAACGGGTCGAAAATAGAGGCTAAATCATCAGAAATGTTATCCGGGATTTTAAACGCATTGAACGCCGGGATGACCAGATATTCCGCGAAGCAGCCGGGACGGTTGACGCCCACGCCGGTGGTGTTGCGACACAGGTGAGTACGACCACCACGGCAGTTGCGGCAATGACCGCAGGTGATATGACCTTCGCCGGAGACGCGATCGCCAATTTTAAAGCCTTTCACTTCCTGACCGATGCCGACCACTTCGCCAACATATTCATGCCCCACGACCATCGGAACCGGGATGGTTTTTTGCGACCAGTCATCCCAGTTATAGATGTGAACGTCAGTACCGCAGATGGCTGTTTTACGGATTTTAATCAGCAAATCGTTATGGCCGACTTCCGGTTCCGGAACGTCGGTCATCCAGATGCCCTCTTCCGCTTTCAGTTTGGATAACGCTTTCATCTTACATCCTCAGGCAATCACGCCCAGTTGTTTACCAATACGCGTGAACGCGTCTACCGCACGCGTAATTTGCTCAGGCGTATGCGCCGCAGACATCTGGGTACGAATACGCGCCTGACCTTTTGGTACGACCGGATAGAAGAAACCGGTAACGTAAATGCCCTCTTTTTGCAGTTCGCGGGCAAATTTCTGCGCGACAACCGCATCTCCCAGCATTACCGGGATGATGGCGTGATCCGCGCCTGCCAGCGTAAATCCCGCGGCAGACATCTGCTCACGGAACTGCCGGGCGTTCGCCCACAAGCGATCGCGCAGTTCTGCGCCCGCTTCCACCATCTCTAACACTTTAATAGAAGCCGCCACGATCGCCGGCGCCAGGGAGTTGGAGAACAGATATGGGCGGGAACGCTGACGCAACCACTCAACGACCTCTTTACGCGCCGCGGTATAACCGCCGGATGCGCCGCCTAACGCTTTGCCCAGCGTACCGGTAATAATATCTACGCGGCCCATTACGTCGCAGTATTCATGGGAACCGCGACCGTTTTCGCCGACAAAGCCTACCGCGTGAGAATCATCAACCATCACCAGCGCATCGTATTTATCGGCCAGATCACAGACGCCTTTCAGATTGGCGATGACGCCATCCATTGAGAACACCCCGTCGGTGGCGATCAGGACATGACGCGCGCCGGCCTCACGCGCCTCTTTCAGCCGCGCTTCCAGCTCTGCCATATCGTTGTTGGCATAGCGATAACGCTTCGCTTTACACAAACGCACGCCGTCAATGATAGACGCGTGGTTCAGCGCGTCGGAGATAATGGCGTCTTCCGCGCCCAGCAACGTCTCAAACAAGCCGCCGTTAGCGTCGAAACAGGAGGAATACAGAATCGCATCTTCCATGCCGAGGAAGCTTGCCAGCTTTTGCTCCAGCGCTTTGTGGCTATCCTGGGTGCCGCAGATAAAACGCACGGACGCCATACCGAAACCGTGGCTGTCCATACCCGCTTTTGCGGCATTAATCAGCTCAGGGTGATTCGCCAGCCCGAGATAGTTATTGGCGCAAAAGTTAATAACGTGGCTTCCATCCGCCACGGTGATATCCGCCTGCTGCGCAGACGTAATAATGCGCTCTTCTTTAAACAATCCTTCCGCTCGGGCGGTTTCCAGATCGTTGGTTAACTGTTTGTAAAAATCCCCACGCATTGCGATTCTCCAGACTGGGCAAATTTCAGCACATATTACCCAAAGCGATACGTTGATACGAGATGACGCGTCATCACTTCTTTAAAATGCAGCATAAATCACGCGTATCCTCACGGGTTATCAGTGAATGGATGAATAGTGTTATGATAAGAGCATTCATGTCTGAGACAGTCTCTGACACCATAATTCAAAGGTTACAGTTATGATCATCGTTACCGGCGGCGCGGGCTTTATCGGCAGCAATATCGTTAAAGCCCTGAATGATAAAGGTATCACCGATATTCTGGTGGTGGATAACCTGAAAGACGGCACCAAGTTTGTAAACCTGGTGGATCTGAACATTGCTGACTATATGGATAAGGAAGATTTCCTGATCCAGATTATGTCCGGAGAAGAGCTCGGCGATATCGAAGCTATTTTCCATGAAGGCGCCTGCTCTTCCACCACCGAGTGGGACGGCAAGTATATGATGGATAATAACTATCAATACTCCAAAGAGCTGCTGCACTATTGTCTTGAGCGCGAAATCCCGTTCCTCTATGCCTCTTCTGCCGCCACCTATGGCGGTCGCACGTCTGATTTCATCGAATCGCGCGAATACGAAAAACCGCTTAACGTTTACGGCTATTCTAAATTCCTGTTTGATGAATATGTGCGCCAGATCCTGCCAGAAGCGAACTCGCAGATTGTCGGTTTCCGCTATTTCAACGTCTATGGACCACGTGAAGGCCATAAAGGCAGCATGGCAAGCGTGGCATTTCATCTGAATACACAGTTAAACAACGGCGAAAGCCCGAAACTGTTTGAAGGCAGCGAAAACTTCAAGCGCGACTTCGTTTACGTGGGCGATGTGGCCGCCGTTAACCTGTGGTTCCTGGAAAGCGGTAAGTCCGGCATCTTTAACCTGGGCACAGGCCGCGCGGAATCTTTCCAGGCCGTCGCCGACGCGACGCTGGCATACCATAAAAAAGGCAGCATTGAATACATTCCGTTCCCGGATAAGCTGAAAGGTCGCTATCAGGCGTTTACGCAGGCGGATTTAACCAATCTACGCAACGCGGGCTACGACAAACCCTTTAAGACCGTCGCCGAAGGCGTCACGGAGTATATGGCCTGGCTGAACCGCGACGCGTAAGTATGAAAATTTTGGTCATTGGCCCGTCCTGGGTGGGCGACATGATGATGTCGCAAAGTCTCTATCGCACGCTTAAAGCGCGCTATCCCCAGGCGATAATCGACGTGATGGCGCCAGCCTGGTGCCGTCCGTTGTTATCGCGTATGCCGGAAGTTAACGAGGCGATACCCATGCCGCTGGGCCACGGCGCGCTGGAAATCGGCGAGCGCCGCAGATTGGGCCATAGCCTGCGAGAGAAGCGCTACGATCGCGCCTGGGTGTTGCCAAATTCGTTTAAATCGGCGCTGATTCCTTTCTTTGCCAATATCCCGCACCGTACTGGCTGGCGCGGCGAAATGCGCTATGGCCTGCTGAACGATGCGCGCGTCCTTGATAAAGACGCCTGGCCACTGATGGTGGAGCGCTACGTGGCGCTGGCTTATGACAAGGGCGTGATGCGCACGGCGAAAGATCTGCCCCAGCCGCTACTCTGGCCACAGCTCCAGGTTAGCGAGGGTGAAAAGTCGCTGATGTGCAGCGACTTTTCATTATCTTCTGAACGTCCTCTGATCGGCTTTTGCCCCGGCGCGGAATTTGGCCCGGCAAAACGTTGGCCGCACTATCACTACGCCGAACTGGCAAAACAGCTCATTAACGAAGGGTATCAGGTCGTACTGTTTGGCTCGGCAAAAGACCATGAAGCCGGAAATGAGATCCTGGCGGCGCTGAATAGCGAGCAGCAGGCATGGTGTCGCAACCTGGCGGGGGAAACCCAGCTGGAACAGGCCGTCATTCTGATAGCCGCCTGTAAAGCCATCGTCACCAACGATTCCGGACTGATGCACGTCGCGGCGGCGCTCGACCGCCCGCTGGTCGCCTTGTATGGCCCAAGTAGCCCGGATTTCACGCCACCGCTGTCTCATAAGGCCCGGGTGATTCGTCTCATTACGGGTTATCACAAAGTGCGTAAAGGTGATACGGCGCAAGGCTATCACCAGAGCCTGATCGATATCACGCCGCAGCGGGTTCTGGAAGAGCTTCATTCGCTGTTGTCGGAAGAGGGCGTTTAATGCGGGTTTTGATCGTTAAAACATCATCGATGGGCGACGTATTACATACCCTGCCTGCGCTTACCGACGCGCAACAGGCGATTCCGGGGATTCAATTTGATTGGGTTGTCGAAGAAGGGTTTGCGCAAATTCCGTCCTGGCACAGTGCTGTCGATCGCGTGATTCCCGTCGCTATTCGCCGTTGGCGCAAAGCCTGGTTTTCCGCGCCCATCAAAGCGGAACGCACAGCCTTTCGTCGGGCGGTATGCGCAAACCAATACGACGCTGTGATTGATGCGCAGGGGCTGGTAAAAAGCGCGGCGCTGGTGACGCGTCTGGCGCATGGGATAAAGCACGGTATGGACTGGAGTACCGCCCGCGAACCGCTGGCCAGCCTGTTCTATAACCGTAAACACCATATCGCAAAGCAACAACATGCGGTTGAACGGACGCGCGAGCTGTTCGCCAAAAGCCTGGGATACGATAAACCGCAGTCGCAGGGCGATTATGCCATCGCAAAACATTTTCTGCATTGCCAGCAGGCGGTTAGCGATCCGTATGCGGTGTTTTTACATGCCACGACCCGCGATGATAAACACTGGCCGGAAGCAAACTGGCGCGAGCTTATCGGCCTGGTGGGCAACACCGGATTACGGATAAAACTTCCCTGGGGCGCGCCTCATGAGGAGGCCCGTGCTAAACGACTGGCCGAAGGCTTTGACTATGTGGATGTGTTACCGCGCATGAGCCTGGAGGAGGTCGCCAGAGTGCTGGCTGGCGCAAAATTTGTCGTATCGGTTGATACCGGCCTGAGCCATCTCACCGCCGCGCTCGACAGACCGAATATTACGCTATATGGCCCAACGGACCCTGGGTTAATTGGAGGTTATGGGAAGAACCAAATGGCATGCTGCTCACCAGAACAGAACCTGGCGAATTTAGATGCCACAAGCGTATTTGGAAAGATTCATTAAAGAGACTCTGTCTCATCCCAAACCTATTGTGGAGAAAAGATGCTAACCACATCATTAACGTTAAATAAAGAGAAATGGAAGCCGATCTGGAATAAAGCGCTGGTTTTTCTTTTTGTTGCCACGTATTTTCTGGATGGTATTACGCGTTATAAACATTTGATAATCATACTTATGGTTATCACCGCGATTTACCATGTCTCACGCTCACCGAAAAGTTTTTCTCCTCTTTTCAAAAATAGCGTATTTTATAGCGTAGCAGTATTATCATTAATCCTTGTTTATTCCATACTCATATCGCCAGATATGAAAGAAAGTTTCAAGGAATTTGAAAATACGGTACTGGAGGGTTTCTTATTATATACTTTATTAATCCCCGTACTATTAAAAGATGAAACAAAAGAAACGGTTGCGAAAATAGTACTTTTCTCCTTTTTAACAAGTTTAGGATTACGTTCGCTGGTAGAAATTGTCTTTTATATTCAGGACTATTCCAGGGGGGTGATGCCATTTACAAACTATGACCATCGACATATATCTGATTCAATGGTATTTCTGTTCCCGGCATTGTTGAATATCTGGCTATTCAGAAAAACATCGCTCAAACTCGCTTTCTTTGCGCTGAGCGCCGTCTACTTATTCTTAATGTTAGGCACCTTGTCGCGGGGAGCATGGCTGGCAGTTTTAGTGGTGGGCGTTTTATGGGCGATTTTGAACCGCCAGTGGAAACTAATGGGAATTGGCGCTGCTATCCTGGTTATTGCTGGCGTTTTAGTTATCACTCAGCAAAGCCATAAACCGGATCAGGAGCGACTACTGTATAAATTACAGCAGACAGATAGCTCATATCGTTATACTAACGGAACCCAGGGCACCGCGTGGATACTGATTCAGGAAAACCCGATCAAGGGCTACGGCTATAGTAATGATGTTTATGATAGTGTTTATAATAAACGCGTTGTCGATTATCCAACGTGGACCTTTAAAGAATCTATCGGTCCGCATAATACCATTCTGTACATCTGGTTTAGTGCTGGCATATTGGGTCTGGCGAGCCTGGCCTATTTATATGGCGCTATCATCAGGGAAACAGCCAGCTCTACCTTCAGGAAAGTAGAGATAAGTCCCTACAATGCTCATCTCTTGCTATTTTTATCTTTCGTCGGTTTTTATATCGTTCGTGGTAATTTTGAACAGGTCGATATTGCTCAAATTGGTATCATTACCGGTTTTCTGCTGGCGCTAAGAAATAGATAAAAAAACGCGCTGATACTTATTACGGTATCAGCGCGTTTTCCATCATCAGGACTCAATCACTTATCAAACCAGTTTTTCATTTGTTCCTCGAAACGCTGCGCTACATTTTCCCAACTGTATTTTGAAAACACCAGGGATTTTGCTTTTTCGGCAATCTGGTGGCGTTCCTTATCAGCAAGCGCACGGTTAATATCATTAATTATACTGTCGCTCGACATAGGTTCTGCGAGGTGATAGCCCGTTATGCCATCTAACACAAATTCGCTAATCCCCCCTTTTTTGCTGGCAAGAACCGCTTTTCCTGCTGCCATCGCTTCTACAGCCACCATGCAAAATGCTTCTTCAACCTGAGATGGCACAATAACCAGATCGGCTATATGATAGAAGTTATGCATCTGGTCAGGAGATTGCCCCCCAGCCATAATACAATCAGTTCCAATCTCTTTTGCGGCGTCCAGTACTTTCTTTTGATACTCTGCTTTTTCACCCTTGCGGCTTGCATAAGGGTCGCCAACAACGACAAGTTTAATATTACTTTTTAAGGTACGTAATTTTTTGAACGCCTGCAAAAGCAACAGGATGCCTTTATCAGGCGAAATTCTCCCGGCATATAAGAGAACGGTGGCATCTTCCGCAATATTTAATTGCTGACGGAGGTTATTTTGTGGGTTTCTTTTATAAGTCTCAGCACAAAAACCATTAGGCACAATACTAACAGCAGCGGCGGGCAATCTTTCTTCATAAAACGCTTTAAGAAACTGACTGGGCACGATAATTTTTGCATCATTATCAGGCAGTTCTGGTTCAAATGCGTTATGCATGTGCATAACCAGTTTTGCATTTGGATTGCGCTCTCTGATCTGCCGATACAGTTTCATACTATTATGAATAACAATGACGCTATCTTCCTGGGTAGTCACTTTATCTCTAATATTAAGGACACGCTGGGAATAGGGTAGTGGGTCGAGACGAGTCCATTTCTGAAAAAGACGCTTATAAACTTTACTAAACCCAATGTAATGAATATCACAGTTATCGTTTATTTTATTATATTCAGGATAGCCAGCATTCTTTATACAAGCAATAGCACTCGGTATTGATAGTCGTTTTGCAACCTGGTAAATCCAGGTTTCTACCGCAGCCGCACCACGAGGAGGAATTGAAAATATAGGAGTAACAGTAAATATGATTTTTTTAATCATAATAGCTATAATCCAGAATAGTTAACTTTATAGAAAAAGAAATGTTATAGAAAAAGAAATGCGTGCCGAAGCAACGCAAAATAATGATTTATCTAGTGTCTAGACAATTTTATCGTAATATATTTCATCCTCAAGTTCCGAGGCTGTAATATATGGAATAACATCGTAATGAATTGCAGTATCATCTGATAAATTAAAGATATTTAAATCACTCACATTTTTTCTCATAAAAGTAAAAAATGGCAGTATTTTAAACAAGTCTTTACTAAGCTCAGATGGCATAGGGCTGGTAGATTCGTCATAGAAACGTGGGCAACTCCCTGTTAAGTCAAGCCCAGAACATATAATACGACCATACTTAAGGGAATAGGCAACTTGAATAGCGGTATAAGCAATAGTATGGCAAGAGCAATACCCGATGCTGATATCCTTGCAAAATCCAGCCAGTCGCCCTCTTTTCGAAAGAGGAACTGAAATAAGTAATGCTTTATGAACCCGCTTGAGGATATTAAATTTAATTTTTTTTAAAAAGCCCCCTTTTTCTCGGCGATAAAAGGAGCGAATAATTAAACAGTTTTCTTCAATATATTTTTGATCATCCACTGAAGCCTGTTCGTACACATCAAGATTGACGATAGTAAACTGACTGTTACGGCTAAAGTTATAAAAATCTTCGCGCCGACGATGGAGGAAGCGAACATCCGTCAGAAGGTACAAAAATGGCTTGACGTTATTGTTTAGCAAATATTGAACAGAACCATTGACTGCAATGACATCTTTCATTCGTAACAAGGACAGCGGCGTCTTTCTGGACGTAGGACCAGAAAGAAAAATAATACAATCTTCAGCCGTTCTTTTCGCAATAAGTTGCAGAACATCGGCGTGAGTTATGAAGTTAACGCTGCCCATAAAAAACTCGTATGTTTATCATGCAACCTATAAATAAATGTTATATTCAATAACTAATATTACATCTCAAATTCTCTCAATTATGTCATAACGCTGCAGCAAATAAAAGTCAGTCAACCCCTTAAATTAAACCAAACGTGCTACATTGATCAGCGTTTTTCCTTACCCTTAATACAACGCAATAAATTTCGGAGTTTTTTCTTATAAATCAATAAGTAAAATCCGATATCTCTCACATTATTTTTGATACCATAATGTCTTTCTAAATCAATACGATCCTTTGCTTTTCGTTGTCTGGAAGGTCTTTTTCCGGACAAATCAATAATTCTGATCTCATTGCCTTGCAGGATAAAGTTACCTTTATGGGGATCGCCCGAAACCATACCATGCTGATGCAGAGAATATATCGACTGTTTGACTTTCCCTCTCACCTCGTCAGAAATTTCTGGCATATCAACAAGTTCAATACCTTCAATATACTCAATTATCATCACGTATGTTTTTACATAGCGTAATGTTTTAATTTCCGCCAGCAGGTAAAAATCATTAAGCGCCGTAAACCCTTCACGCCGCACACGATCTGTCTGATGAAAAAGCTTTTCGTAGTAATCCCCTTTTACTAACGATTTAAAAAAGCGTTCAGTATTTTTTACTTTTGGGCTAAATACTTTGAGAATATATTTTCCGTAGTCTGTATTAATCAATACAACTTTTGTATCTTCTATATTACGGAAGACTTTAATAACCTGATGATTATAAGATAGAAAATCTTTGAATATCCCAATGTATTTTTCACCGTCTTTTTTGACAAAGACGGTATAGTTTTTAATCTTTTTTTCAATAATCATAATGGAGATTTAGGGAGGGGAATTATTTGTGGAAAAGTTTACGATAAAGATATGCGCTTCCAGCCAGCAGGCCTTTAAAATAATGGCCCTGCACGAGAAGATGTTTATATCGCTTCTTAAATTCGACTATGGTACGCGCATCTTTTGCAGGAGAATCTTTCCAGGGCGAGTTCAGTCGTGCATTTTTATAATAGATAACTGAAGGATAATTTGCCCAGGCATGCCATGGTTTTGTAGCGCCCGTATAATGAATTAAAACAGTATTATCATTAATTATATTGCTATATTTTTTATGTGACTTATCTTTCAACTCACTTTTGATAGTATAAATGGTATTATACGGTCGCGGTAGAAAAATGACTTTGTCCTGTAGGAGAATATTCAAAACATCCTGATCGGGATATTTAAAAGAGTCAGCTTCTTTACCTGCCAGAAGTAAAAATGCCTTTTCAGTTAAGGCATTCTCTTTCCATAATTTCAGGTTAACAAAAACCACGCCGGAGTTAAAATAACCACCTTGTAAATTAAATGCTCTTAATCTCTCATTTACCTTATTCTGGATGGAATCAACATCTTTTACGACCGCAGCAATCTTCTCTGTCAAATCAAGTTGTAGAAGATCTTGCAAAGATCCTTTGCATACAACATCGGCATCCAAATAAAGTAAGGTGTTTACCTTCTTGCTGAGATAATCGAAAGCAAATAAACGAAAATACATTGCTCTCGACCATACTTTAGTTTGAGGCAATACTTCAAGGCTTTCTACTTTAATAAGATAAAGAGAAATTTTTATGTGATGCTGTACGGCTAAACGCTCTATATATTTTACAAAACACGGAGAGTATGAGTCACAAATAATGTGAAAAGCGAGCGGGATATTATTGTTTAATACAACTGAAGCGATTGATACCCCCACACCATCAAGATAGTTTTCATCAACACCATAAGAAATGTTTAATACGTTATCATCATTATTATTATTACTTTCATCAAAAACTTTATATTCAGCTATTTCTATCTCAGGAAATGAATCCATTACATCACCTATGGGTTTTATTCAAGAAGTTTACGTTTAAAGTAGGCTATATAGTAATTTATACCCGAAGTATAATGCTTCTGATTAAACATATGCTTTGCCGCATAACGTAACTGATGGCTAGTGACTGGATTTAAAAGTGCACAATGAGACCACGGTGAGTTGCTCTTAGCCTGTAAAAAATATTGTGACACAGGGTAAGCCCCCCAACTATGCCAGGGCTTCGTTGGTCCGATATAATGAACAAATACAGTCTCAGCATCGACTGGATTAATAACTGAATCTTTTAATTCATAGTTAAGACTAAATTGTGTATTAAATTTTTTATCAACAAAACGCGCTTTATTCACTAACAATATATTTAATACATCCTGATCAAGGTGCGTTATGCGCTGTACTACCTCTGGATCTTTTAGCATTTCAATCGCTTTCTTAGAGATATTTTCTGCGGTCCAAAGAGGTATGTTAATTAAAATAAAACCGGCATTAAAATAGCCAGAAACCAGCCCAGGCGTTGCCAGGCTAACCGAGCGCTTAGTCCACCATTCCAACTCGCCTTCAGCAACGACAGCCGCAATCTCATTTTCAGCAAAATTAAGATCAATAAGTTCCAGAATACTCCCCTTACATGCAATATCTGCATCCAGATAAAGTACTCTATCTGTTTTATCTGAAAAATAATCGGCGATAATGAATCTAAAGTATGTTGCATAGGTCCAGTTTTTGGTACTGGGTAGCGATTTTAAGCGCTCACAGTCGATTAGGTAAACAACAATCTGCGTAGCGTACTGTTTTGCTAATGCCTCAAATCGCTGCTGGTCTTCAGAGTCAAAGAAATCGGTAAAAACATGGAAAGCTAACGCCTTCTCTGGGTTAGCAAGGAGAACCGATGCAATAGAGACACCACAGCCAAAAAGAAAGTTTTTATCAATCCCATAAGCTATATTAAATTTATCAGCATCACTATGTTGTGCATAGTTATAATCTAAAGTCTGTTGAATGACTTCTTCTTCAAAATATTTTCTGCTCATAGTGATCACTTTTGTAATTTCGAGAATATCGCATTATTAAAATTTTTAAAATATAGCACATCGTAAAATCTCTCAATCGTGCCGGGAATAATATCATGCTGATATTTTACTTCACCAGAAATAACGCGATTAAGGTGTCCTACAAAATCATCTATAGCACCCGGAGTGTAAAGCTCACCATTCAAACCGGGTTTAATCATATCGCGCGGGCCAGACATACAATCAGAACTAATACACGGAATTCCATATGACATTGCTTCCAGCAGGGTCATAGGAAATCCCTCAAACGCAGAGGTAAGTAGTAACGCGGTGACATTTTTTATTTTTTGCTGTACGACTTGCCACGGCGCGCTTTGCCAACCATACCAGATCACACGCTGCTCAATACCAAGCTCCCGACTATAGGCCTGGCACTTTTCAAAATCTGAGCCATCACCAATAATATGTAGCTGCCATTCCCCTGTCGTACGAGTTAAGCCATCAAATAAATCTTTAACTCTTTTCTGTCCTTCAAATTTAAGACGCCCTACATAGAGAAATACAGCGGGTTTATCGCGCTCAGGCGGCGGCACAATGATTGTTTTAATAGAGACAGGATTATAAACGACGCTAATATTTTGCGCTGAGATACCCCGTGCCATCATCTGTTCTTTAATACCACTACTTATGGCCAGATGATAATCCGCGTACGTTATACATTCTGCATGTTTTTTATGGTCGAGCGAAAAATGCGGCCACGAGAAAATAGTAAACTGTTTACCACTTTTCTTTCGTGCTTTATTGGCATAAAGACATGAGATGATATCAATACATATCACAATATCCGGTGACGTTTCTTTCAGCCACTGACTAAAATTATAAACATGCTTAGCTCGACGAAGAAAACTTAATTTTATATTTGAGAATGATTGCGCATATTTAATCTCTTTTAGCCATGCTTTATCCATTTTGTCATTACGACAAAAGAAAAACATTTCACAGTTGATTTTCGGAGAGCTATTTTCAAACGTATGGATAACGTTGCTAATAACGGTTTCCATCCCTCCAAAACCGGATACCGCTTCGCCAATAAAAGCTATTTTCATATATACCCCAGAGTTAAAACCTTAATCTAAAGACTTTAGATATTAAATAGCAAAAATAGTAATATAACCCTATAGAGTAATTTTTACCTGACATCTCTCTTTTTGCTTTAAGGCGTAGTCAATATCTTTATTATTTTCGACAATGGAATATATTGCCACACCTGCTGGCATTATAAAACCATGATCAAAGCAAAGAGCAATGTCCAGTCTTCTTCCAAAAAAATCATCATGTTGAATTATGTTTTTTTGGTTTGAAATATAACTTTTAATGTTAGACATTCTGTCTATCCTTGTCTCACTCATAAATTACTCACTGAGTGCATAATTATTATAATTACAGATTTTTTCTTATTGTCCTTTCTTTAATTCGAGCGGCTTTAACATCTGCCTGATGAATCAACCCCGATTCTTTTTGCAAAATCTCTCGCAGGGGGAGAGAGAAATACTCACGCATAAACCGGAATATATCTCGCTGAGTCAGGCCAATATTCATTGAAGAAAAATAAAGCCCAATTAAATCTTTGTCACGCCAGCGAAGGGGAACGTGCTGGCGTATCTGCGCGCGATGCAGGTCAATTACGGAGATTTTTAAATCCTCTTCGCGACCAGTGAAAGGTAAATGCAGAAGAAAGTGGCAAATATAACAGTCGCGATGGTTAATTCCCCCGGCGTGCATTTTACGTACCATAGTCGCAACACGCTTAATGATCATCCACTTCACCTGCGCGTCCGGTGGATTAACAGCCCAGTCAGCACAGTAGTCTTCAAGGCTAATGGTGGGCGTTAAATCTTCGGTGATAATAAATGATGTTCTGGTTAGCGGGTTTACGCCTTTTTCACCAAAACCAACGCCGTGCATCGTATCAACGCCCAGCTCATGTAGACGATGAATGGCGTGCCATTCTCTGTCAGCGCCCAGAACAGGCATACGTAACGAAATCAGGTTCTTCACAATTTCTTTCAGCGAAGTACCTTTATGCCACTTCAGGAAGTAGCTTTTACCGTCCAGCTCAAACCGCAATGTTCGACGCGTCTCCAGCTCTCTGAACACTTCGCCCTGTAACGTTTTTACTTCCTCAAAAGCATCTTTACCGCGCCATAGTGTGGTTAACGGCGCTTTCAGCTCAACCATCTAAATCACCTGTAATAATATCCGCGGCCTTCTCCGGTAAGCTGTATAAATCCTGGGTATCAGCATAATACCGCGCATTTTCAGCCCAGGCGTTGCGTAAGGAAGGCTGTGTCAGCGCTTTGAGTAAAACCTCATTTAGCGCATCCTGGCGGAATGGTTCAGTCATCGCTTCGCCACAGTTTGCATCCACAATATAATGTGCATAACCGCACACCGCGGTTGTCAGCACCGGCAAACCAGCAGTAATGGCTTCCAGCAAAACAATACCAGCAGCTTCCTGATAGGCTGGATGCAGTAAAAGGTCGGCTGCCGCCATTAACTCCGCGATATCATTACGTCCGGAGAAAAAATGCACATTCGTGCCGACGCCGCTTCTTTCAGCCAGTGCTGCAAACTTCTTCGGCTTATCCTGCCCGACAACATAGAGCACCGTATTTTGCCGTAAAGATTCGGGTAGCGATGCCAGCGCTTCAATAGAGCGATCCACACCTTTACGGGTAAAGTCAGACCCTACTTGCAACAGTAATTTTTGCTGTTCTGAGATACCATTTTTCTGACGATAAATTTGACGACTGTTTGGGATCTGTTGGCTATATTTTCTGTCCGGGTAAATCCCCGGAGGAAGAATATGGAAACGCTCCGCTTCAGTCTGATAATGTTTTTGGAAGTCAGCAATCTGCTTATTCGTCAGCATTAATAGTTGCGTCGGCTTGCCGTGTTCAAACGTGGCGCGTTCAAAAGCAGCATAATGCCGATAGCGTGATGTCAGGCGATAGAAAAATCCTTTTTCCTGTGCGACTTTTTCGGCGTAACACACGTCTGCGGCGTAATACACATCAAGGCCCGGCATCTTATTGAATCCAACCACCCGATCGACAGGGTGGTCGCGCAAATGGTGTTGCACCCAGGCATAATATTCTGCGTTACGACCGTGGTTCGTCCGGGATTTAACCGGCACGCGGATTAATTCAAAGTTATCCGGGCATTCCCCTTCCCATGACTGAGTATAAACACGAACCTGATGCCCTCGCGCCGCCACGGTTTGGGCAATGCGCATAAAATCACGCTGCAGACCGCCAAAAGGAAAATATTTATATAAGCAAAAGGCAACTCTCATAGCAGGCTGTCCAAATCTATGGTGCGTGCCTCATGCGGCAGCATTTTTTCCGTCGCGGCGATAACATCTTCAGCCGGAATCACGGAAAGGTATTTTTTATTACGATCAAGCTCATGCCGTTCAGGCATCGGCTGATAATTTCCTGCCCAAAACTGAATGATGTCGTCGGTCCAGGGACGCCAGAATACATGATCCGTCGCGCCAAAAAGACAAATGACCGGCGTTTTGACTGCTGCGGCAATATGACCGGGGGCCGAATCAACGCCGATAAAGAGATCCGCATGGTCAATCAACGCACCCAATTCAGGAAAGCGAGTTTTACCCGCCAGACCAGTAACCGGTTTTGTCTCACAGCCGCGTGCAATAGCATCCACGCAGGCCATCTCGTCTGCGGCCGGGCCTGACGTCAGTACAACTTGATAACCGCGGCGCTGCACGGCATCAATAACCTGCGAGAATTTATCATTATCCCAGCACTTAAATAGCTGCCGTGCCGTAGGCTGAATAACAACATATTGTCGGGTCACACCAAGTTGTTTGAGCTGTTGTCGCATGTTTTCCCAATGTTCCGGGCGATAGCTCATGGTGGTTTCCGTGACATACTGTTTTAGCGCTAACGGCTTTAGCGCGGATAATGTGCGCTCAACAGCATGTTCTCCCGCATAAGGTACTAAATGCGTAAAGCTCTTTTTCCATAGAGCAGACTGACGATTACCGAAATCCTGCGAGATTTTTATTTTTGCGTTTAAAAAACGCACAATAAGCGCCACGCTCCACTGATCGGTGAGATTGACGACCAGATCATACGAGTTAGCACGCAATTTTTTGATTAGCGATAGCGCGTTTTTGATCTTCTCTTTTGTTCCTGCGCCTTTGTTACTGATGCCGTAGAGTGCATTAATCTCCGGATTTTCCGACAATATCGGTATGGTGTTCTGGTAAAGAAGCACATCGATTTTTGCATCGGGATAATTCTGCTTCAGCGTGCTGATGACAGGGGTGGTAAGTAACATGTCTCCATGAAAACGCATTTTTATAATCAGAATTCTTCGAAATGGCTTTTCCACAAGCGACTCTTTGGTTGAAATTGTCCGGATAAATAAGCAGAAAAAAGCACGCTACCGCCCCAGGCTTCACAGCAACCCGATGGCTAATACCGCACTCATTTTAGATGCGCTAGTGTAACACTTCTTTCGCAGCAATCCGATACGAATAATTTTTATACACAATCATTTTTTTAATCATAAATTCAAAGAGATAATAATTTATCCCCCTCTTGTGAATGGTCATTCCCATTGTCTGGGGCGACAAGGGCGGCAAATTTCAATGGATTGCGTAAAAATGCAAAAATAATGGGGTTCAGCGCCTGGAATCCTCGCTTCTGAGCCAATTTGGCGCAAAAATGGGAAAAGTAATGGTAAAGCCCAGGCTAAATACATAGAATCCCCAGCACATCCATAAGTCAGCTATTTACTATGCTCGAATTGCTTTACACCGCTCTTCTCTACCTTATTCAGCCTCTGATCTGGATACGGCTTTGGGTGCGTGGACGTAAAGCGCCGGCCTATCGTAAGCGCTGGGGTGAACGCTACGGATTCTACCGCCGTCCGTTGAAACCGGGCGGAATCATGCTGCATTCCGTCTCGGTGGGCGAAACTCTGGCGGCCATCCCATTGGTCCGCGCTCTACGTCATCGCTATCCCGATCTGCCTATTACCGTAACGACCATGACGCCGACCGGCTCGGAGCGCGTCCAGTCCGCCTTTGGCAACGATGTTCAGCACGTTTACTTGCCTTATGATTTGCCCGATGCGCTCAATCGTTTCCTCAATAAGATTGATCCTAAGCTGGTATTGATCATGGAGACTGAGCTCTGGCCAAATCTGATTGCTGCGCTGCACAAACGTCATATTCCGCTGGTTATCGCTAATGCGCGGCTTTCCGCCCGCTCCGCCGCGGGTTATGCGAAGCTTGGCAAGTTTGTCCGTACGCTCTTGCGCCGTATCACCCTGATTGCCGCGCAAAACGAAGAAGATGGCGAACGCTTTGTGGCATTGGGCGCGAAGAACAATCAGGTCACGGTCACCGGCAGTCTGAAATTTGATATTTCAGTTACGCCGCAGCTGGCGGCTAAAGCCGTTACGCTACGCCGCCAGTGGGCGCCGCACCGTCCGGTCTGGATTGCCACCAGCACCCACGATGGCGAAGAGAGTATCGTTATCGCCGCTCACCAGGCGTTATTACATCAATTCCCGAATTTATTACTGATTCTGGTGCCCCGCCATCCGGAGCGTTTCCCGGATGCTATCAATCTTGTGCGTCAGGCAGGGTTAAGCTACATCACTCGTTCTTCGGGCGAAGTACCGTCCGCCAGCACCCAGGTCGTGGTAGGCGATACCATGGGCGAATTAATGTTGCTCTATGGCATTGCCGATCTCGCCTTTGTTGGTGGTTCGCTGGTTGAACGCGGCGGTCATAACCCGCTGGAGGCCGCCGCTCATGCGATTCCGGTACTGATGGGTCCGCATACCTTTAACTTTAAAGATATTTGCGCCCGTCTGGATCAGGCGAGCGGACTTATCACGATTACCGATGCGGCTACGCTGGCAAAAGAAGTTTCCTCTTTACTGACCGACGCTGATTATCGTAATTTCTACGGACGTCACGCAGTTGAAGTGCTGTATCAAAATCAGGGCGCGCTCCAGCGTCTGCTGCAACTGCTGGAACCTTATCTGCCACCGAAAACGCATTGAGGACTGTCATGCAAAAACGGGCGATTTATCCAGGTACGTTTGATCCGATTACTAACGGTCATCTCGATATTGTGACGCGCGCAACGCAGATGTTCGACCATGTCATTCTGGCTATCGCCGCCAGCCCCGGCAAGAAACCCATGTTCACCCTGGACGAACGTGTGGCGCTGGCGCAAAAAGCGACCGCACACCTGGGTAACGTAGAGGTGGTAGGCTTTAGCGACCTGATGGCCAATTTCGCCCGCGACAGACAGGCGAATATCCTGATTCGTGGTCTGCGCGCGGTGGCGGATTTTGAATATGAAATGCAGTTGGCGCATATGAATCGCCATCTGATGCCGCAACTGGAAAGCGTTTTCCTGATGCCGTCCAAAGAGTGGTCGTTTATTTCATCGTCGCTGGTCAAAGAAGTGGCACGCCATCAGGGCGATGTGACCCACTTTCTGCCGGACAATGTGCATCAGGCGCTAATGGATAAGTTGAAATAAGTTTCCTTCCTTGCCGGGCCTGGCGTTTTACTTCTGACAGTGACGGCAATAGAACGTCGCACGCTGTGCGTGTTTCGTGGCGACTATCGGCGTACCGCATACCCGACACGGCTCGCCTTTGCGCCCGTACACCTGCAACTCCTGCGCAAAATAGCCCGGTTTCCCATCGCTTTGCAGAAAATCCTTCAGCGTTGTCCCGCCTTGTTCAATAGAGCGCAGCAAAACGGCTTTAATCACCCGCGCCAGCAGATCGCACTCCTCTGTCGAGAGTGACGACGCCAGGCGGTCAGGGTGAATACCAGCGGCAAACAGCGACTCGCTGGCGTAGATATTCCCCACGCCGACCACCAGCTTGTTATCCATCAGCCAGGGTTTAATCGCCGTCTTCTTCTTCGCGCATTTCTGCTGCAAATATTCGCCATTAAACTCATCGCTTAGCGGCTCCGGTCCCAGATGCGCCAGTACGTTATGCCCTTCCAGCTCTTTGGTCCATAACCAGGCGCCAAAGCGGCGAGGATCGGTATAACGTAGAGTTTTGCCGTTGCTCATCACCAAATCGACATGGTCGTGCTTTTCCGCCGGCAGCGCTTCCGACAGTATCCGCAAGCTTCCCGACATCCCCAGGTGAATAATTATCCAGCCGTCAGGCAGCTCCAGCAGTAAATATTTAGCACGACGCTGAACGCTAAGGACGGGTGTATCGCTCAGACGATAAATTTCATCTGAAACCGGCCAGCGCAGACGGCCGTTACGGATATGGGCGTGCAGGATAGTAGCGCCAACTAAATGGGGTTCAATACCCCGGCGGCTGGTTTCAACTTCGGGTAATTCAGGCATAACGTCTCCGGCTGTGTGGCAGGTCTCATTAATATGGGGACGGCCAGAAAACAAAAAACCCCGCCGAAGCGAGGTTTTTGTTACATCAAAGCGAGAATTATTTGATTTTCGCTTCTTTGTAGATCACGTGCTGACGGACAACTGGATCGAATTTTTTCAGTTCCAGTTTTTCCGGTTTAGTACGTTTGTTCTTCGTCGTGGTATAGAAGTGACCAGTACCAGCAGAAGAAACCAGCTTGATTTTCTCACGAATACCTTTAGCCATGATTTATTTCCTCTTAGTACTTAGTACTTTTCGCCACGGGCACGCAGTTCAGACAGAACTGTTTCGATGCCTTTTTTATCGATGATACGCATACCTTTAGCAGATACACGCAGGGTGACAAAACGCTTCTCGCTCTCAACCCAGAAACGGTGAGAGTGCAGGTTAGGCAGGAAACGGCGTTTAGTCGCGTTCAGTGCGTGGGAACGGTTGTTACCGGTCACCGGACGCTTGCCAGTAACTTGGCAGACTCGGGACATGTCTATTCTCCAAAAATCAAATTAGCTCGAGCTTCGTATGGGGTATCGGCGCCTCGTCAGGCTTTACAGCCTGGTCATCGCGCAGTTCTATTGAACTCTCGATTGCCAGGCCCAAATGCCAAACCCGAGATTCTCAAAGGTGGCGTAGTATACGCTGACCCGGCGATATGCTCAAGTCCCGAACAGACAAAGATCCCGATGGATCGCGCAAAGAGTCTTAAATCCAGCCGCGTTCGGCAAAAGAAACGTACTCTCCGCGCCCAATTATCAGGTGATCGAGCACCCGGATATCCATAAACTGGCAACACTTTATCACGCGCTCAGTGATAAGTTTATCTGCTTTACTTGGCTCTGCGCAGCCTGAAGGGTGATTATGCGCCAGAATGACCGCTGAAGCATTGAGTTTAATCGCTTCCCGAACAATCTCACGCGGATGCACCTCTACGTGGTTAAGCGTGCCGGAAAACAGGCGGCTGTGCTGAAGCACCCGGTGCTGGGCATCTAGGAAGATCACCAGAAAGATCTCACGCTCTTCGCCCGTCAGTTGGCTTTGCAGAAATTCCCGCGTCATTTCCGGACTCAGCAACGCACTTTCCTCATTCATGCGCACGCTGTAATAGCGCCTTGCCAGCTCAGCAATGCCTTTCAACTGCGCGAATTTCGCCAGGCCGATGCCGTTTACGCCGCGAAACTGCGCAAAGTCCGCCGACAGCAGGCCATACAGCGACCCAAAGTGCTGCAATATCTCTTTTGCCAACGTCATAACATCTTTTCCCGGCGTGCCGGTACGTAAAAAAAGCGCCAGCAGCTCCACGTCGCTGAGGGAAGCAATGCCGGATCTGAGCATTTTTTCACGCGGTAATAATTCGTCCAACGTATCCATACGCGCACCTCCTTTTTTAAGGAAGCGGCATAGTGGCACAGCCTTTGGGAGAGATCGACGCCCCGATTTTGTTCTTGCGTAGCGCCTCGCAAAGTGGAGCGCAGGCAAAGACACGACGCCGTAGAGATTGTGATAAAATAGCCGCCTTTCAAAGTCACCCAACAGGAAAGACATGATGAGCCTGGCCGGTAAAAAAATTGTTCTCGGCGTTAGCGGCGGTATCGCTGCGTATAAAACGCCGGAGCTGGTGCGCCGTTTACGTGAGCGCGGCGCTGACGTGCGCGTGGCAATGACCGAGGCGGCAAAAGCCTTTATTACCCCCCTGAGCTTACAGGCAGTGTCGGGCTATCCCGTATCCGACAGTCTGCTTGACCCTGCCGCTGAAGCCGCGATGGGGCATATCGAGTTGGGGAAATGGGCCGACCTGGTGATTCTTGCCCCCGCGACCGCCGACCTGATCGCCCGTGTAGCATCGGGTATGGCTAATGATTTAGTCTCCACCATTTGCCTGGCGACGCCAGCCCCGGTGGCCGTGCTTCCGGCCATGAACCAACAGATGTACCGCGCTGCCGCCACGCAACATAATCTGGAGGTGCTCGCCTCTCGCGGCCTGTTCATTTGGGGGCCGGATAGCGGCAGTCAGGCGTGCGGCGACGTAGGCCCAGGCAGAATGCTGGACCCATTAGTTATCGTTGATAAGGCCGCCGCGCATTTCGCCGCCGTCAACGATCTGCGACATCTTAATATCATGATTACGGCAGGCCCGACGCGCGAACCGCTCGACCCGGTGCGTTATATTTCCAACCACAGCTCAGGTAAAATGGGCTTCGCTATTGCGGCGGCCGCCGCGCGTCGCGGCGCAAATGTCACGCTGGTCTCCGGTCCCGTTTCGTTACCGACGCCGCCTTTTGTAAAACGGGTTGATGTCATAACCGCGCTGGACATGGAAGCCGCTGTTCAGGCCGCCGTTCAACAGCAGCACATTTTCATTAGCTGCGCCGCCGTGGCTGACTATCGCGCAGAGACTATCGCCAGTGAAAAAATCAAAAAACAGGCGGCGCAAGGTGATGAATTACTAATAAAAATGGTCAAAAACCCGGACATTGTCGCCGGGGTGGCCGCACTCAGTGACAATCGACCCTACGTTGTTGGGTTTGCCGCGGAAACGAATAATGTGGAAGAATACGCCCGGCAAAAACGTATCCGTAAAAACCTTGACCTGATTTGTGCAAATGATGTTTCACTTTCAAATCAAGGATTTAATAGCGATAAAAACGCTTTACACCTTTTCTGGCAGGATGGAGATAAAGTCTTACCGCTTGAGCGAAAAGAACTCCTGGGCCAATTATTACTCGACGAGATCGTGACCCGTTATGATGAAAAAAATCGACGTTAAGATTCTGGACCCGCGTGTTGGTCAGCAGTTTCCGCTGCCGACTTATGCTACTTCTGGTTCTGCCGGGCTTGACCTGCGCGCCTGTCTCGACGACGCCGTAGAACTGGCGCCTGGCGCAACGACGTTGGTACCTACCGGACTGGCCATTCATATCGCCGATCCATCACTGGCGGCAGTCATGTTGCCGCGTTCGGGCCTGGGCCATAAACATGGTATCGTGCTGGGCAACCTGGTCGGGCTGATTGATTCCGATTATCAGGGGCAACTGATGGTTTCGATCTGGAACCGTGGTCAGGACAGTTTTACCATTGAACCGGGCGAACGTATCGCGCAAATGGTGTTTGTTCCGGTCGTTCAGGCCGAATTTAATCTGGTGGAAGCATTTGACGCCACCGAACGTGGCGAGGGCGGCTTCGGTCATTCTGGCCGTAAGTAAATTTTACGCATCCCCATAACGTCATAATACTGCCGCAAGCGCTGAGTTTGCGGTTATAGCGTGGGTGCTCGCCTGGCAAGTGCTTATTTTCAGGGGTATTTTGTAACATGGCAGAAAAACAAACTGCGAAAAGGAATCGTCGCGAAGAAATACTTCAGTCACTGGCGCTGATGCTTGAATCCAGCGATGGAAGCCAACGCATCACGACGGCAAAACTGGCGGCCTCGGTCGGCGTTTCCGAAGCGGCGCTATACCGCCATTTTCCCAGCAAGACCCGCATGTTCGATAGCCTGATTGAGTTTATCGAAGATAGTCTGATTACCCGTATCAATCTGATTTTAAAAGATGAAAAAAACACCAGCACGCGTTTGCGCCTGATTGTGTTGCTGATTCTGGGTTTTGGCGAACGCAACCCTGGCCTGACGCGCATTCTTACCGGGCACGCGCTGATGTTTGAACAGGATCGCCTGCAGGGGCGCATTAATCAGCTTTTTGAACGCATCGAAGCGCAGCTCCGCCAGGTGCTACGAGAAAAAAGAATGCGTGAAGGCGAAGGCTACACGACGGATGAAAATCTGCTGGCAAGCCAGCTGTTAGCCTTCTGTGAAGGTATGCTTTCACGGTTCGTGCGTAGCGAATTTAAATACCGCCCAACGGACGATTTCGACGCCCGCTGGCCGCTCATTGCCGCTCAGCTACAGTAACGCTGACTGGATAGTGGCTCACGCCTTATCCAGGCGACAGAAACATAAGCCCGGTAAAGCGCCACCGGGCAATTCGCTTACACGCCAAATTCTTCCCGGTATGCTCGCACAGCCGCCAGATGCTCAGCCATATCAGGTTTTTCTTCCAGATAGGCAATCAGGTCTTTCAGCGTAATGATGGAGATAACCTTACAACCATAGTCGCGCTCCACTTCCTGAATCGCGGAAATCTCGCCGCGGCCACGTTCCTGACGATCCAGCGAAATCAGTACGCCAGCCAGCGTAGCCCCGTGCGCCTGAATAATCTCCATCGACTCGCGAATCGCCGTACCTGCGGTAATCACGTCATCCACCAGCATCACGCGGCCCTGTAGCGCGCTGCCCACCAGACTCCCGCCTTCGCCATGATCTTTTGCCTCTTTGCGGTTAAAGCAGTACGGCAGGTCTTTATCGTGATGTTCCGCCAGCGCAACCGCCGTCGTCGTCGCGATCGGAATACCTTTGTACGCGGGGCCAAACAGCAGATCAAATTCAATACCGGAATCCACCAGCGCTTCGGCATAAAAACGGCCTAACAACGCCAGGTCGCGCCCGGTATTAAACAGCCCGGCGTTGAAGAAATAGGGGCTTTTGCGCCCGGATTTCAGCGTAAACTCGCCAAACTTTAGTACCTGCTTGTTAAGCGCAAACTCAATAAACTGGCGCTGATACGGTTTCATGGATTCGCTCCTTTTCTTACTTTCATCATTTACGAAATTTACGGACAAAAAAAAGGCGACTTTTCAGTCGCCTTAAAATCAATTTTCTAACGCCGCCTTCTGCGTCGCCACAATGGATTCAATTCCCCCTCGGGCCAGCGCCAACAAAGTGAGAAGTTCTTCATGGCTGAACGGCTCGCCTTCCGCGGTACCCTGTACTTCAATAATGCGGCCGTCTTCAGTCATCACGACGTTCATGTCGGTTTCTGCGGCGGAATCTTCAACATATTCCAGATCGCAGATCGCTTCGCCGTTAACGATGCCTACGGAAACCGCCGCCACCATGCCTTTCATCGGGTTGGTTTTCAGCTTACCGTTGGCAACCAATTTATTCAGCGCATCCGCCAACGCCACGCAGGCGCCGGTAATAGACGCTGTACGCGTACCGCCATCGGCCTGGATTACATCGCAGTCCAGCGTAATGGTAAATTCGCCGAGCGTTTTCAGATCGACCGCCGCACGCAGCGCACGCGCGATCAAACGCTGAATTTCCATAGTACGGCCGCCCTGCTTACCCTTTGCTGCTTCACGCGCATTACGGGTATGGGTAGCGCGAGGCAACATGCCATACTCTGCGGTGATCCACCCCTGGCCTTGTCCTTTCAGAAAACGTGGGACGCCTTCTTCAATGGAGGCGGTGCACAACACTTTGGTATCTCCAAATTCGACCAGTACCGAGCCTTCAGCGTGTTTTGTATAGTTACGGGTCAGGGTTACGGGACGCACCTGATTAGCGCTACGGCCTGCTGGACGCATATTGAGATCTCCGGCTTAAAACGAATGTGGCTGCGCATTATACGGACTTCCGATGGTTATTCCTATCCTGACAAGGCATGGATAGCTATAATCCCTTCATCTCTCCTTTAAAAACGGGAACATCTATGATCCGCAGTATGACCGCCTACGCCCGGCGTGAAATCAAGGGTGAATGGGGTAGCGCGACCTGGGAAATGCGCTCGGTAAACCAGCGTTATCTGGAAACTTACTTTCGTCTGCCGGAACAGTTCCGTAGTCTTGAACCCGTCGTGCGCGAACGCATTCGTACACGCCTGACGCGCGGCAAAGTCGAATGTATGCTGCGTTTTGAACCCGATGCCAGCGCGCAAGGCGAGCTTATTCTGAATGAAAAGCTCGCGAAACAATTAGTTAGCGCCGCAAACTGGGTCAAAATGCAGAGCGACGAAGGGGAAATCAATCCGGTTGATATTTTGCGCTGGCCAGGTGTCATGGCGGCGCAAGAGCAGGATCTGGACGCGATTGCCGCAGAAATTTTAGCCGCGTTGGACGGTACCCTGGATGACTTTATCGTCGCGCGCGAAACGGAAGGCCAGGCGCTGAAAGCGCTGATTGAACAACGTCTGGAAGGCGTCAGCGCCGAAGTTGCGAAAGTCCGCGCGCATATGCCAGAAATCCTGCAATGGCAGCGTGAACGCCTGGTCGCGAAGCTGGAAGATGCTCAGGTTCAGTTGGAAAACAACCGTCTGGAGCAAGAGCTGGTGATGATGGCGCAACGCATTGATGTGGCGGAAGAGCTGGATCGTCTCGAAGCGCACGTCAAAGAGACTTACAACATTCTGAAGAAAAAAGAGGCGGTAGGTCGCCGTCTGGACTTCATGATGCAAGAATTTAACCGTGAGTCGAACACCCTGGCCTCCAAATCCATCAACGCTGATGTAACTAACTCCGCTATTGAATTAAAAGTGTTGATCGAGCAAATGCGCGAGCAGATCCAGAATATTGAATAATTCTGGCGCTCAATATGTCACAGAGCCCGCCTTATGCGGGCTCTCGCGTTTATCGGTAGTACGTTTTTAATTTCCGGCGAATAGCGTCGATAAGGCGCCGCTTCCACTCTACCGTTGAAGCCCGATACTGCATAAAAATAGCGCCTTCCGCCTGCTCCCCGGCAAGCGGCAGGACAAAAAGACCGCGCTTATCGGATAAATTTTCATACCAGGGGCGCGGTACAATCGCCATTAGCGGCGCCGACTGGACAGCAGGCGCCAGTTGACTGTAATCATGACAAACAAACGCCAGCGGGCGTTCAAACCCGGCACGAGCCTGCTGCCTGTCCAGTTCGTTGTTCTCTTTTGTCCACGGCAAACAGTAAATGTGTTGATAATGCTGTAGATCAGCAAAATTCAACGCTGTGGCATTCTCCAGACGTGAACGCAATGGCGCGCCATAAACCGCGATCAAACGCGTAGTCCCCACCCGCTCGTAATGCAGAGCGCTGACCTGCTTTTGATGGTCGCCAATTGCCAGCACCAAATCAACCGAGCTATCCAACAGTTCATCACGCCAGGGTCGGCGGGCAAAAGGAAGGCACTCGATCACCGCCTGATGAAGATGACCTTTCTCTGCGAGAACGGGCGTAAGCAGCGCGTTCAATGCGGGAGGAAGTACCACCCGGAAACAACGGGAGCCGTTCTCTTTATCGCCAAACAGCTCCTCATTAAGCGAAACAAACACAGGCGCCAATTTGTCACGCAGCGCCTGCGCATAAGGCGTAGCAATCTGGCGGTTCCCTTCCCGTCGAAACAACGGATCGTTTAGCGCATCGCGCAATCTCATTAGCGCATGACTTACCGCAGAAGGCGACAAAGCCAGCTTTTGCGCCGTTTTCCCCGTAGAGCTCGTCTCCAGCAGCACATACAGTACTTTTAACAGGTTCATATCCATTTGCAGCAAGTTCATTAAACGTCTCTCTTATTGAACCTGGCTAAATTACTGCCAGGTATACTGCGGGCGCTTCAATCAGGAGAACATTATGAATCGCTATGCATTATTCTTTGTATGTATATTTTCAACATCAGCACTTCCTGCCATGGCGGCATTAGATCCTTCACAACCGTTATCACCCGCGCCTCCGTTATCACTGTTTAAAGCGTGGGCTAAGCCTATAAAGCCGTTTCAAATCACAGAAGGCGTGTGGTATGTCGGCACGAAAAATCTCTCTTCTATTCTGCTGACCACTCCGGCAGGGCATATTCTTATTGATGCGGGGTTGGATGAAAGCGCACCGCAAATTAAAGCGAATATTGAAGCGGCAGGATTCCGCCTCACAGACGTGCGCTATCTGTTGAACAGCCATGCGCGGCTGGATCAAGCGGGGGGCATGGCACGTTTGAAAGCGTGGAGCGGCGCACAATTGGTCGCCAGCCAACCCAACGCCGATCAGATGGCGAGGGGTGGACGAGAGGATTTTGCGCTTGGCGATGCGCTCCCCTTCCCGCCCGTCACCACCGATAAAATTATCCACAACCAGGAAAGCATCAGCCTCGGAGGGATAACCGTGACAGCGCTATTCACGCCTGGACATCTACCCGGCTCAACCTCCTGGCGCGTAACGCTCCGCAACGGCAAGACGCTAATTTACGCAGATAGTCTCGCCACACCTGACTATCTGCTGATTAACAACAAAAATTACCCTGACCTGGTTACTGATATTCAGAGCAGCTTTAAGACACTGGCCGCCCAGCATGTTGATATCTTTATTGCCAACAAAGGTGACCGCTTCGGGCTACTGGAGAAACGACAGCAACTTCGCAACGGCGATACACAGGCTTTCTTTGATTCCAATGGCTTGCAACAGTATGTGGAACGCTCGCGCCAGCGCTTCATCACACAACTTACCGCACAGCAGCCATAATGAAATGATTCACCGGCGGCGCGTCCAGGGCGCCGTTCTTTTAAATTATCTAAGTCAAAACAGAAAAACCTCGCATACAATAAACCACAAAAATGATGTTCAATTTATTGATATTTATAATAAATAATTATTAATCATAAATTTAAAATCATTACTAAAATTTATTAATCGTGTAATGCCTTAGAAAATCTCAATCGTGATACAGCGCACAAATCGTTAATCTTCGCCCCCAGTAAATTAGGGGGAAATCATGCTGTTGCACGTTCTTTATTTAATTGGCATCACTGCCGAGGCCATGACGGGCGCACTCGCTGCGGGTCGTCGTCGCATGGATACATTCGGCGTAATTATTATTGCTACCGCCACCGCCATTGGTGGAGGCTCGGTTCGCGACATTCTGCTCGGTCACTATCCGCTGGGTTGGGTGAAGCATCCCGAATATGTCATTATTGTGGCGACTGCCGCTGTATTGACCACCATTGTTGCCCCCGTCATGCCCTATTTACGCAAGCTTTTCCTGGTACTTGACGCGCTGGGGTTGGTGGTTTTCTCTATTATTGGCGCTCAGATAGCCCTTGATATGGGCGAAGGGCCAATTATCGCCGTGGTAGCCGCCGTCACTACCGGCGTCTTTGGCGGCGTGCTCCGCGATATGTTCTGCAAACGCATTCCACTGGTGTTTCAAAAAGAGCTATATGCCGGCATTTCGTTCGCCTCGGCGGTGCTCTATATTGCGCTGCAACATTACGTCATGAATCCGGATGTCGTCGTTATCTCTACGCTACTGTTTGGCTTTACAGCAAGGTTATTAGCGCTACGTCTTAAACTTGGCCTGCCGGTATTTTATTACCGCCATGAAGGGCACTAAGACCCAAATCCGGGAATATGCTGAGCAGCCAGCCATCTGCTCAGCGTTTTGATCTGCGGATTATTCCGCCAGTCGATGACTCTCCCGGCACGACGCTCGCCCGTCGCTGGTAACTGCCGCCAGTGTTGCTCTGTTCGCATTAATAACTGCTCCCATGAACGATCGCCGCTGGCCTGTAATGCAGCCTGCGTTAAGGGGATATCCATCGCCATGATCCAGCGGGTAAACGACTGCCGGCGCGCCAGGTTAAATTGCCGCCATATCTGCTCGCTTTTTCCTTTAGCAAAGCCTGGCGTGTTGGCTATTTGCGCTGACGTCAGGGTAAGCCAGGAGAAGATATGCTCAAAGCGATGCGTCTGATGCAAGGCCCGCCAGCTGGCTTCACCCATTCCGTCCAGACCCAACGCCGACCGTGACCCCAGCCATACCAGCCTGGAGATAAACTGTTCCTGACACGTTGCCGACGCGTAAAAGCAGGTCAGCGAGTTGAAATGGCTATCAGGCGGTACAGGCTTACTCCGCTCACGACTCCGCCAGACGACCTCATCAAGCCGGGGAATGCCTTGCCCCGCCAGACTCACCAGGATCTGATCGCCCGGCGCGATATCCCACGCTTCCCAACGCTTCACAGAACCGATATTGACCCGCTGAACCCGCTTATCATCCAATATAACGGGGACAAGCGACGCTACTACGGTAATTTTGCCGCTTTTCCCCACCGAGAACTGAATAGCGCTCACTTGCGCGACCTGCGCTACTGGCGGATATTTCCATGCTGCCAGCCAGTCGCCCTGCCCGGGTCGCCAGTGTTGTGACGCAGGTTCTTTAGCCATGCGTATCACTACGCCATCCGTTACAAAGGGTAATGCTGACGTCAGCCATGACTGGCGCGCCCGCTCGACCTCGCTGGCATCTTTTACCGCCAGGGTATATTTATTCGTCAGACTGAATCCAGCCTTAGCAAGTTGGCTTAATCTTTCGGGCATATTTGCCGGACCGTCCGGCCACGCCCAAATAAAAATACCCAACGAATTTAGCGCGGAGGCGTTATCCTGGCGCATTAACATTCCTGCGACTTTCGAGCGCGCATTCATCCCGCCCATCCGTTGCTGGATATGTCCCTCGCGCTGTAGAAAGATTTCGCCCTGCAACACCGCGTTAGCAAGCGCGCCTTGTGTTGTCTGCGGTATAGAGGGGATCAGGCGAATTTTTGGCGTCCAGTCCTCGCCTTGTAGTCCGTTACCCCGGCTGATAGCCCTGGTCAGTTTACCGTTTTGATAAACCAGCGTTACCGCTACACCATCCACTTTTGGCTGTACCCAAAGCTCGCTGCGCCCGCGCATCCACTGTTCTACCGCCTGTCGGTCCGCGAGTTTACGTACGCCCGTGTGCGCAACAGGGTGCATTGTTGTACCGTTTAACGGCGGTGAAACCGGAGTAGATGAAACATCCTGACCAACACAGCGTTGCCACTGAACCAGCCTTGCGCTGAGTTGGTCGTACACACTATCGTCAACCGCGCTAACCCCTTGTTTCCAGTAGATGTCATTCCAGTCAGCGAGCTGTTGCTGTAAACGGGCGATTTCTTCAGCGGCCCTTGCTGGCGGCCAGGCCGGGCAAAGCGCCCCACTCTGCGAATGCCACAATAAAATTCCCCACGCCATACTTTTCCATAATCTCATCACGACCTCCTGCGCACATTGCCCGGCAGGTATAGCGCTTTAGTGAATAAAAACCGACAGGTAAAAATGCATCATCCGAGCCGCTTTCCAGATTTTTTGGTGGGTTGCTGCAACGACGCGATAAAAGCGGAAAAAGGGACGCAAAATGCAATAATCTGGCGCAAAAAGTGTGACAAAGACTACGTCGCATAACGGCGATGTGTATAATAAGCCCGTATCAAGGCTCTATTTCGATAATCACAGACGTAAGATACTCATGGCTCAAGGTACGCTTTATATTGTTTCTGCCCCCAGTGGCGCGGGTAAATCCAGCCTGATTCAGGCTTTATTAAAAACCCAACCGTTGTACGACACTCAGGTTTCCGTTTCACATACCACGCGCGCGCCGCGTCCGGGTGAAGTGCACGGTGAGCACTATTTCTTTGTAAATCATGATGAGTTTAAAACCATGATTGGCAGGGAGGCGTTTCTGGAGCACGCGGAAGTGTTTGGCAATTACTACGGCACTTCGCGCGAAACCATTGAGCAAGTGCTGGCAACCGGCGTTGATGTTTTTCTGGATATCGACTGGCAGGGCGCCCAGCAAATTCGCGAAAAGATGCCGCAAGCACGCAGCATTTTTATTTTGCCGCCGTCAAAGATCGAATTGGATCGCCGTTTACGCGGCCGCGGGCAAGATAGCGAAGAAGTCATTGCCAAACGAATGGCGCAAGCGGTTGCAGAAATGAGCCATTACGCCGAATATGATTATCTTATTGTGAATGACGACTTTGATACCGCGTTAAGCGACTTGAAAACCATCATTCGCGCTGAACGTCTGCGTATGAGCCGCCAAAAGCAGCGTCATGACGCTTTAATCAGCAAATTGTTGGCAGACTGAACCCACTTTCAGTATCATGCCCAGTCATTTCTTCACCTGTGGAGCATTTTAAGTATGGCACGCGTAACTGTTCAGGACGCTGTAGAGAAAATTGGTAACCGTTTTGACCTGGTACTGGTCGCCGCGCGTCGCGCTCGTCAGATGCAGGTAGGCGGAAAGGATCCGCTGGTACCGGAAGAAAACGATAAAACTACCGTTATCGCGCTGCGCGAAATCGAAGAAGGTCTGATTAACAACCAGATCCTCGACGTCCGCGAGCGCCAGGAACAGCAAGAGCAGGAAGCCGCTGAATTACAAGCCGTTACCGCTATTGCTGAAGGTCGTCGTTAATCACAAAGCGGGTCGCCCTTGTATCTGTTTGAAAGCCTGAATCAACTGATTCAAACCTACCTGCCGGAAGACCAGATTAAGCGTCTTCGGCAGGCGTATCTCGTTGCACGTGACGCTCACGAGGGCCAGACACGTTCAAGCGGTGAACCCTATATCACGCACCCGGTAGCGGTGGCCTGTATTCTGGCCGAGATGAAACTCGACTACGAAACGTTGATGGCCGCTCTGCTGCATGACGTGATTGAAGATACCCCCGCCACCTATCAGGACATGGAACAGCTTTTCGGTAAAAGCGTTGCCGAGCTGGTAGAGGGGGTGTCGAAACTTGATAAGCTCAAGTTCCGCGATAAGAAAGAGGCGCAGGCCGAAAACTTTCGCAAAATGATTATGGCGATGGTGCAGGATATCCGCGTCATCCTCATTAAGCTTGCTGACCGTACCCATAACATGCGCACGCTGGGTTCGTTACGCCCGGATAAACGTCGTCGTATTGCCCGTGAAACCCTCGAAATCTACAGCCCGCTGGCGCACCGTTTAGGTATTCATCACATTAAAACCGAGCTGGAAGAGCTGGGTTTTGAAGCGCTGTATCCCAATCGTTACCGCGTCATTAAAGAAGTGGTAAAAGCGGCGCGCGGCAACCGTAAAGAGATGATCCAAAAAATCCTCTCTGAAATCGAAGGACGTTTGCAAGAGGCGGGAATTCCGTGTCGCGTTAGCGGTCGCGAAAAACATCTTTACTCGATCTACTGCAAAATGGTGCTCAAAGAGCAGCGTTTTCACTCGATCATGGACATTTACGCTTTTCGCGTCATCGTTCATGACTCCGATACCTGCTATCGCGTACTCGGCCAGATGCACAGTCTCTATAAGCCGCGTCCGGGACGCGTGAAAGACTATATCGCCATTCCCAAAGCGAACGGCTATCAGTCTTTGCACACCTCGATGATCGGCCCGCACGGCGTTCCTGTTGAAGTCCAGATCCGTACCGAAGATATGGATCAGATGGCGGAAATGGGGGTCGCGGCGCACTGGGCGTATAAAGAACACGGTGAGACCAGCACCACGGCGCAGATCCGCGCCCAGCGCTGGATGCAGAGCCTGCTGGAGCTACAACAGAGCGCCGGTAGTTCGTTTGAATTTATCGAAAGCGTAAAATCCGATCTCTTCCCGGATGAGATTTACGTTTTCACCCCGGAAGGGCGCATTGTCGAACTGCCCGCTGGCGCTACGCCGGTGGATTTTGCTTATGCAGTGCATACCGACATCGGCCACGCCTGCGTCGGCGCGCGTGTCGACCGGCAGCCTTATCCGCTGTCGCAGCCGCTTAGCAGCGGTCAGACCGTCGAAATTATTACCGCGCCGGGCGCGCGTCCCAACGCCGCCTGGCTGAACTTTGTCGTCAGCTCTAAAGCGCGCGCTAAAATTCGTCAGTTGCTGAAAAACCTCAAACGTGATGACTCCGTAAGCCTGGGCCGTCGTCTGCTTAACCATGCTTTAGGCGGCAGTCGTAAGCTGGCGGAAATTCCGCAGGAAAATATTCAGCGCGAACTGGATCGTATGAAGCTGGCAACGCTTGACGATCTGCTGGCGGAAATCGGTCTCGGCAACGCGATGAGCGTAGTGGTCGCGAAAAATCTGCAGCAAGGCGAAGCCGTGGTGCCGACCGTTGCGCAATCGAATCACGGCCACCTGCCGATTAAAGGCGCGGATGGCGTGCTTATCACCTTTGCGAAGTGTTGTCGTCCGATCCCAGGCGACCCGATCATCGCTCACGTCAGCCCAGGTAAAGGGCTGGTGATCCACCATGAATCCTGCCGTAATATCCGTGGATACCAGAAAGAGCCAGAGAAATTTATGGCGGTCGAATGGGACAAAGAGACGGAGCAGGAATTCATTACCGAAATCAAGGTGGAAATGTTTAACCATCAGGGCGCGCTGGCTAACCTGACGGCGGCGATTAATACCACCACCTCCAATATTCAAAGCCTGAATACTGAAGAAAAAGATGGTCGCGTCTATAGTACCTTTATTCGCCTTACCGCACGCGATCGCGTACATCTGGCGAATATCATGCGCAAAATCCGCGTGATGCCAGACGTCATTAAAGTCACCCGTAACCGAAACTAGCGCTATGAATCCAAAACGTTATGCGCGTATATGCGAAATGCTCGCCAGGCGTCAGCCTGATCTCACGGTCTGCATGGAGCAAGTCCACAAACCTCATAACGTTTCTGCAATCATTCGTACCGCAGATGCCGTTGGCGTCCATGAAGTCCATGCTATCTGGCCAGGTAGCCGGATGCGCACCATGGCTTCCGCGGCGGCGGGCAGCAACAGTTGGGTACAGGTGAAAACTCACCGTACCATTGGCGATGCGGTAGCCCATTTGAAAGGACGGGGAATGCAGATTCTGGCAACCCATCTTTCTGATAAAGCCGTAGACTTTCGCGAGATTGATTACACGCGCCCGACCTGTATTCTGATGGGTCAGGAGAAAACCGGTATTACTCAGGAAGCATTAGACCTGGCGGATCGGGATATCATCATTCCGATGATCGGCATGGTACAGTCGCTGAACGTTTCCGTCGCCTCCGCGCTCATTCTTTATGAAGCCCAGCGCCAGCGACAGAACGCGGGCATGTATCTGCGTGAAAATAGCATGTTGCCGGAAGATGAACAGCAGCGCCTGCTGTTTGAGGGTGGTTATCCGGTGCTGGCGAAAGTCGCTAAACGTAAAGGTCTGCCTTATCCTCGCGTCAATCAGCAGGGCGAAATCGACGCCGATGCTGACTGGTGGGCGACGATGCAGGCGGCAGGGTAATCACCATGTCAGGCCGCTTGTTAGACGCTGTTCCGCTCAATTCCCTGACAGGCGTCGGCGCAGCGCAAAGCAGTAAACTGGCGAAAATTGGCCTGCACACCGTACAGGACCTCCTGCTCCACCTCCCTCTGCGTTACGAAGACCGTACCCATCTCTACCCTATTGGCGAACTGCTGCCTGGCATCTACGCCACCGTTGAAGGTGAAGTGCTGAACTGCAATATCACTTTCGGCGGTCGTCGGATGATGACCTGCCAGATTAGCGACGGTTCCGGCATTCTTACCATGCGCTTTTTCAATTTTAACGCGGCGATGAAAAACAGCCTGGCGACGGGACGACGTGTGCTGGCCTACGGGGAAGCGAAGCGCGGCAAGTATGGCGCAGAGATGATCCATCCGGAATATCGCCTGCAGGGCGATCTCAGCACGCCGGAACTTCAGGAAACGCTCACCCCCGTCTATCCGACCACCGAGGGCGTGAAGCAAGCGACACTGCGCAAGCTTACCGATCAGGCGCTGGAGTTGCTCGACACCTGCGCCATTGCCGAACTACTGCCACCGGAACTGGCGCAGGGTATGATGAGCCTGCCGGAGGCGCTACGTACCTTGCATCGCCCGCCGCCGACACTCCAGCTCGCCGATTTAGAAACCGGCAAACACCCGGCGCAGCGGCGGCTTATTCTTGAAGAGCTACTGGCGCATAATCTCAGTATGCTGGCGCTTCGCGCAGGCGCGCAGCGCTATCACGCGCAGCCGCTAAGTACCAACAACATATTGAAAGACAAGCTGCTGGCGTCGTTGCCGTTTAAACCCACCAGCGCGCAGGCGCGGGTGGTGGCAGAGATCGAACGTGATATGGCGCTCGATGTGCCAATGATGCGTCTGGTTCAGGGCGACGTCGGCTCAGGGAAAACGCTGGTTGCGGCGCTTGCCGCCTTGCGCGCTATTGCCCACGGTAAGCAGGTGGCGTTGATGGCGCCGACCGAACTGCTGGCTGAACAGCACGCAAATAATTTCCGCAACTGGTTCGAACCGTTGGGCGTTGAAGTGGGTTGGCTGGCCGGTAAGCAAAAAGGTAAAGCGCGTCAGGCGCAGCAAGAGGCTATTGCCAGCGGTCAGGTGCAGATGATTGTCGGCACCCACGCTATCTTTCAGGAACAGGTGCAGTTCAACGGCCTGGCGCTGGTCATTATCGATGAGCAGCACCGCTTTGGCGTCCACCAGCGGCTGGCATTGTGGGAAAAAGGCCAGCAGCAGGGCTTTCATCCGCATCAGTTGATTATGACCGCAACGCCCATACCGCGCACCCTGGCGATGACTGCCTACGCCGATCTCGATACCTCGGTGATTGACGAGCTACCGCCGGACCGTACCCCTGTCACTACCGTTGCGATTCCGGATACCCGTCGCCATGAAATCATTGATCGTGTGCGCAACGCCTGCACAACCGAAGGCCGTCAGGCCTACTGGGTCTGTACGCTGATTGAAGAGTCCGACCTGCTGGAAGCGCAGGCGGCGGAAGCCACCTGGGAGGAGCTCAAGCTGGCGTTACCGGAGTTGAATATTGGCCTGGTACACGGCCGCATGAAGCCCGCCGAAAAACAGGCGGTGATGCAGGCCTTTAAGCAGGGTGAACTGCATCTGCTGGTCGCCACTACGGTGATTGAGGTGGGGGTCGATGTTCCTAACGCCAGCCTGATGATTATTGAAAACCCGGAGCGGCTGGGCCTGGCGCAATTACACCAGCTCAGAGGGCGCGTTGGCCGTGGCGCGGTCGCATCGCACTGCGTGCTGCTCTATAAATCGCCGTTGTCGAAAACGGCGCAGAAGCGTTTACAGGTATTGCGCGACAGCAACGACGGCTTTGTGATTGCACAAAAAGATTTAGAGATTCGCGGCCCGGGGGAATTACTGGGCACCCGCCAGACGGGTAACGCCGAATTTAAAGTCGCTGATTTGCTGCGCGATCAGGCCATGATCCCCGAAGTTCAGCGTATTGCCCGTCATATTCACGAACGTTATCCGCAGCAGGCACAAGCGCTGATTGAGCGCTGGATGCCGGAAACCGAACGTTATTCCAACGCCTAGTGAGCACGGCGGCTTTAATGCCGCCGTACAAACCCTTATTGCGCGAAAATCGGTAACATCAGGTACAGCTTGATCACCAACGCATTGACGATATCGATAAAGAACGCGCCGACCATCGGCACCACCAGGAACGCCATATGCGAGGGGCCAAAACGGTCGGTAATCGCCTGCATATTAGCAATGGCGGTCGGCGTTGCGCCAAGGCCAAAACCGCAGTGACCCGCCGCCAGCACCGCCGCATCATAGTTTTTCCCCATCATGCGCCAGGTGACGAAGATCGCGTACAGCGCCATGAAGATGGTCTGTACCACCAGAATCGCCAGCATCGGCAGCGCCAGCGACGCCAGTTCCCACAGCTTCAGGCTCATCAGCGCCATTGCCAGGAACAGTGACAAACTCACGTTCCCCAGTACCGAAACAGCACGCTCAAATACGCGATAAAAACCCACCAGCGCCAGGCCATTGCTGAGGATCACCCCAACAAATAGCACACAAACGAAGACCGGCAGTTCAAGCACCGTTCCCGCCAGTAGCTGCGCTACGATTTTGCCCACGGTCAGACAGATAGCAATCAGGGCGATAGTTTCGATTAGCACCAGAGAGGTGATCATACGACCCACATCCGGCTTTTCAAAGGCTGTCGGCACGGCCTGATCGTCAGGCATTCCATCCGGCGTGGTGGAGTGTTTCACCAGATAACGCGCTACCGGGCCGCCAATCAACCCGCCCAGCACCAGGCCAAAGGTTGCACATGCCATCGCAACTTCGGTGGCACTGGCAAAACCATAACGTTCGACAAACAGTTTACTCCACGCCGCGCCGGTACCGTGTCCGCCGGACAGCGTAATTGACCCGGCAATCAGCCCCATTAACGGGTCCAGCCCCAACAGACTCGCCATGCCGATACCGATGGCATTCTGCATCAGCAGTAATCCGACCACGACGACCAGGAAGACGCCAACAACACGCCCCCCCTTGCGCAGGCTGGCAAGGTTAGCGTTAAGGCCGATCGTCGCGAAAAACGCCAGCATCAACGGATCGCGCAGGGTCATATCAAAGTTGACCTCCCAACCGACGCTTTTTTTCAGCACCAGCAGAGCAACCGCGACCAGTAACCCCCCCGCCACCGGTTCCGGAATCGTATATTTCTTCAGTAAGGAGACAGACTGGACCAGCTTGCGACCCAGTAGCAGCACCAGCGTGGCGGCGACAAGGGTCGATAAGGTATCGAGTTCAAACATTTAAAGCTCCTGTAGTGCGCTGTGACATGTGCGCACAAATCATTTCCTGAGTCAGTTTTTTAGCTCTTTGCGAGTCTTCGGCATGGATTTTAAGCAGAAAAAGGCAAAAAGTTATATAAAAAGGTGCATTTATCTTTTTTAAATATTAAGAATATTCGCTCGCAATCGTTTGCTTTTACCATCTGGTCAGATAAAATCACCGCTTTTCCACCACGAGAATGTCCCTGATGTCCGTTAACGCCATCGAGCCGGCAGATGCGCAACCGGTTGCGCAGACGCAAAACAGCGAATTAATTTACCGTCTTGAAGATCGCCCGCCGCTCCCTCAAACCCTTTTTGCCGCTTGTCAGCATCTGCTGGCCATGTTTGTCGCGGTAATCACGCCAGCGCTGTTAATCTGCCAGGCGTTGGGTTTACCGGCGCAGGATACGCAGCACATTATCAGCATGTCGCTGTTCGCCTCCGGCGTAGCCTCTATTATTCAAATCAAAGCGTGGGGGCCGGTAGGATCGGGGCTGTTATCCATCCAGGGAACCAGTTTTAACTTTGTCGCCCCGCTGATTATGGGCGGTACCGCGCTGAAAACCGGCGGCGCGGATGTCCCGACGATGATGGCGGCGCTGTTCGGCACGCTGATGCTGGCAAGCTGCACCGAGATGGTGCTTTCTCGCATTCTACATCTGGCGCGCCGGATTATCACGCCGTTAGTCTCCGGCGTAGTGGTGATGATTATTGGCCTGTCGCTGATTCAGGTGGGGCTAACTTCCATCGGCGGCGGCTATGCCGCCATGAGCGACAACACCTTTGGCGCACCGAAAAACCTGTTACTGGCCGGCGTCGTCCTGGCCATTATCATCCTGCTGAATCGGCAACGTAATCCCTACCTGCGCGTGGCTTCTTTGGTTATTGCCATGGCGGCAGGCTATCTTTTGGCCTGGTTTATGGGCATGTTGCCTGAGAATAACGCGCCGGTCTCGCAGGACATCCTGATGGTGCCGACCCCGCTGTATTATGGTCTGGGCATTGACTGGAACCTGTTACTGCCGTTGATGCTGGTCTTTATGATTACGTCGCTGGAGACCATCGGCGACATCACCGCCACCTCTGATGTCTCCGAGCAGCCGGTATCCGGCCCCTTGTACATGAAACGGCTAAAGGGCGGCGTACTGGCTAACGGCCTGAACTCATTTGTTTCAGCGGTATTTAATACGTTCCCGAATTCCTGTTTCGGTCAGAACAACGGCGTCATTCAGTTGACCGGCGTCGCCAGTCGCTATGTGGGATTTGTCGTCGCGCTGATGCTGATTGTACTCGGCCTGTTCCCGGCGGTAAGCGGTTTTGTGCAGCATATCCCGGAACCGGTGCTCGGCGGCGCCACGTTGGTGATGTTCGGCACCATTGCCGCCTCCGGGGTGCGTATTGTCTCGCGTGAGCCGCTGAACCGCCGCGCGATTCTGATTATCGCCCTGTCGCTGGCCGTGGGTCTTGGCGTCTCGCAACAGCCGCAGATCCTGCAGTTCGCGCCGGAATGGGTGAAAAATCTGCTCTCATCCGGAATTGCCGCTGGCGGCATCACGGCTATCGTGCTGAACCTGATTCTCCCGCCGGAAAAACCGTAAAAACCCTGCGGCGGCGACACGATTCGCCGCTGCTGTAACGCTCTTTCACCATTCCTGTCTTGAGGATTGCACGCAAATCGTGCATAAATCCCCTATGTGCATTTCACGGGATGGAAGACCATGAAATTGATTGGGAGGTTGCTTCTCTATGTGCTGATCGCCTGTTTAGTGGTGATTTTCGGCTTTTATTTTCTGCTGCAAACGCGCTGGGGCGCAGATCACATCAGCAACTGGGTATCAGAGAACAGCGGTTATCACCTCACATTCGACGTGATGGATCATCGTTTTTCCGCCCCATCCCATCTTTTACTGGAGAATGTGACCTTTGGTCGTGATGGTCAGCCTGCTACCCTGGTCGCGAAAACCGTAGATATCGGTCTGAGCATTCGCCAGTTAACCGCGCCGCTGCATGTCGACACGATTCTGTTACAGGACGGCACGCTGAATATTTCAGTGCAAACCGCCCCTTTCCCGTTTGAGGCCGACCGCCTGCAACTTCGCAATATGGCGCTCAATAGTCCCGGCAGCGAATGGCGGTTGAGCGCCCAGCGCGTTAACGGCGGCGTTATGCCCTGGCGCCCCGAAGCCGGTCGGGTATTAGGCAATAAAGCCCAGATCCAACTGAGCGCCGGTTCGCTGACGTTAAACGACGTTCCCGCCACTAATGTGCTTATTGAAGGCAGTATCGACCATAATCAGGTGATGTTAAACACCGTCGGCGCCGATATGGCGCGCGGAGCGTTAACCGGCGTCGCCCGACGTAACGCTGATGGTAGTTGGGTCGTTGAAAATCTGCGGCTGAATGATATTCGGTTACAAAGCGATAAATCCCTGAGCGAGTTTTTCGCGCCGCTGACTACGGTTCCATCTTTGCAGATTGGTCGTCTTGAAGTGACGGACTCCAGCCTGCAAGGACCAGACTGGGCAGTCACCGATCTTGACCTGAGTTTGCGCAATCTGACTCTGCGCAAAGAAGACTGGCAAAGTCAGGAAGGTAAATTATCGATGAACGCCAGCGAGTTTATTTACGGCTCGCTGCACTTGCTCGATCCAATCCTGAACGCCGAATTTTCACCACAGGGCGTTGCGCTACGCCAGTTCACCACCCGCTGGGAAGGCGGTATGGTCAGAACTTCCGGCGCCTGGTTACGCGAAGGCAAAGCGCTTATTCTGGACGATACCGCTATCGCCGGGCTGGAGTATACGCTGCCGGAAAACTGGAAGCAGTTATGGATGAAGCCGCTGCCCGACTGGTTGAACAGCCTGACGCTGAAAAAATTCAGCGCCAGCCGCAATCTGGTGATCGATATCGACCCGGCCTTCCCGTGGCAAATCACCGCTCTGGACGGCTACGGCGCAAACCTGGAGCTGGTACAACATCATCAATGGGGCGTCTGGAGCGGCAATGCGACCCTCAACGCCGCAGCGGCAACCTTTAACCGTGTGGATGTGCGCCGCCCGTCGCTGTCGTTGACGGCTAATGCCAGCACGATCAACATCAGCGATCTGAGCGCGTTTACTGGAAAAGGGATACTGGAAGCCACTGCCAGCGTATCGCAACTGCCGCAGCGTCAGACGCAAATCAGCCTGAACGGACGCGGCGTACCAATGGATGTGCTACAGCAGTGGGGCTGGCCGGCATTACCGATTGCTGGCGATGGCAATATTCAGCTCACGGCCAGCGGCAATATTCAGGCCGATGCGCCGTTGAAACCGACGGTAAACGGGCAATTACACGCGGTCAACGCACAAAAGCAGCAGATAACACAGACGATGCAAGCGGGCGTGGTGTCCGGCGGTGAAGTTACGTCAACGGAGCCAGCGCTGTAATTGAGGGCTTGCCCGGTGGCGATGGCGCTTACCGGGCTTACGGTTCTTGCTCATTTGTAGGCCGGATAAGCGCAGCTCACGGCGCCATCCGGCGATTCAGATTTAAAGCGTAATTACCACTTCATTTCCCTGCGGGGTGACCACTACGCCCAGTTCACTTCCCGCATATGAACCGCATTTGGTACCGCTAATCTGCGTAATATTACGCAGACACAGCGTCCAGTTGCGCGCCTCGCCTTCGCCGCTCACCGTAATGGTATTGCCTGTGCGTTTCGCCTGCAGCGTAAAGATTGTCGAACCATCCGTAGCAGGGACTTCGCAGACCGCTTCGCAGCCGTCATCCAGATGGAATAACTGGAAGGCCGTACCCTCATGCCAGGCGTAATCGGGCTTCTGGCTATTGTTGCCCAGCGCCAGTAGTGTATTGTCACGCACGTAAACTGGCAGGCTCAGGAAGTCATGCTGCTGTTTATGCCAGCGGCTGCCCTGTACTTCATCGTTGCGCCACAGGTGCGTCCAGCGGCCTTCTGGCAGGTAGAACTCCACGTCGCCCGCTTCACTAAATACCGGCGCTACCATGACCGCATCTCCCAGCATGTACTGGCGATCAAGATAATCACACGCCGGATCGTCCGGGAACTCCAGCATCATCGCCCGCATCATTGGCGTACCGGCTTCGTTGGCGCGCGCCGCTTCCCGATACAGATACGGCATCATCCGGCACTTCTGTTCGGTGAAGAAGCGCACCACGTCACAGGACTCGTCGTCATAGGCCCACGGAACCCGGTAGGATTTGCTACCGTGCAGGCGGCTGTGGCTGGAGAGCAAGCCGAATGCGCACCAACGCTTGTAGACATGCGCCGGCGCGGTATTCTCGAATCCGCCAATATCATGACTCCAGAAGCCAAACCCTGACAGGCCGATGGACAGCCCGCCGCGCAGGCTTTCCGCCATCGATTCGTAGTTGGCGTAGCAGTCGCCGCCCCAGTGCACCGGGAACTGTTGCGCGCCCACCGAGGCGGAACGGGCGAACAGCACCGCCTCTTCAACGCCGACGGTCTCTTTCAGCACGTTCCACACCAGTTCGTTGTAGATGTAGGCATAATGGTTGTGCATTTTCTGTGGATCTGAACCATCAAACCACTGCACATCCGTTGGAATGCGTTCGCCGAAGTCAGTTTTGAAGCAGTCCACTCCCATCTCCACCAGGCCCTTCAGCTTGTCGGCATACCATTCGCAGGCTTGCGGGTTGGTGAAGTCGTAAATCGCCAGTCCCGGCTGCCATTTATCCCACTGCCACAAGGAGCCGTCCGGGCGTTTTAGCAAATATCCTTTCTCTTTCAGCTCCTGGAAGACCGGGGATTTCTGGCCGATGTAGGGGTTAATCCACACGCAGACTTTCAGCCCTTTCGCTTTCAGGCGGCGAATCATCCCTTTCGGATCGGGGAAAGTCACCGGGTCCCATTCAAAATCGCACCACTGAAAAGCTTTCATCCAGAAACAGTCGAAGTGGAAGACGTGCAGCGGCAGATTGCGCTCGGCCATACCGTCGATAAAACTGTTAACGGTCGCTTCGTCGTAGTTGGTGGTGAATGAGGTGGTCAGCCACAGGCCAAACGACCAGGCGGGCGGCAGCGCCGGACGACCCGTAAATTGGGTATAGCGGTTCAGCACGTCTTTCGGGGTCGGGCCGTCGATGACGAAGTATTCCAGATACTCGCTCTCGACGCTGAACTGAACTTTGGAGACTTTCTCGGAGCCAATTTCAAACGACACGCACTGCGGATGATTCACCAGCACACCGTAGCCACGGTTGGTGATATAGAACGGGATATTCTTGTACGATTGCTCGGTGCTGGTGCCGCCGTCGCGGTTCCAGGTCTCCACCGTCTGACCGTTACGCACCAGCGCGGTAAAGCGCTCGCCAAGCCCGTAGACGGTTTCGCCCACGCCGAGATCCAGACGCTCGAACATGTAGTTGCGCCCGCTATTGGTGTCCTGCACATAGCCGTTATTTTTCAACTGACTACCGGTGATACGTACACCGTTACGCAGAAAATCCAGTGACCAGATCTCGCCTTTGGTGACGCGCACGCTCAGGCTGCCGCTCTTGAGTTCGGCAAATTCGGCGTTGTTCCGCATCTCCACGTTGATATCTTGCAAGACATTGAGCGGATAATGTGGGCCGTTATCCAAAGCGCCCTGGAAGTGTTCCATCCGTACACCTATCACTCCTTCCTGCGGCGAGAAAAAGCGTAGGGTAAACAACGGGGTATCCAGTTGCCAGGTTCGTTCGCGGACATCGCGCGGCGCGGCATAGATCACCATCTCATTCCCGTGCTGTTCAACGTCGAACACCTGAACCGGGTGAATCAAATTAAGGCCAGGCTGGATCAGCCAGTTTCCGTCGCTAATTTTCATAGTCTGTTCCTTTAGTTTTGCAATTCTTTATGGGTAAATTCTTGTTCGTTGCGGTGTGCGCCCTGCGCCAGTTGTTCCAGAATGGTTTTCAGGAACGGGCTTTTCAGGGTGTAGTAGCGTTTAGCGATCGCGGCGCTCAGCAGATAACAGATGGCCGGGACGATAGTGAACAGAGCGATGATGATGCTGATCGTGGCGCTGTTTTGCGTTTTCGCCGCCGCGTTGTAACCGCCGCCTGCCAGCATCCAGCCAATCAGCGCCCCGCCGAGGGCAAGACCCAGTTTCAGCACGAACAACGTGCCGGCAAAACTGATCCCCGTCAGGCGTTTGCCGTTACACCATTCGCCGTAGTCGACGGTGTCAGACATCATCACCCACTGGATAGGCGTGACTAACTGGTGCAATACGCCAATCACAAAGATAAAGACGAACATAGCGATCGTGGCGTGCATCGGTACGAAGAACATCGCCACGCTGATTACTGCGAGTAAAGCATTGGTCCACCAGAAAACGCTCACTTTGCATTTCCAGTCGGTCAACGGTTTTGCCAGCGCCGAGCCAATCAGGTTGCCGACGCAATAGGTGGTGAGGAAGGCGACAAACACGCCCGGTTTGCCCAATATCCAGGTGACGTAATACATCATCGCCCCGCCGCGCACGCATACCGCCAGAATATTCAGGATGGTGAGCAGGCCGACTATGCGCCACTGGTCGTTGTGCCAGATATCACGCAGGTCTTCACGCATGGAGGTATGGGTGGCAGGCGCTTCAACGCGCTCTTTGGTGGTAAAGAAGCAGAACGCCAGCATCAGGAACGCCACCACCGAGAGCGCCGCGATACCCCCCTGGAAGCCCAGCGCCTTATTCTCGCCGCCAATCAGTTTCACCAGAGGCATCATCAGTACGGTAGAAAGCATTCCGCCCGCCGTTGCCAGCACAAAGCGCCAGGATTGCAGGGAGATACGCTGCGTTGGGTCATTGGTTATTACACCCCCCAACGCGCAGTAAGGGATGTTGACCACAGTGTACAGAAGGGTGAGCAACGTGTAGGTGATGGCGGCATAAATCATTTTGCCGTTCAGACTGAGATCCGGCGTGCTATAAGCCAGCACACAAACGATACCAAACGGCAACGCGCCAAACAGCACCCAGGGCCGGAATTTGCCCCAGCGAGAGCGGGTGCGGTCGGCCAGCAGGCCCATGCAAGGGTCGGAGATGGCATCAAGCGCACGCGCCAGTAAAAACATGGTGCCAACAAAACCAGCGGGAATGCCGAAAATATCGGTATAGAAGAACATCATATATAACATGACGTTATCAAAGATGATGTGGCTCGCGGCATCGCCCATACCATAGCCAATCTTCTCCTTAACGGAGAGAATCTCACTTTTCATTACGCATCCTTAACGCTTACAACGCTCACTGATACCGGTTACAGTTTTTGTAAACCTTCCCTGCGAGCGTGAATATTCCGTTATTTGGTTATCAAATTACGATTCTTGTTTTCTGTGATCAGGGTAGCGCCAAAAAGTGTGATGAAATGTAACTAATGGATTTTATGGGGGTTTATATGAAACCGATCATGGCAGAAGGAAAGGGAAGTTAAAAAAGCACGGGAGGGGATGTGGAAACGCCAGGAAGTAGCTATAATGCGCGCGCCTCCATGTAGCAATCGAGGCGCGGAAGATCGTCGTCTCCGGTGAGGCGGCTGGACTTCAAATCCAGTTGGGGCCGCCAGCGGTCCCGGGCAGGTTCGACTCCTGTGATCTTCCGCCAATTAGCCTCTTCTGACCTCAATAAAATGAATCGCCACGCGCCCGTGGACTTCGGTATCCGACCTGAGCCTTTATCTCCACACGTTGCATCAACCACCAGACTTTGTTTACACCGCATTGTTCCCGATATCCAGCAGATCGAGACAGATCTTGCGATAACCATAAACACAGCCCGATTCCAGCCAGAACTGCCTGTATGCCCCGTCAGACTCAGGTCAACATGATGCCGTCGTGAATGTGGCGGCTTTATCCAGGCGTAAAGACTATGGATAGTAATATCAAGACGTGTTGCGACGCTGGAAACAGAATGGCTGCGCTCAATAATCTGTTCTACCACTTTAATTTTAAACGCTTCGGGATAACATTTACCGCTCATGGGCTCCTCTCTTTAAGTCATCTTAAATGACTCAGCGGTGTCTGTTAAACCTGTGGCGATTCCCTCCTCCGTTTTATCCAGACGAAATTATCCTGATAATGCGCTGTAGCGGCTGAATGACTTAATATCACATCAACCTAAACACTGAATAGTTTCTCAATTACCTGATTTTTCATTGTTATCTATTAGATACTGCAAGCATTTTATCTTTATACCCTTTCTCTCCCATACGTCCTGTTTATTCATAACCCCTCCCATTATTATATTTCAGCAGTAAAATATCCGTATACATTCTTATACCATGTGCTCATATTACTCCACATAATCGTGCTATTCACATTTAGAGATCACGTCATCGATCTGCTGACGAAGGAATCTCTATGCGTAAAGCCCGTCTCACTGAGCATCAGAACATCGCCGTAATTAAGTTGGTCGAAGCCGGACGAACGGTTAAAGATATCTGCCAGGAGGCGGATATTTGTGAAGTGACTGACGACATCTATGGACATTAGGTTTGACCACATCCTGTTTCTCACTAATGTGCTCCGGGAAAGAGTTTTCATCAAATGAGCAATTGAAAAAAGTAGCCAGAAGCTGAAGTTGCTTCGACCGATAAGTCTGTCGGTTGCTCAGACTGTCACGATCAGAATTAAGTCAGATCAACTTATTGGCAAGGTATGACTCCCGGCGTTAAGTTACAAAATTTTCTCATGGCATTAGCATTACACCCTCTTAAAGTTTACATGCGTCTCTATAAAATAGTCTTAAATTTGTATATAAGAAGTTGATGAGAGCACAAATGTCACCATTAAGTCATTGAATAACAATGCAATAAAAGAAAAAATCTTAAATTAGCTTTTAATAATAAGAATTCATTACAGGTTTACAGGAATTACTTTTATATTTCATCACATCACCCCGATAGTGACAAAGGCAGCAGACAGATGGTATTGAGAACCGTTATTTATCACTCTCATGATTTAGCAAATAGTGCTGTTTTAAGATTTTTTATGATATTGGAGATACTGTATAAAAATCTCAATGCGTGAAATACAAATCCGAAATGATGTATTACGACTGTCGGATCTGTCATGGTTTTTTAAAGCTGTATTTTAGTGCTTTCCAGGAGTTTATGACACTGACAATATTTCGCGACTTTTGACAGTCGTAGTACTTTATATTATCTGGATTGACACATTTATTTACCAATGAAATATTAATAGAAACATCGACAGGAGTCGTTCAGGATGATGAGAAAGCCTTCACAAATTGTCCATTGCATTAGTTGCGATTTATCCTGTCAATTATTTCCTGACAGCGCAGTACGGGTGCAATACTGTCATAATGCGGCATTTTCCATCTGGCCAGATGGTAATGCTTTCCTGAAAAAAGGGTTTATTGAAAAGTTATTGCTTGATAGACACAATCATTTATCCAGCGGTTTTATCTTTGTTGATTTTTCTTTCCCGAATCTTCGACGATTTACCGATTTGCAATGGGCTGACAGTCTGGCAGACAGTGGCATGCATATTGTCCTGATTTCTGACAGAAGTTTAACTCCGCTGGCCAATTACTGGATTTTGAAAAGCAATAAAATACAAGGAATTATTTATTCCGATGACGATGATATTGTGCAACAGCAAAAGATGCACCGCTTGTTTACCGGTCGGCTCGCCAACAGTAAACGTGGACGAACGCTTAACTATACGGAATTTATATTACTGAAGCGCTTTGTATCAGGAATAAGTATTCAGCAGATTGTAAATATTGACAATATTGATATTAAGAAACTTTATGTGCATAAGCTGCGGCTTGAAAATAAGCTAGGGCATAGCATTCACAAAATAATATCAAATATTTTATAGATCCGTTTCCATTTTTATTATTTCCATATTATTGCGATGTGGAAGACGCTTTACGCCATAATGCAGGAGGCAGAATGCCAACTCCCCAAAATTACTCATTCATCGCCATAGCGGTATCAGCAGCATTAGCCTCTATGGTATTTCCCTCCCAGGCGGCCTGGGTTGACGTTGATAGTCTGCCATCCAGTGGGCTGGTCAGTCAGTTGCCGCCGGAATTACAGGCTATTATTCCCGCTCAGGCCAGTACCGGTTTCACCAAAGTCGGGACCATGCCCAACTACGTTTATCAGTGGAACACCGGCACCATCCCGGTTTATGGCAATGGCCTCACGCTTAATGGGCCGGGCGCGGAGGCGTTTGAACACACTGTCACGGTTATTCAGAACAGCGGGACGGGAAGTCCGGGCGTGATTTTTGGCAACGACCTGACCATTCGGACGCAGTCGGCGAATGCCGCGAATAATGGTAGAGACGTCGATGGCATCCGTACTCACGGCGCGAATACTCCGGATAACCCGGTATTTATTATTACCGGTGACCGTACCCGCATCTACGTGGATGGTCAGGATGGTGACGGTATTAACGCCGGATATAACTCACTGGGCCAGGGTTGGACCGGATCGGCCAATATTTACGTCGGCGACGATCTGTATATCAAAACGACCGGTAGCCAGGGACGTGGCATTACAGCCAACGCCATGCGGGATGCGTCACGTGCCAAAAATACGATTGTCGTCGGCAATCGTGCGCATATTGTTACTACCGGCGACAGTTCGGAGGGGCTGCGTACCGGACAAAGCGGTTCTTTGATTCGTCTGGGTGACGATGCAACCATCGAAACCTCCGGCGCATCCTCAACGGGGATTTACGCAGCATCCTCCTCCAGAACCGAGCTTGGCAACAACGCTACTATTACGGTGAACGGTGCCAGCGCACACGCGGTATATGCAACTAACGCTACCGTTAATTTGGGAGAGAATGCCACTATTAGCGTTAACAGCGCCAGTAAGGCCGCATCCTATAGTAAGGCTCCTGCCGGTTTATACGCCCTCTCCCGAGGCGCCATTAATCTGGCAGGCGGTGCGGCTATTACTATGGCGGGCGATAACAGTAGCGAAAGTTACGCTATCAGCACGGAAACTGGCGGCATTGTTGACGGTTCTTCAGGAGGACGTTTCGTCATCGACGGTGATATTCGTGCTGCTGGCGCCACCGCTGCTACCAGTACGCTACCGCAGCAGAACAGTACGATTAAGCTCAATATGACGGACAACTCGCGATGGGACGGGGCGTCATACATCACCAGCGCTACGGCGGGCACAGGCGTTATCTCTGTACAAATGAGCGATGCGACCTGGAATATGACCAGCAGCTCAACGCTCACTGACCTGACGCTGAATAGTGGCGCAACCATTAACTTCAGCCATGAAGATGGCGAGCCATGGCAAACGCTCACCATCAATGAAGATTATGTAGGCAACGGCGGTAAGCTGGTCTTTAATACTGTGCTCAACGATGATGATTCCGAAACGGACAGGCTGCAGGTTCTCGGCAATACTTCAGGCAACACATTTGTTGCAGTAAATAATATTGGAGGAGCCGGGGCGCAAACCATTGAAGGTATTGAAATTGTTAACGTTGCTGGCAATTCCAACGGTACTTTCGAAAAAGCAAGCCGTATTGTTGCCGGAGCCTATGACTACAACGTGGTGCAGAAAGGTAAAAACTGGTATCTGACCAGCTACATTGAGCCGGACGAACCGATTATTCCTGATCCAGTAGACCCTGTTATCCCTGACCCTGTCGTTCCCGATCCGGTGGACCCTGATCCAGTAGACCCGGTTATCCCTGACCCTGTTATTCCCGATCCGGTGGACCCTGATCCAGTAGACCCGGTCATCCCTGATCCGACAATTCCTGACATAGGGCAATCTGACACACCGCCGATAACAGAACATCAGTTCCGTCCGGAAGTGGGTAGCTACCTTGCCAACAACTATGCGGCAAATACGCTGTTCATGACGCGTCTCCATGACCGTCTGGGTGAAACCCAGTACACCGACATGCTGACGGGTGAGAAGAAGGTCACCAGCCTGTGGATGCGTAACGTCGGCGCCCATACTCGCTTCAACGATGGCAGCGGGCAGCTAAAAACCCGCATCAACAGCTATGTGTTACAACTGGGAGGCGATCTGGCACAGTGGAGCACTGACGGTCTTGACCGTTGGCATATTGGTGCAATGGCAGGTTATGCCAACAGCCAGAACCGCACGCAGTCGTCCGTGAGTGACTATCATTCCCGTGGTCAAGTCACCGGTTACAGCGTCGGCCTTTACGGCACCTGGTATGCTAACAATATCGATCGGTCTGGGGCTTATGTGGATACCTGGATGCTGTACAACTGGTTTGATAACAAGGTCATGGGTCAGGATCAGGCCGCTGAGAAATATAAATCCAAAGGAATTACCGCCTCGGTTGAAGCCGGTTACAGCTTCAGGTTAGGTGAAAGCGCGCATCAAAGCTACTGGTTGCAGCCCAAAGCGCAGGTGGTATGGATGGGCGTGCAGGCTGACGACCATCGCGAAGCCAATGGTACCCTCGTCAAGGATGATACCGCCGGTAATCTGCTAACCCGCATGGGCGTAAAAGCCTATATTAACGGCCACAATGCTATTGATGACGATAAATCTCGAGAGTTCCAGCCGTTCGTGGAGGCGAACTGGATCCATAATACGCAGCCTGCCAGCGTGAAGATGGACGATGTCAGCAGCGATATGCGTGGTACAAAAAATATTGGTGAACTGAAAGTGGGTATTGAAGGGCAAATTACCCCGCGCCTGAACGTATGGGGTAACGTGGCGCAGCAGGTAGGTGACCAGGGCTATAGTAATACCCAAGGCCTACTGGGGGTTAAATACAGTTTTTGATTCAGGTAACAACAGAGCCGCTGATCTTCAGCGGCTTTTACCCGGAAGCGCTTTCATTTGGCTGATATGTTTCATGAACGGCTTCCAAAACCGCTTAATGTGTACAGAAAAATATCGGGCGTTTCCCGATGGTGAACATAAAGCCACGATGGCCCTGAGTCAGGATGGTGTAACTGATGCTTTTCCCTGGATAGACATAAAAATCGGGTAAAACCGTCTCGATAACCGCATCGGACAGTGTTTCGTCACGCGTGACTTTGTTGATATCCGTCGATATAAAATGGGTGCTGTCTTTATTTTCACTCCATACATAGGAAACATCACGGCGGATCACGCCGCTCATTTTATTATCGACGTAATACGTTCCGCTGATGGAAACCACCCCAGTGCGTTTTTTCAGCGAATACATAAAGTCCAGCGTCAGGTTAGCCTGAGTGTTGTTATAAAACACAATCACAGGCGCCGTACATTTCTCTGGATCCCGGTTCTTTTCCGTATACAAATGAAAAAGATGTCCAAGCCCTACTCCCAGAAACAGTAACGTCAGGCAGGCTAACATCAGTGCCTTTTTACCCATGTGTCACCCCGCGGAAAAAAAGCGTCACGCAGCCTGTATCACCGCGCGTTTTATAAGGTTGCTGACAAATCAATGCCGTAACCGCTGGGGTGCGACTGCTGGAAGGGAAATAGACCCATGGGTATTTCTGACAATCCATACCGGTTTTTAGAATCATTGACTTATAGCTTGCAAAGCGGCTGCCGCTTTCGATATCTTCATTCCGCGAGAAAAAATGACAGCCCTGAGTTGTTTCAACCAGCGTGTAGCGATCATAAAAATCCTTATCAGGAACGGTTTGCCAGCTTATGGTGCCAAGCAAAATACCGACAGCAAATGTCCCGGTCATCCAAAGTACAGGTACATAATGTTTAAACCAACGCCCTGACGTACGCGGCGGCGTCTCACCCTTTTTTTCTATTGTCTGAGCGAAGTCTTTGCGGATGGTCATGAGGCTCACGCCAGGCTCAATCTGAAAGCCTCTACGCGGAACCGTGATTATCAGCGTATCTTCATTTTCGCCAACGGTACGTAATCCGCGGCGAATAATGGAGATATTCTGATAAAGCGTATTTGCCGACACCACCATGCCGTCTTCTTCCCACACTTTTTGAAAGAATGTTTGTTGTGAGACGACGGAGGGGGCGTTTTCCAGCAGAAGGCGCAAGCAGCGGCTGGCGGGCGTTGTCAGAATAATGTTGAGATCTGGCCTCGATAATGACGCCAGGCGATTCATTTCTGGATTAAATTCAATATTATCGTTAATTATCCATAACATCGCATTGTTACCATGCCAAAACATAACGTAGTTGGAGAGGGTTAATAGACACCACTGAGTATAGTCTGATGCTGTGGCTGCGTAGCAGGACATGGATTGTCCCCTGCACATACCGATCATATAGAAGAGCGAGAGGCATAAGACATTAACAGGTAAGCGTAGACACTGCGCTTCTCATTATAGCAGACTCAGGGGTGAAAGTATGTTTGGTTTTCTTGTTCGTTAAGTCTCCTGTTTTGTGTTGAGGTGAGAATATCACCTTTAATCAAGTGGCCAAATTTACTGTGCCACTACGCTTTAATATCTCATATATAAATCATGAGAAAATATATCCTGACAATCTATATCATATGAAAGACAGGGTTTTATTGAACGTGTTTTCTATAATGGCTTGTAATATCCGAAAAAGCAGCACTCGTCATGTAGGGATAGTTTTTCAATTTATTAAGAGTTACAGTAGCCATACTTAATAGCAGCACGCTTCCCACTTAATATTTAAGCTACGCTTTATATTATTTAAATGTAAATAAGTTAATCCTTAACTCACCTATTTCAAATTTATACTAAATAAGTTTAAAACTATCCATCAGAAACAATTTGTAGGGACATAGTCTGTTTTTTCAATCAATAATCCTCTCTGACATGTAAAATAGAAACATTTATTCATAATATGAATATTGTTGTGGTAACAGATTCGCGTGAAAGTAAATCGACTGAAGGTGATGCCGATGAATATTCCTTCAGAAAGAACTCAACAGGGTAATCCAGAATCGGCAACGGATTACTGTCATCAGCTTAAAAACGGAAATCGCCCCGGCGATTAATGACTTTAACACTGATAGTGATTATCAGTGAAAGGCAACAACAAGGAATGAATTATGTCTACACCCGCGAATTTTAACGGTCAACGCCCTGCCATTGATGCTAACGACGCAGTAATGCTGCTGATTGACCACCAAAGTGGCCTGTTTCAGACCGTCGGCGACATGCCGATGCCGGAATTACGCGCGCGCGCCGCGGCGCTGGCTAAGATTGCTACCTTATGCAATATGCCGGTCATTACTACCGCATCCGTACCACAGGGACCGAATGGTCCGCTGATTCCGGAAATCCATGCGAATGCACCCCACGCGCAATATGTCGCGCGTAAAGGGGAAATTAATGCCTGGGATAATGCCGATTTTGTACAAGCGGTAAAAGCGACAGGCCGTAAAACGCTGATCATCGCCGGTACTATTACCAGTGTCTGCATGGCTTTTCCAGCCATCAGCGCCGTCGCGGAAGGGTACAAGGTATTTGCGGTAATTGATGCCTCCGGCACGTACAGTAAAATGGCGCAGGAAATTACGATGGCCCGCGTGGTGCAGGCGGGCGTAGTACCAATGGATACCGCGGCGGTAGCCTCTGAGCTGCAACGTACCTGGAATAGGGAAGATGCCGCAGAATGGGCGGATGTATATACCAAAATATTCCCGGCCTATCAGCTACTGATTGAAAGTTATACCAAAGCGCAGGAAGTAGTAAAAAATAATGAACTGCTGGATTCTCAACGCGCATAAATAACGCCCTGAAGCGGCTAAATAGCCCCATTTAATGGGGCTATTTTACTTGCCATTTTGGACCTGGGCAGTGCTCGCCAAAACGCGTTAGCGTTTTGAACGCCGCTTGCGGCGGCCCGAAGGGCGAGCGTAGCAAGTCAAACCTCACGTACTACGTGTACGCTCCGGTTTTTGCGCGCTGTCCGTGTCCAAACTGGCTGCGCCAATAACGCCTGGTGGGATAGGCTCTTAATCAAATACGCCATTAATAATCGCCGTGACCACCGCGGTACTGAGCGCGATCAGCACCAGATTATCCCCAACGATTTTCCACTCATAGCCCGGATAATAAGGTAATTGTCCCAGCATAGACGCCGGCACCGTTTTTTTAGCGATTCCCGGCGGCAGCGGTTTTCCTCTCGCCAGATTTTTCGCAATCCCCGGTGGTAAAGACTGATAACCCGTCAGCCCTAAATTTACTGCCAGTTGCCTGGCGACAGCGTAGCTAATGTCCGACTCGACGTGATCCGGTTTACCGCCATTTTTACGGTGTTCCGTTCTTTGCCCGGCATTTCCTTTATGCCCGTTACCGTTATTACCTTGATTAGCCGCGTTATTACTATGTCCGCCGCCATTGCCATTTCCCGGATTCGCCAGCACAGGCGTAGCGCTCAGGGAAAACGTAATCAACGTCGCCAGGACGGCGGTTAAACCACGACGATTGTTCATGATATTGCCCTTCTGATGTGGGATACCATGAAAATAGCGCCCCGCCATAAAAAGAACAACTACATCGATTCTTATTTTAAGCGGGGCTCGCCAACAGCAGCTTATCGTATCCAGATAGTCAGTAAAATCAGGATGATTGCTATCAGGACAACCTGATAAAAAATTTTGTCCAACCCTCTTTTTTGCATGGCGTCACCTCGTTAGAAAACGATTTGCCAGAGGGCTAAACACAACACCAACAGGCTAATCAGTAAAAATATCAGCGCGATGATTTTATCGGGTGAGCGATTCATCTGGGCGATCCTCAAACATCATTAAAACCACTGGCCAAAGCGTTTGATATAAAAGCGCTTCATGCCTTGCGCCACCAGACAGTAGCTCAATAGTGTCGCCACCAACCACGGGAAGTAGCTCAGTGGCAGCGGCTCCAGTCCAACCATCGCGCCCAGAGGTGAGAATGGAATATAAATGCCTATCGCCATAATCAAGCCGGTCGTCAATAATACCGGCAACGTCGCCCGACTTTGGATAAACGGTATTTTCTGCGTCCTTAGCATATGCACGACCAGTGTCTGCGAGAGCAGACCCTCAATAAACCAGCCGGACTGAAAGAGCGCCTGCGCCTCTACGTTATTAGCTGCAAAGACGTACCACATCAACGCAAAGGTTGTGATATCGAAAATAGAAGACGTTGGGCCAATCCATAGCATAAAACGGCCAATATTTTTCGCGTCCCATTTCCGCGGCTTACGCAGGAACTCTTTATCCATTTTGTCCCACGGCAACGACAACTGCGAAATATCGTACATCAAATTCTGGATCAACAGATGAATCGCCAGCATCGGCAGAAACGGAATAAACGCGCTGGCTACCAGTACCGAAAAAACATTGCCGAAATTAGAGCTGGCGGTCATATTCAGATATTTAATGATATTGCCAAAGGTTTCCCGCCCTTTGATAACGCCTTCCTCAAGCACCATGAGATCTTTTTCCAGCAGAATAATATCTGATGACTCTTTAGCAATATCGGCGGCGCTATCGACGGAAATTCCCACATCCGCATCACGAAGCGCGGGCGCGTCGTTGATCCCATCTCCAAGAAAACCAACGGTATGACCATTTTTCTGTAGCGCTTGCAAAATACGCGTTTTTTGTAACGGCGTCAGCCGGGCGAATACTGCGCGTTTCTCCACTTCAGACGCCAGTTCGGCATCCGACATCGCCTCAACCTGGGTTCCGGTCAGGATATCGTGCGTATCAATACCCACTTCCAGACAGATACGCGCCGTCACGACCGGATTATCGCCGGTGAGGACTTTGACCGCCACGCCGTTATCCCGCAACGCGGCAATAGCTTTTCCGGCGCTCTCTTTCGGCGGATCGAGAAAAGTGAGCATCCCTTCGATGGTAAGTTCGGTCTCATCCTCCACACTTAATGTCGGATTGTTCCCGGAACCATCCAGCTTACGTGTCGCTATCAGCAATACACGGAATCCCTGAGCATTGTAATCTTCGGTTTTCGCCAGCAGCAGCTCGCGGCGTGTTTCCGTCAGCGCCACCACACGATCGCCTTCGCGAAGATGGGTGGCTACCATCATCATCTCTTCAACGGCGCCTTTGCAGATCAGGCATCTGTCTCCATGCTGCGCATCCTCCACCAGGACCGATACCCGGCGACGTACAAAGTCGAATGGCAGTTCATCGCGTTTAATGAAGCGCGCTTTTGTCGATGGTGCGATTCGACCCTCGCCAAAACGCAGTATGGCGCGATCCATCACATTCCGGGCGCCGCTCTGGCTGCTACTATTCAGCCAGGCCAGCATCAATACCCGGCCGCTTTTTACACCGCTCACATCCAGATGATGCTCCAGAAAAATATTGTCCTGGGTTAAGGTGCCGGTTTTATCTGTACACAGCACATCCATCGCGCCGAAGTTTTGAATAGCGTTCAGGCGTTTGACGATCACTTTGCGCCGCGACATCGCAATCGCGCCTTTTGCCAGGTTGGAACTGACAATCATGGGCAACATTTCCGGCGTCAACCCCACCGCAACTGCCAGCGCGAACAGCGAAGCCTCTACCCAGTCTCCCTTACTGAAACCATTGATCAGCAGGACAACCGGCACCATGATCAGCATAAAGCGTATCAACAGCCAGCTCACGCTGTTGACTCCGCGATCGAAAGCCGTCTGGGTACGCGTACCCACAATGGATTTCGCCAGCGAGCCGAACCAGGTACGGCTTCCCGTCGCGACCACGACCGCTTGCGCTCTGCCGCTGGTTACATTGGTTCCCATCAGACAGATATTGCCCAAATCTAGCAGGCTTTTATCTTTATCAGGCAATTGCTCGCTGTCTTTACCTGCCACATCAGCCATAACATCGTATTTTTCTACGGGTAATGATTCACCACTAAGAATTGACTGACTGATAAAGAGATCGCGCGACGCCAGCAGTCGAACGTCGGCGGGCACCAGATCGCCTGCGGCCAGAAAAACCACATCGCCCGGCACCAGTTCTTCAATGGGAATCTCTTCCTGCACCGCGCCTATATTGCCCGGCCCACGACGCAACACCGTGGCGGTGGTGCGAACCATCTTTTTCAGCGCCTGTGCTGCTCTGTTAGTGCGAAACTCCTGCCAGAAACGCAATAACCCGCTCAAACTGACCATCGTCAGAATAATCAGCACGCCAGTGAGATCGGTCTCTTCGCCACGGCGTAACGGGAGCCAGTAATCCGTGATGAAACTAACCCCTGCCAATGCCATCAGAACGTAAATAAACGGGTTATTGAATGCCTGCAGAAGCTGAATCAGCGCCGGAGGAACTTGCTCATGCGCCACTTCATTGCGCCCATACACTTTCAACCGTTCGCTGGCCTCTTCTATCGTGAGGCCCTGACGATGGCTGTTCAGCCGCGCCAGTGTCTCCTCCGGGCTATGAAAAGCTTCCGCTTCGATCGGAAATACTTTTTTATGCTGCTTATCATTTTCTGACGCCGGGCGATTGAGTTTCCGGTTTTCAATGTTCATGTCAGTCATGATGAATCCCCAAAATTAAGGTGTAGTGTTTCCTGCATATCACGCCCAGGGAATAGCAAACTCACGATTTGAAGGTGAATGCCCCGGGAGAATTATCTATGCATAAAAAAGGTTATTGCTTACTCATTATTTTGAGTGGGTTTTATTTTATCGACTCGGGAATATCCATCATTCCCTCCTTATACGCCTGGCGTAATGTTGCAATTGAATAAAAAACTATTATTGACTATCAATGCTCCAGTGAATTGCGGTGATATTATCGTTATCACCTATTCTGGATATAATCAGCTCTCGCGTTTTACGATAATCAGCATGACCCACGAGCTCGGCACGAATTTCTTTATAGCCCTGTTCCTGAGCGGGGACCGAACCTAACCCTTGTAAACAGATCGCGGCCTCTTTTACGATATTCAGTAACCACTGACGAACCGCGCTCTCATCTTCTTTATTACAGGTTACTTTCAGGATATAACGTTTTTCTCCCTCAGCGGATATTGGGAGTTGATTTATACGCTGCGCCGCTTCACGCAATAAAATATTGGCGCAAAGAATAATGATCGTCGCCGCCAGCGCATTTTTGAACTGCCCTAAGCCGCATAACACGCCGATGCCCGCCGAACACCATAGCGTTGCCGCAGTGTTCAGCCCGCGCACATTCATCCCTTCGCGCATGATGACGCCCGCCCCCAGAAAGCCAATCCCAGAGACAATCTGCGCCGCAATTCGCCCGGGGCTGTCTGGCGATGTCGTCATGGAGCTCAGAATAAAAACGGCGGCGCCTGTCGCCACCAGCGCATTAGTGCGTAATCCCGCCATACGTTGACGCCATTGTCTTTCCGCGCCAATCAGCGCGCCCAACAGCATAGCGGCCAGTAAATTTAAAATATAAGGAAACATTAACATACGTTCCTCCATTTTTTCTGGAAGAATAAGTACGTGCTATATTTAGCACACGACAAATTTCTGCCCTGAGGCAATTAGCGTCGTGTTAACGGCGGAGGAAATAAAGCGTGTTTAAACATGAACATGACGATTACCTCGCGACAATGCGCGTGTTGTAACATTATTGGGATGACAATCGTCACAAGGGGAGATTGCTGCCCACCGGTTCGGCAAGCAGCGCAGGAATAGCGTGCGTTAACTTGCCAGATGATTTACGTAAAAGTGACTGTCCAACATATTACTCCTGCATGAATTTGCGCTTATTATAGTCAGCCAATATGTTCCGTAAAGTGCAAAGGCGGGTTTAGTGACGTTCTGTTTAAGTTTGTTTGATATTTTTTCTTATGACAAAAAAATGACAATATTATGTCGATAACAAGCTCGTCTGAAATCATTAAACAATAAATTCCTGCTTAATACCGGCGATAGCTCTGTTATGATGCCTGCACGTAAAAAAATAAAACAACATGACGAGGAAAAAATGGGTTCCACCAGAAAAGGGATGCTAAACGTCCTGATTGCCGCCGTATTGTGGGGGAGTTCAGGCGTTTGCGCGCAGTACATCATGGAGCAAAGCCGTATGTCGTCACAGTTCCTGACGATGATACGTTTGTTATTCGCCGGGCTGATACTGGTGACCTTCTCCTTTATGCACGGCGATAAGATATTTTCAATTCTTAAAAACCGCAAAGATGCCCTGAGTCTGCTGATTTTCTCCGTGGTGGGCGCGCTCACCGTTCAGCTAACCTTCCTGCTCACGATTGAAAAATCCAATGCCGCCACCGCGACAGTGCTGCAATTTTTATCGCCGACCATTATTGTAGCGTGGTTTGCATTAGCGCGAAGAACACGACCAGGCATTCTGGTCTTAACCGCCATTCTTACATCGCTTATCGGCACCTTTTTACTGGTGACTCACGGCAATCCAACATCGCTGTCGATCTCTTCAGGCGCGCTGTTCTGGGGTATCGCCTCCGCATTTGCCGCCGCCTTTTATACGACCTGGCCTTCCAGGCTAATCGCCCAATACGGCACACTGCCAGTGGTCGGCTGGAGTATGTCCTTTGGCGGCCTTATTCTGCTGCCCTTCTACGCTAAAGAAGGAACGCACTTTGCGGTGAGCGGCAGTCTGATTCTGGCCTTTTTCTACCTGGTGGTGATCGGTACGTCGCTGACGTTCAGCCTGTATTTGAAAGGCGCGCAACTGATTGGTGGCCCCAAAGCCAGCATTTTAAGCTGCGCGGAACCGTTAAGCAGCGCCCTGCTGTCGCTACTGCTGTTGGGGATTAGTTTTACCTTGCCGGACTGGCTGGGCACGCTGCTCATTCTCTCGTCAGTGATTCTGATCTCCCTCGATTCCCGTCGACGCGCGCGGGCCGCTTAACGCCGTTGATAATCACGATGACCGGGCGGAAAAGGGAAAAGTTTAATGGCGCTTTGCCTTAATCTCTTCGTCAGAAAGCCCGGTAATCATCAGCACCATCTCTCGCTCGATCCCCTGTTCCAGCATCGTATGCGCAATACGCAAGGCTTCCTCCTGCTTACCTTGATGTATACCTTGCTGTATGCCTTGTTGCACGCCTTCACGCTTACCTTTTCTGCGCCCCGATTCACGTATTCTGTCTACGATCGTCATTAATCTCTCCTTGTGTTGGGGAACACGACGCGCCACCTCGCGGATAAACTTGCCAAAACGAGGCGTGCTGCCATGCTGTATTAGCAAATAATTAAACAGCGCTTTTAGCTGACTGTCATTAGCGTTTCCCGTAATCAGAAGTACCGCTAAGCGCTCGACCAATCCCATCAGGTCGCGTTGACGTATATGCTTTTGTACCAGCTCCAGCATCGCGATACGTCGATGCTGCATAATCTCGTTATCCGGCACCACCGTAATGTCTACCAGTGGAAATGCCGTCGCATAAAGCTGACGCGCCAGTGCAGGATCGTCAAACTCATCCAGCCAGCACAGCGAAAAGGGATACGGGCTTTTCGCGCCATGGTAAAACAGCATGGGAATCACCAGCGGTAACGTTTTATGACCAGCATCCAGATGGCGCTGCATCGCGGCAGTCGCGTAACGCATTAACCGGAACGCCATATGCGCGTCCGGCGTACTCTGATGCTCTATAACGACATAGATATAACCGTCGCCTTCACACGTTTTTAGTGACCAAAGGACATCGGAATAAAACGCGCGTAAATTTTTCTCGATAAAACTGTCCGGCGCCAGTTTCAACGTCGTCAGATCGCAACGTATTCTTAGCGAATGGGGAAGATGAATATTGAGAAAATCCCGCGCGGTATCCGGATGGCGTAAAAACGTTTTGAATACCGCATCATGAGGCGTGGACGTGGGGCTTTTTTTCATGGCGATCCGTCACCTGAGGCATAAGATGACGCCACTGTACTCGCCAAAAATACAGACAGCATTCAGGAAAATTTAACCCTGCGAGGAGGCTCGAAAGGGAATCACTGACGGCTGCAATACGTACATTTTTGCCCAGCCTGCTACGCATTATCGCCCGGTAGCGCAACGCTGACCGGGCCTACAAATACACGTCATCTGTAGGCCCGGTAAACGTAGCGCTCTTCGGCGATAAATCTCACACCAGCGCTTTGACTATCTCCATCAACCGAATGACGTCTTCGGGGCGCGTATTGCCGGTTTGCGGATCGATAATCGAGCTGTAAACATGCGGCATGACGCGCGGCACGCCTGCTTCCAGGCAGGTTTGCAGGATAATACCGAAATTATCCAGTGAGATACCGCCGGTCGGCTCGATAAGCGTCATGCCGTGGCGGGCAGCGGTTGTCGCCAGCGCATAGAGTTCCGGTAACGACTTTTCGCCGCCCATCGGGAAAAACTTCGCCGCATGTGCGCCCATATCCTGCATCATGCGTACCGCCGCTTCACAGGAAACGCGGGCTGGCGTTCCCTGGCTGCTGCTGACGCCGGTAGAAATCAACACCTCGCCAGGCGTTCCCGTCGGGCTGACCAGGGCGTTAATATGTGTTTGCTCGCCGCCTGTCGCCGCCAGTGCGCCCGCTGCGAAGCCGCTGCCGGTAAAAGTCTGGTTGACGTGGGCCGGGTGAGTATGGGCGGCAATCATCGCCGCTTTGTAGTACTGCGCCGGGTCGCCTGCGCCCAGTCCCACCGAGATAGACGGCACCTCCGCCATCCAGCGTTTCACCTCCGGCACGCCCTCTTCTACCGTAGCGAACTGCGCGGAAAGTACGCCAATGACCGCATGGCCTTCGGCGGCTTCATAGATAGCCTTCGCGTTGGCGATATCCTTTGCCAGTACGTTAATCGCTACCCGCTGACGATAAAAATTAATCTGCTGCATGTTCTGCAATCTCCCTGAGTCGCGCCACAATCAATGCCATTTCCCCTTCAGCTACCGTGCGTGGATCGAGGCTAAAAACCCCCTGATGAAGCTGATATTTGCGGGCGTAAATCGCTATCTCGCCGCCGCGCAACTGCGCTTCGACGTCCTGCGCATTCAGCCCCAATTCAGATGCGTTCACCCGCACACGAATACGCCAGATTGCACGCCCGGCCTCATCCTGTTCGATATCGGCATAAAGTCCATGGATAGCGGAAATCGCTTCTGCGACCGGCTGTAACTGTGCTGCGGTCACGGTCGTCTGGCCCTGGTGGTAATTCTCCAGCGCATACACCAGCCCAACCATGTTTTCCTTGCCGATTTTCATCGCCCTAGCAATCCCCTGGTGCTGCGCTTTGCAGGCGGCAATCCACGTTTTCTTGCCAGTAATAAAGCCGGAGGTTGGCGCATTAAAGGCTTTCGCGCCGCTATAGATAACCATATCCGCGCCGCTCGCCACCCAGCCGCGCAAATCCTCTTCCGCCGCGGCATCGACAATCAACGGCAGGTGGTTGGCCTGCGCCACCTGTACAAAATCGTCAATGCTCAACATGCCTTTCTGTACGCAATGGTGTGATTTCACATACAGTAGCGCGGCGGTCTTTTCGTTAATGGCGCTTTCCAGTTGCCAGCGGGCCGCCAGATTGCTCGACCCCACTTCCACTATGCGCCCGCCGCCAAGACGAATGGCGCTGGTGACTGGCGCGCCGTAGTCCACATTATGCCCGCGCAGCATCACCACTTCATTGGCCATCCCGGCGCTGTCCGGCATCAGGGCGACGCGCGCCCGATCGCCGTGGGTGATGGCGGCCGCGACGGCAATGGCAATACCCGCCGAGGCGCACGAGGTGATATAGCTATCTTCAGCATCCGTATAGCGCGATACCAGTTCGCCGGTTTTTTCCACCAGCGCATCAATCTCGACGAAAGCGGAAGCCGCGCGCGCGGTGGCCTGCATGACCTCCGGCGCGACGCTTGAGACGCCCAGAATGGTCATTTTGCCGCAGGCGTTAATGACCTTTTTCAACCCCAGTTGTTGATAGATATTCGGCGTCATGATTTACAGCACTCCCAACAACGAACAGATTATGCTCAGTGCGACAATCGACAGCAAAATGGTGGTGTAGCGCGGCCCTTTTTTTACCAGATAGAAGTAGATGGCGAATACCGCCGCCAGTGGTAGTAAGCCCGGCGCGATAGAGTCGAGGATCTGCTGAACCACCACTTCAGATCCTTTCAAGGCGCTAATTTTTAACGGCGTGGTGATTTTGACGTAGCTGGCGGAAAGCGCGCCCATCATGATCAAACCCAGCACGTTGGCCCCGTAGATCAGTTCTTTGATTCGCCCCCCTTGCAGCAGGCCGATAATCGAATCACGCCCCAGCGTATATCCCTTGTGGACCATACCGTAGCTGATCGCCAGGGTGATCGCCGGGTAGAGAATCAGCGGGATAATACCGCCCATCGCGCTGCCATTTGCCGCGAACGGAATAAAGATCGCTATCAACAGCGGCATCACCGCCGCCCAGATAATCGAGTCGCCCATCCCGGCAAGCGGCCCCATCAGGCCAGTTTTAATGCCGGTGATAGACGAGTCGTTAATCGGCTCGCCGCGCGTTTTTTGTTCTTCCATGGCAATAGAGATGCCCTGAATCACCGCGCCGAAGGTCTGCTCGGAGTTAAAAAAGTTAAGGTGGCGTTTTAGCGCTTCTACCTGCTCCTCTTTTTGTGGGTAGAGTTTTTTGATGATCGGCGTCATCGAGGCGCAGAAAATCAGGCTTTGTAAGCGCTCATAGGAGCTGGAAACCTCGGCGCCCAGCCAGTAGATAAACCAGGCTTTGGTGATATCTGCTTTGGTCAGCGCCCCGCTTTCCCGCGCACGCTCAACCAGTTCATGTTGCATTACGTCACTGCTCATCATGCTGCTCCTTCATTTTTCGCCAGGCCTTTAATCAGGAAGGCGACACAGGTGCCGAAGATGGCCATCGCCATGATGTCAACCTTGAGGTACAACACCGCGAAGAACCCGCCGATAAACCACGGCAACAGGCTCTTTTTACCGATCACCATAATGGTGATGGCAAAGCCCAGCGCCGGCAGAATGCCGCCCATGATTTCAAAGGAGTGGGTTAACCAGTGCGGCATCAGTTTAAGGAAACTTTCCACCACATCCTGGCCAAAGTAGTTAGCGGCAAAGACCACCGGGAAGCGCAGCACCAGCCCCAGCAATGCCGGGTAAAGAAAGGCGCAACGCATGATGCCCGCCATGTTTGCCGTTTCCGCGTGTTTATCCGCCATATGCACCCAGGCAGCATTCAGCGTGCGCCTAAGCTGATCGAGAAACACGCCAATCACGCCAAACGGGATTGCCAGCGCGATCGCCAGGTTTGGGTCCATACCGGCCTTCACCGCGATAGGAATGGAGATACAGGCCGCCAGCGCCGGGTCCGACGGCACGTTGCCGCCCGGCGTTGAGGTCACGCCCAAATAAACGAGCTGCATCCCTGCGCCGATGATCATCGCAGTCTGCATATTGCCAAGCAAAAGCCCGACAAATACCGCGATCACCACCGGTTGTAACAGCATCGCGGAGAAGGTGTAGCCGAGGCGTAAACGGGCAAACCAGTAATACAACCCCATCAGGCTTGCAAAGAGTAAGGTATCCATAGTGTTATCCTATACACTTCATCCTTCAGGCTGCCTCTTTGTTGGCTGCCTTCGCTCACCCCAGTCACTTACTTTAGTAAGCTCCAGGGGATTCACTCAGTTGCCGCCTCGATGCATCCAGAATGATTTTGTGTCTATTAAAGGGTTAGAATTTTTTCAGGATATCGTCGAGCGGCTGCGGCTTATCTTCCGGAATGGTCTGGAAAAATACCTGAACGCCACGGTTTTTCAGGTCGTTAAGAATGCCGACGTCTTTTTCATCCAGCGTAATATTCTGAAAAACCGCCTTGCGGTTTGGCCCGCCGCCGAGACCGCCAACCTGAATGCGGGTGACGTCAAAGCCCAGTTGTATGGCGTCCTGCACCGCCGCCAGTGAGGGAAAAAGCACCAGCACGTTACCGTCGCCAAGCTGATTTTCTTTCCATGCGGCGGCAAAACTCTGGTTGCCGAAGCAATCCACTTTGATATTTGGCGGCGCGGCCATCAGGTAGATATTTTTCATAAACGGATCGGCATCCAGTTCATCACTCACAACGGCTATCCGGTTCGCCTGAGATTGTCCGACCCACTTCGTGACAACCTGCCCATGAATGAGACGGCTGTCGATGCGGCATAAAACGATATTGGCCATGATGTTTTCCTTAGAGTGATTGTTGTAGCTGACGTACATGGGCGACCACATCCAGGCAGCTACTGCGCCCGGCCTCAACTAACTCATCCACGCAGGCGGTTAGCATCCCTTGTTCGCGCCTGTCCAGCGCCTCCAGCAGTAGCGACGCATTCAGTCCGGCGATCACCGCCACCGGATAATCGGCGCTTAGCCGCGCCGCGACGTTGGACGTCGTGCCGCCGACAAAATCCGTCAGGATCAGCGAGCCTTCCGGCAGCGTTTTCACCACGGCCTCGACGCGTTGATAAAACTCGCCCAGCGTATCGACAGGCATTAGCGCGATTTCCGTCACGCCTTTAATTTCGCCCGTGACCATACGCAGGCTGTTGCAAAGCGGCTGTCCCCAGCCGCCATGCGTCAGCAGCAGGATGTGGGGCAACGGTTGTGTGGTAGTCAAAATGGCCTCCTGGCACAATTACATGAGAACACCGGCATATATTGCCCGGTGGCACTGCGCTTACCGGGCCTACAGGACGCTCCCGTTAGGCCGGATAAGGCGTTTACGCCGCTATCCGGCATAACGCATCATCAGAAGAGCAAAGGTTGTGCCAGAATTTGTGTCACGCGAGGAAGAAGATAGGCCTGGCGAGGCCCGAAGCCCCGCCAGTAAAAGGATTAGCTATAGAGCAGTTCGTAGATATAAAAATATTCCGCATCCGATAAACGGATGGCGTAGGCGTCTTCGATCGGCAGAAAAGCGGATTTGATGACACTAAACGCGCGCGCGTCCAGATTCGGCTGACTTTCCAGCGCCATCTGTAACGGTTTACGGTTAATCACAATACGCTCTACCATACAGCAGCAGTGGATCAGGAAGCGCAGTGTCACCTGGCGGCTTGGTTTCAGGGAAAGCGAAGACGTCAGATGGTTAAAAACGCCCTCCATCTCTTTCAGAATACGCTGCGGGTTAAGCACGGAAATATGGTTGATGATGCTCTCCATCGTTAGCGCGCTGATAAAGCGCATGGCGCTGCGCTCCATCTCCAGACGGCGTTCAGCATTGGACAGATCGGGCGTTAACAGGCTCAACACCAGTTCCGGCCCTTGTTCGGAGAAAAGCTCTTCCAGCGAAATAAACGGAATATCCGGCAGCCCCGGCTGGAAAGTGCCGACAATCCCCGCCAGCCGCTCGCTGGCATTCAATGCCTGCTGAACGCGCTCCAGACTACGTACCTCGTTATAATCAAGGATCACCATCCTGGTGTCCTGCGACATCAGCTCGCCAAAGCTCTCCTCCAGCACCTTTTTGATTTTTTCCGCCGTTCCCATGCCGGTAATACAGGAGATGACCAGCACTTTGCCGCCGTTCTCCTGCTGCGGCGTACAAAGCTGGCAGGGGATATTTTTACTCTGCAGGAGCGCCGTCAACTGTGGTAAGTCGCTGGTTTCATAGCTTAAATCCAGCCCGACTTCCAGTAGACTGGTCAGCGTGATATTCGGCATGAGCAAAACATCTATCTGGAATAACTTACTGATGGTGCTGCCGAAATGGATTAATGAACCGATGTCCACCAACAGGATAAGCCGCCGATATTGTCGGGTTTGAATCATTTGGGTCAGCGTTTCCAGCGTGTCATGCACCGACTGTTCAAACGGCATGTCGATGGCGCTGAACAGCTCGCGCTCCAGCACGCGGTTGACATATTGCGCCTGACTGGTGGCGGTGGTCGCGCCGTGAGCGATCAAAATGACCCCGCAGTCGGGGCTGGCATCGATGCGCTGACGATAATGGCGGCACTCTTTCAGGAACAGGCATAGCCAGACCACTTCCGTCGCCGGACACTGAATATGCAGCAGTTCGTTGATTTTCCGACACAGCAGCGTGGCGTTGTCATATTCGTCTTTGCAGCGATCCAGGATCAAACTGGAAGAGTAAAGCTGCGGGATCAGGCCGCGCTGCACGTAGCCTATCAGCGCCAGGAAGTGTTTACGCAGTGGGTTAACCAGATTTTCCGGCAGCGAAAAGCCCAACACCTGCTCTACGCAGCCAATCAGCAGCGTCACGCGCTCTTCAATCTGGTCGCCATAGCGCGGCGGATGCGCCACGCTGTCGCGGCTATAGAGACCGTATTCAAAAATCGAGCTGAGTTTATTTTTCAGGATCGCCAGCGTCTCCGCCGGGGGGACGTTACTGTTGCGCAAATTAACATATTCGCGCGTCAGGAAGCTGTAAAAGAGGTCGCTCTCTTCAATTTCCGCCCCGGTCGCCAGCGACGTCTTCAATGCGGGCAGCGTGCGCGCGTCTATATTTAGCCGCGCTTTACCGTCAAACAGAGTATCCACCAATAGACGCTGTTCCGGCGTCGGGTTAACCGACATCTCCGCCAGCCGCTTATCCAGCTGTAGCGTGTCGTTATGCTCGGTCATTCCCGATGCCCACGCCTGAGCGCAGAGAAACTGAATATCGCTTTTAAGCTGACCGATATTGCCTTCCAGGGGTTTATTCAGCAACCAGAGTAACAACGGTTTATCAATGCTGACCGTGCGTTCTATTTTGCGGCTTTCCCGCTGTAAGAACCCCACGATCAGTTCGATCTGTTCTTCAACGGAGCGCTGGCGAATGCCCGGCAAATCAATGCATACCTGAATACGCCGCTGGAAAGTACGTAACAGCGCCGACCCGACCGGCTCGGTAGTGGCGCAAATCAGGCGTACCGAAATTGATCGCGGCTGGCTGCTCACGCCAAGCGGACGGTACTCGCCTTTATCCAGAATAGAGAACAGCTTTTCCTGCCCTTCATAAGACAGACGGTGCACCTCGTCCAGCAGCAGATAACCACCGTCCGCCTGCTCCACGAGGCCTGTTTTATGTTCATTCGCGCCGGTAAACGCCCCCTGCCGATGACCAAACAGATGCGAGGAGAGCAGTTCCGGGTTATGGGCGTATTCCGCGCAGTTAAAGTAGACCAGCGGCGGGATAGCGCCGCTCGCCTGTTCACAGGCGAAACGGTGCATCAGTTCCGCAAAAAAGGTTTTACCGACGCCGGACGGCCCGGTAAGCAGAACGTGTAAACCGTGCGGATAGAGCACCGCCGCACGGCCTTTTTCTACCGCATCGCGCAGGCTGCGATCGTAACCAATCAGGCTGGTAAACGGATCGTCGGGCGCGTAATGCTCTTCATGCGGCAGCACATCCGCCACCGACCGCACCTCGCGTTCAGACTCTTCCAGCTGACGTCCCAGCAACGTTTCCAGCGCCTGGCGATGCAGAAAATAGACCGGGCGGCCACGGCTTTTGATTGCCAGGCCGTCATTCCATAACTGATTGAGATCTTTGCTGACGGAGTTACGCGCCAGCCCAAGATTGAAACCTATCGCCTCCGCCGTAAACGCCGTCTCCTGCGCCAAATCGGCAAGGCATAGGCCGCGCGTCAGCCGTTCCAGCTCTCCCAGTACGATCTCAATACGTCTCATTACACTACCGCTTACGAAATAAAAGAGTAGTCAGAACATACACTATTCTGCCATGCAAGAAAGTGAAGGCGCAGCGAGAAACCGCCTTCCCACTTTTGCCTGACTTCAACGCCAACGGATAGCACGCCCCGATGAGTGAACGTCGCACGGTCTACACTTACTCTTGAAAAAGTGCAAACCGATAAGGATACCGTTTATGAAACGAAAAACGCTTCTGCTTATTGCCACACTTGTCGCGCTACCGGGCGTCACGTATGCCGACTCTCCGTTTAGCTCACTCCAGTCGGCGCATGAAAAAAATACGATTTTAAAGGATTTGCGCAAAATGTGTACGCCCAAAGGCGCGCTAACGGATGAAGCCTGGGAGAAAAAAATCATGGCGAGCGAGGGGAACCAGCAGCATATTCGGGAGGCGATGATCGCGATAGAGCGCAACAATCAGCATAACTACTGGCAGGCTCTCGGTAAGGTGGAATGCCCCGAGATGTAGCACACCTTTTCCGTTTTTTGGTCGCGAAAATGCGGACTGTAACCGGTTTCTGTTCACCAGAAGCGCGTATTCTGGAGCGAATTTACGCGATCAAGGAGTACGACAATGCGATACCGTTTTCCCGATAACTTCTGGTGGGGCAGCGCCTGCTCAGCGTTGCAAACCGAAGGGGATAGTCTGAATGGCGGTAAAAGCCAGACCACGTGGGATGTGTGGTTCGAGCGCCAGCCTGATCGTTTTCACCAGGGCGTCGGTCCAGCGGAAACCTCAACGTTCTATCGCCACTGGAAGCAAGACATCGCGCTACTGAAACAGTTAAAACATAACAGTTTTCGCACCTCGCTAAGCTGGGCGCGGCTCATTCCAGACGGCGTAGGCGAGGTGAATCCACAAGCGGTGAGCTTCTACAATCACGTCATCGACGAGCTACTGGCGCAGGGCATCACGCCGTTTATTACGCTGTTCCATTTTGATATGCCGATGGTCATGCAGGAGAAAGGCGGCTGGGAAAATCGCGACGTCGTAGAGGCGTTTGGTCGGTACGCGCAAACGTGTTTTACCTTATTTGGCGACCGCGTGAAGCACTGGTTTACCTTTAACGAGCCGATTGTGCCGGTGGAGGGCGGCTATTTGTACGACTTCCACTATCCCAATGTGGTGGATTTTAAACGTGCGGCCACCGTGGCGTACCATACCGTGCTGGCGCACTCGACCGCCGTGCGCGCCTGGCGCGCCGGGCGCTACGACGGTGAAATCGGCGTAGTGCTGAATCTGACGCCGTCCTACCCACGCTCGCAGCATCCCGCCGATGTGCAAGCCGCGCATCATGCGGATCTGTTATTCAACCGCAGTTTTCTTGACCCGGTATTAAAGGGAGAATACCCGGCGGACTTGGTGGCGCTGCTGAAAACCTATGACCAGCTGCCTGCCTGTCAGCCAGGCGACCGTCAGCTTATTGCCGACGGCAAAATCGATTTACTGGGGATTAACTATTATCAGCCGCGCCGCGTGAAATGCCGTGATACGGCGGTGAATCCGCAAGCGCCGTTTATGCCGGAATGGTTATTTGACTATTACGACATGCCGGGGCGCAAGATGAACCCTTACCGCGGCTGGGAAATTTACGCGCCAGGAATTTACGACATCATCACCAACCTGCGGGATCATTACGGCAATCCGCGCTGTTTTATCTCCGAAAACGGGATGGGCGTTGAGAACGAGCAGCGTTTTATGCAAGCGGGACAGATTCACGATGATTACCGGATTGACTTTATCTCTGAGCATCTTAAATGGCTGCATAAAGGCATTAGCGAGGGCTGTCACTGTCTTGGCTACCACATGTGGACCTTTATCGATAACTGGTCATGGCTGAACGGCTATAAAAATCGCTATGGTTTTGTACAACTGGATTTAACCACCCAAACGCGCACGGTGAAAAAAAGCGGAGAATGGTTTGCCGCCACCGCAGAGCATAACGGTTTTGATTAAGCATTTATTATTGCCGGATGACGACTAACGTCGTATCCGGCCTACAAATGGCAGCAATATCAACTCATTGGCGTAATACGGACTTTCGCCGCCACGACTAACGCCGTCAACAGCATCAGGCCGCCGGAAAGCGCCAGCGGCGAAAGCAGCCCGAAATTGTCGAGCGCATAACCGCCCACCGCCGCGCCACAGGTATTTGCCAGTTGAATCACCGCGACCTGGATGGAACCGGCTTTTTCCGCCTGATCGGCAAGGGAACGAGTGATCCACGTTGACCATCCCACCGGCACCAGCGCAAACGCCAGCCCCCAGACAATCGCTATTGCCGCCGCCACGGTTTTGTCGCTTCCCCACACAATGAGCGTCAGCGCGCTCAGCGCCAGTAGCAGCGGCGCACCGGCCAGCGCCAGTTTTACCGAACGTTTCAGTACGTAGGAGGAGAAAGAAGTGCCAACGAAGCTGGCAATACCAAAACTGAGCAACACCAGCGTCAGGCCATCAACGTCAAAGCCCGCCAGATTCATATAGACCGGACGAATATAGGTAAAGAAAGCGAACTGCCCGGCAAAAGACATAAAGATGGCGATCATCCCGGCCATCACGCCAGGGCGTTGCAACAGGCTAAACATATTCTGTTTCTGGTGAGAAGGTTCGCCCGGCAGCGACGGCAGTGATTTCACCACCCAGATGACGCACAGTACGCCCATCACCGCAGCGGCGTTAAAGACATTACGCCAGCCAATAATACCGCCCAAAAAACTGCCCAGCGGCGCGGCGATCACTAACGCGATGGAAACCGCGCCAAAAATCACCGACAGCGCTTTCGGCACGGTACGCGCGGGAACCAGTCGCATGGTCAGCGACGCCGACATCGCCCAGAATCCGCCCAGCGCCAACCCAAGACAGGCGCGGCCCAGCAACAGCAGCGTAAAGCTGTTGGCAAAGGAGACCATCAGACAAGAAGCCGTCAGCAAAACGGCGAACAGAATAACGATATAACGCCTGTCGGTCGCCTGAATAATCTGGGTAATGAACAGGCTGGAAAACATCGCGACAAACGCCGTAACGGTGACCGACTGACCGGCGACGCCCTCGGAGATCCCCAGATCCTGCGCCATCGGCGTCAACAGACTAACGGGCAAAAACTCAACGGTAATCAGGCAGGCGACACAAAACGCCACGGCAAAAACGGCTGACCAGTTAGGCCTGGCAACCCCATCAGCGCGGAATTTTTCTGCGATATTTTCATTCATTGTGGTTACCTGCGTCGTTTTAGTGCGGAAAATCCACGCAGTGTAACATTACAAAATGTGATCTGATTAACATTTTAGCAACTGACATTGTTGCGCTGCATTTTGCGAGGCTGGTCGAGCGTTGAGAATTATCTTCTCTCGCTGCGTGTAAAACCAAAAGGTAAGACATAGTGTATCACCTGGTGCTATACTTTAGATTACAGGATGTCAACCTGATGCGAATCTTCAAAACCAGGTGGTTTAACAGAGAAGCGAAGTCCCACACGATAAAAGATGACGAGTTAAGCGAGGCCATCAACGCCGTACTGCAAGGAAAAGCAGATAATCTCGGCGGCGGGGTTTATAAAAAACGTCTCAATCAAAATCGCGATCGCGCAATCGTGTTGGCAAAGGGAGGCGAACATTGGTTTTACACCTTCCTGTATGCCAAACAGGATATGGCCAACATTAGCTATCGCGAACTTGCGGGTTTCCGTGAGTTAGCAAAACACTATGCTTGCCTGACCGAAGATCAGATAACGGCACTCATTAATAACAAAGAACTGGTAGAGGTGCGCCATGTCAGCAAAAACTAAATTCAAAAGCCCTGCCTTTGAAGCGATTCATAGCGCGGCATCTGGATTATTTAGCGTGGATGCCATTCCCCAAGAGACAATGCGCAGTTTTGACACGGCCTGCTTAAGCAGCATCAAAGACCTGCAGCCACTTGAAATAAAAGCGTTACGAGAAAAACTCAACGTTAGCCAGCCGGTTTTCGCTCGGTACCTGAATACCAGCGTATCAACGGTTCAAAAGTGGGAAAGCGGCGCCAAGCGTCCCAGCGGGATGTCACTGAAACTACTTAATGTTGTCCAAAAACACGGGCTAAAGGTGCTGGTATGAGGGTTTTACCGATGGTCTGTTAAGACTAAGTCGGATGTCTGGGGGTGGGCAAATTCAGTGTGCCACTACAATGTTTTCATGGTGCGCGCCTAAACATTTAGAGTTGTCTATAGACAATCATGTACAACTTCGAGTTTATGATAAGAAATTTTGAGACAGGAGGTATGGCAAGGAGTCACAGTTTTAGTGTTCAAAACAAGATCACATTTCCGTGATATATGTCACGGAAATGATGAGCTATAAGTCTCTGATGTTTTGGCGTCGTTAGCGGTTATTCGGTGCGTTACTTCTGTGGTTCACCCTTAGCAGATACGATGGCGGCTACGCTTTATTTAGTTAACGATGAATCGCGCCACCCGGCCGTTAATCGTGGCTCGCCGCCCTTGCCAGCCTCATTCATCTCGTCTTTTGTTAACGAGATAGTGAAGAGTATCAATGCAGCCAGTGGACACCCTCTTCCGGCTGAAAAAAGGCGTTATAGCGCAGTTGAAACGCGTTGATTTCCTGCATATCGGGTTCCATTTCGCGCAAAAAGCCCAGCGCCAGCCGTACCTGTGTGTCGGTGATCGGCGCGGCTAAACGCGCTTTTTGCAGCAAGCGATGCCACCGCTGCAAATTCTGATCGCCGCCATCGACAATCACCATTTGCCAGATCAGTAACACCTGAGCGGCATTTTGCAAATGCGACTCATCAGGGCGATGCAGATACTGTAAAAATTCACCGCCCGCCGTTTTACCCATCTGATCAATCATCGATTCTATCGGCACTACATCAATATTCAGACGTTCGCTCAGGCGGCGAATCGCCCGGCGGGTATCCGATGTCAGCACCCGAAAACCCACAATAAATACCACCACAAACGTGGCCAGAATCAACCAAATCATGCGCACATCCGTCACCAAACAGGATGCCCATCATAACGGTAAATTTATAACTGTCGACGTTCTGGCCTGTCAGGATGTGATTTATTAACGCCTGTCTTCATTTACGCCAGACGCCGGATATCCTGTCTGACGAACGCAAGGCATAAAAAAGCCCGGCGTTAAGCCGGGCAAAACGTTACCAAATGCACACATTTAAGCGATATTGACTTGCTGAATTTTTTTCTCACGGCGGATTTTGCGCTCTTCCATCACGGCGACCATCGCCATCAGGCAGATACAGCCGATCGCGGCGGCGTCCAGCGCGGCGAAGGTGCCCGCCCAGCCGGTCAGACCAAAAATAGGTGTGCCGTCGGCAATCATGCCCAGACCCAGCTTGGCAAAGCTATCGCCGATAAGATAAGCGAAGGTTCCCTTGATACCGTCCGCAGCGCCGATGGCTTTTTTCGGTACGAAACCGACTGCCGCCACGCCAATTAATAGCTGCGGCCCAAACACCAGGAAACCGAGCGCGAACAGCGAGGCCAGATAGACATACTGGTTGCTGGCGTGCTGGTAGACGCCGAGGGTGGCGATGATTAACGCCAGCGCCACACAGGCTACCAGCGCACGACGACCGTTCGCCAGATCAGAGAGCCAGCCCCACAGCAACGTGCCGACCAGCGCGCCCACTTCAAACAAGGTAAAGCCCTGAATCGCCACTTCTTTGGAGAGCTTCAGTTCCTGGAAGGCGTAGACGGTTGACCACTGGTCGATACCAATACGCACCACATACAGGAAGATATTGGAGAAGCACAGCAGCCAGATCACTTTGTTTTTCAATACATATTCAACAAAGATCTGCCACTTGGTCATTTCGTTTTCTTCAGTCTCTTTGTCCTCTTCGCTGATCTCTTCGCCGAACAGTTCTTCAGCTTTACCCAGACCGTAAGATTCCGGGGAGTCGCTGCCAAAACGCAGACCGATAAAGCCAACAATCAGCGCGATAATCGACGGGAAGATAAACATGCCGATGACGTGACCGTCGAACAGGTAGTTGGCGCCGAACAGCGCCACGCCTGCCGCGCCCGCGCCGCCGAGGTTGTGGGAGATATTCCAGAAGCCGAGAAAGGTGCCGCGTTTACGACGCGGAGTCCATTTGGTGATGGTCGAGTAGCTGCACGATCCGCCGGTACTCTGGAAGAAACCGCTCAGGGCATAGAAAGCGATCATCAGAAACAGACTGGTTGACCCCGCGCCCATGCTGGCGCTGAAGCCGAGCATACAGATAGCGGAGAGGATCAACATAAACGGTAGAAACTGCTTGGTATTTTTACCGTCAGCGTAGTAGGAAACCAGCGTTTTCCCCACGCCGTAGGTGATCGAAAAGCCCAGGCCAATCATCCCCAGCTCGGTCATGCTCAACCCGTAGGTAGAGATCATGTCGTTCTGCGCGATGTTAAAGTTTTTGCGGATCAGGTACATGGTCAGGTAGCCGATAAAAACCACCAGATAGGACTGCATGAACGGCTTGAACCACATTTTACGCCGCACATCGAGCGGCAGATCCAGGGTCGGCTTGCGCACCTGGTTTAAGAAGGCCAGCATGGATTACTCCTGAGCTAATTTTTATACCTGCGAATGGCAGGCATTGTAAAAATCCACAGGAAAAGTGGCCTGCGACAGCGTCCAGGCAAAACCGGGAAAATTTCTTAGTTTTGCCCCATTCAGCGCAAAAAAGTGAGGTGCATCACGCTTCGCTGGTCTCGCGCGGGGCCTGAGCGTTCAGAAATGGCAGCAGCAATAGCGCAGAGATCCCCGCCGCGATGGCGATGACCGCAAAAAAACCGGTCCAGTGCCAGATCTCCAGCACTTTCGCTAACGGCCAGCCGGAAAGCGACGCGCCGAGATAGGCGAACAGGCCGACAAAGCCGGTGGCCGCGCCCGCCGCCTCTTTATGCGAGCACTCCGCCGCCGCCATGCCAATGAGCATCTGCGGGCCGAAGACAAAGAAACCGGTGGTGAAAAAACAGGCCGCCTGCATGACGTAGCTGGCGAACGGCATCAGCCACAGCGACCCCACAGAGAGCAAAATCCCGGCGGCGAAGATTAAATTCATCGGTCCGCGGTTACCGTTGAAGAGTTTGTCCGAGCCCCAGCCCGCCACCAGCGCGCCGATAAATCCCCCCAGCTCAAACATCGATACTGCCGTATTGGCCGTGACCAAATCCACGCCCAGCGTTTCGGACATATACAGGTTGCCCCAGTCGTTGATCGCCGCGCGCACCACGTACACTAAGACATAACACAGCGAAAGCAGCCAGATATAGGGATTCAACAGCACATATTTAGCGAGGATTTCTTTGCGACTTAGCCCCGCGCCCTCTTGCTGTTGGGCGACCTCCAGCGCATCGTGCCGCCAGTCGCCTACCGGCGGTAAACCAATCGCCTGCGGACGGTCGCGCAGCCGCCAGCAGAGGACCATGCCCACCCCGATGGCAAGCAATCCGGCCACCATCATCCCGACGCGCCAGCCATAATGCAGGGCGACAGCGGCCATGACGAGAGGGATCAGCGCCCCGCCGACATTGTGCGCGGTGTTCCATAACGCCCACCAGCCGCCGCGCTCGGTACGCGAGTACCAGGCAGTCAGCAAACGGGCGCAAACCGGCGATCCAAACCCCTGGAAAAAGGCGTTCAACGCCCATAGCAGAGCAAAGGCCCACAGCGAGGTCGAGAAGCCGAACAGAATATTCACTACGCCGGTCGCAATCAGCCCGATGCCCATAAAATAGCGAGCGTTAGAGCGATCGCTAACGATGCCGGAGACAAATTTCGACACCCCGTAGGTGATGTAAAACAGCGTCGCCAGCAGGCCGATATCGCTGCGGGACAGAATGCCGCTGGCAAGGATTTCCGGCGCGGCGGCGTTAAAGCTTTTACGGGTGAAATAGAACAGCGCGTAACCCAACCAAATGGTGATCAGGATGTGCCGCCGCCAGTAGCGATAGCGGGCGTCAACCTCATGCTTATCGGTGATGAGCGGCGCGTTAGCTGGGGCTTTTAAAAACGAAAGCATTATCCTTCCTTAAACGTAACGCTGGGGCAACGAGACGCTCACCCGCGTACCGTGGGTACAAGAGATGGTTAGCGTCCCGCCGAGCGCCGACACGCGTTCGCGCATTCCGGTCAGGCCGAAGCCCTGCTGGTGAGAGCCCGGCGGCAGGCCGCTGCCGTCATCCTCAATCACCAGCATCAGCCGCTCATCCCGCTGCCAGCCCTGGAGCGTCACCGCGCTGGCATTGGCATGTTTTACGATGTTATTCAGCCCTTCCTGACAGACGCGAAACAGCGTCACGCGCTGACTTTCACTCAGCGCCGTTTCGTCAATTCGCCAGTCGAAGTGACTGACAATACCGCGGCTTTCCAGCTCCATTTCGCGCAGCAGCGAACGGATGGCCTGCGCCAGCGTTAAGTCGTCTAACTGGCGCGGGCGCAAGCGCCCCAGCAGGCGACGCACGGCGTCATACACGCCCAGCGAAAGCTGCTCGATAAGTTGCCCGCTCTGCTTCACGCCGCCGTTATCCGCCGCCAGTCGTTGCACAATGCCCGCCTGGGTTCGAATCGCGGTGATGGTCTGTCCGATGTCATCGTGCAGCTCACGCGCAACATCGCGCCGCACGCTCTCTTCGGTCTCCAGAAGACGCTCCGCCAGCCGATGGTTGCGCGCCAGCTCCTTTTGCAACGACTGGTTCAGCTCGCGCAGACGCTGAATGCCCGCGCCAAGCAGTAGCCCGGTCAGGCTTTGCGCCAACAGCGAAAGTAATAAATCGACGGGATGATCGTGCCAGGTCTGGCTGGCGATCAGCGCGATAGCGTTCATCAGTGTGGCAATGAGCGCGCCCTGCCAGCCATAATGCCAGGCGAGCGCGATAATCGGCAACGCCAGGCAGAACGGCGTGAAGCGCGAAAGTTCAGCAGGTAACCCCAGTTGCAGCCACAGACTGACGATAAACAGCAGCAGATACCAGATCAGATGCCGCCCGCGCCAGTTTACCGGCTGCGATACCAGCGATGGTCCCAGCGGCAGCCAGGTAGTGCTGGTGAGATAGTGCCAGAAAACCAGGCAGATGGGGGCCAGCGTCAGACCACCCGTGAGGGTCAGCAGTAGCGCGTTCCATGCCGCTTCCCCCTGCCCCAGCCAGGGCAGGGATTGCAGTAGCGCCGCGGCGGTGAGGGCCGCGCCCTGAAGCAATAACGTGCGCCAGTCGCGCTGATGGCGGTAACGTGAGGTTAGCGCCACGGGCAGTAGCGTCAACACACTACCGATCATCAAAAGCGGCAGATGGGCCAGCGCAACTTCCTGCGCTAACCAGTACACCAGCAGCCACTCCGCGCCCAGCAATACTGGCCAGTATCCACGCGGGCATTGCAGCATAAGTCCCAGGCGCAGGCCGAAGGGAAAGAGTAGCGCCGCCAGCTCCGGGCGCTCTACCAGATGCAGGCTGATACTCCACAGGCAGAACCACGCGGCGGAGAAAATAAAAAAGCAGGCAACAACGGTGATTAAACGGGAAAAAAAGGTGTTCATTACCAACCGTCAAACATGCGATGCGCCAGTTCAACGTCATTGCTGACGCCTAATTTTTCCAGCAGATTCGCGCGATGGACATGCACCGTTTTTGGCGACAGCCCCAGTTCGGCGGCAATCTCTTTTACCGCCATACCCTGGGCGAGTTTTTCCGCCACCTGACGCTCGCGTTTGGTCAGCGGATCTTGCCGACCCGCCGCCAGTTTCACGGCAATATCGGGGGTCAAATAGCAGCCGCCCGTCGCCACCGTATGCACCGCGGCGATCAGCTCATCCGGACTACAGCGTTTAGAGAGGAAACCGCGCGCGCCGGCATTCAACGCCTGTTCCACCAGCGCCGGGCTATCGTGAACCGAGAGCATGATCGTCGCCATCCCTTTTGGCAGTTGGCTTAGCAGCTCCAGTCCGGAAATATCCGGCATCGAGATATCGCAGATACACACCTGTACGCCGCGCCCCGGTAAGCCTGCCAACGCTTCGCGCCCGGAACCAAACTCAGCGACCACCTGCAAATCAGGTTCCAGCCCCAGTAGCTGTGCAAAGCCGGAGCGGACGATAAGGTGGTCGTCGATAAGGGCAACGGTAATCATGGGTTCATCCTGGCGCTAAGACATGCCTGATGGCGCTGCGCTTATCAGGCCTACGGGCAGGTGCCGTTGTAGGCCGGATAAGGCATTAATGCCGCCATCCGGCAAAAGCACTTACCTTAACGATAAGTGCCTGGGTGTTCAAGCCTTGAGCGGTCAGACAATGCCTGTCGTGACGGTGAACGTCCGGGTTTGCTGCGGTTCCAGTTGAAGCAAGGTTCCATTTCGCTGCGCCGCGAGAAAACCTTCAGGCCGACAGGTCGCGGGCAGGGCAAAGGCGGCAACCTGCTGATCGCCGTTATAAAGAATCCAGCGGGTCACGTAATTCAGCTCCGCGCTGGCGAAACGTGTCACGAACGTGGTGCCATCCGGGGCGATCATACTGAATTCCGGGGTATCCGTGTACCTGTCCAGTTCATCGGCGAAGAACACGATTTCCGGGTCGTAAAAGCCAGGCTCGTTGAGCGTTGCCAGCGAGGCTTCACCCTGCAAAAGTCGTTGATTAAACGCCAGCCACTGCGCCGTGGGTTTGACATGCGCCGGCACCGACTCGCGTAGCTTCAGCGCGGTATCCGGGATATTCTGGCGGAACGTGGCGTTCGGCACATAGGCATAGTTCATGTGGCACATGTACTGTAGCGGCATGGCGACTGAAGCCAGGTTAGTCACGGTCATCTGAATATCAAACAGCGCGCTTGATTTACGCATTACCACCGCAGGTTGCGCCTGATAATGATGACCGAACCCCATCACATACTCGTAGCGCCCGGTCACGCGCAGACTGTCGCCCTCTAACTCCAGCCAGGCGTCGTCCATAGCAGCGCAGGGCATCTCGCCGTGCAGAGGATGTGTATCTTCCGGCGACGGGCAGCCATTCGCCAATAGTCCGGAATGGAAAGCAAAGCAACCATACGTTGCCACCACTTCCGCAGCCGGCTTCGGCTGGCGGAACATGTTGAGCATAGTCAGATCATGACCGTCAAACTGCGCGTCCCAAATCATCTGCCCCATCCAGGGCAGAATCACCAGATGACCGCGGCTGTTTTGTATTTTCAGTCCTTCCACGCCGCTGGCGTAACGAAACGCCGTAACCGTAAAATCATCATTTTCCAGCAAGATACGCGGCTGCTCGCTAAAAAGCTCCCGCCATAATGTAATACGTGTTGTCATAGTTGATCTCCTCAGGACGCGGCGACTTCAGCCAGGTTGCCGCGTACTTTGCTTTCGCGCCAGAAGTAAACGCCAACGTAAACAAAGCACAGCATGGAAACCAGGAATGAGAGCTGTAGCGAGTGGAACATGTCCGCCACGTAGCCCTGAATCGCGGGAACCACCGCCGCGCCGACAATCGCCATCACGATGACCGCCCCCGCCATTTCGGTATGCTCGTTATCGACGGTATCGAGCGTTCCGGCATAAATGGTCGCCCAGCAGGGGCCAAACAGAACACTGACCAGCACCGCCACGTATACCGCGCTAAAGCTGGGCGCCAGCGCCACATAGGCCAGGAACAGCGCGCCGATCACAGAGTAAAGGATCAGGACTTTTTCCGGGTTAAAGCGTGTCATCAGAATATTGGCGATAAACTTGCCGATAAAAAAGCAGGCGAAGCTGTAGACCATAAAGGTTGAGGCATCGCGCTCATTGATATCGCCTAACTCCAGCGCCAGACGGATAGTGAACGACCAGACCGCCACCTGCATTCCCACATACAGGAACTGCGCCACAATACCGCGACGGAAACGGGCGTTGCTGGCGAGATAGCGTAACGTATCCAGCGCCGAGGGGCGTTTATGACTCGCGGTTTGCGCGACTTTACAGGTCGGAAAACGCGTCAGCAGGAACAGTACCATCACCACTACCAGGACCATAATCATGTACTTATAGGGTTCCAGAGTGTTTTCCAGCATCAGCACCTTGAAGTTGTGGACTTGCTCGGCATTCATGCCCGCCATCTGTTTTTCCAGGCTTTCCCCTTCGGAAAAGACCAGATATTTACCCAATAAAATGCCTGCCGCCGCGCCGATCGGATAAAAGGTCTGGCTGATATTCAGCCGCAGCGTGGCGTAGGCTTTCGGCCCGATCATCGAACTGTAGGTATTCGCCGCCGTTTCCAGGAAACTCAGGCCAATCGCAATGGCGAAAATCGCCGCGAGGAACATGGTGTAGGTCGCCATATGCGACGCCGGGAAAAAGAGCGTACAGCCGACAATGTATAGCGTCAGGCCGATAAGTATCGCCACTTTATAACTGGTTTTTTTAATGACCAGCGAGGCCGGAATAGCAATTAAAAAATAACCGCCATAAAAGGCGCTTTGTACTAATGCCGAAGCAAAGTTGCTCAGCGAAAATACACTTTTAAATTGCGTAATCAGAATATCATTTAACGCGGCTGCGCATCCCCATAATGGGAATAAACAGGATAACAAAATAAACTGGAACAGAGGTGTCTTATTCAGATACCCGTCGGGCATCTGAACGATGTTTTTATCGTTCATAGTGCTACCTTTAACAGTGCAGGGTGATTGTTATTCGTTCAACGAAAGATACTCATTAAATTGCTCAATGCTTGGATAAGAGGATTGGGTGCCTTTCCCGGTGACGCTGAAAGCGGCAAAGAGGACGGCTTTTTTCATGGCGGCTTCCACATCCCCGCTCTGGACGTAGTAATGCGCGAAACAGCCGATAAAGGCATCGCCCGCGCCGCTGGTATCAACAGCGTTCACTCTAAACGCCGGAACATGGACTTCCTGGTCACGCGTCATCCACAGCGCGCCTTTCTCGCCCATGGTGACAATAATATTGTTCAGCCCTTTATCTACCAGCGAACGTGCCGCTGCGCGAATATGGTCATAGGTATCCACTGGCATACCGGTTAATATTTCCAGCTCGGTTTCATTGGGTACAAAGAAATCGCATTTACAGGCATAAGACATATCTAATTCCCGTAATGCTGGCGCAGGGTTTAATAACACTTCAATCCCGTGTTTCTTGCCAAATTCTATTGCGTGATAAACCGTTTCAAGCTGAACTTCCAGTTGCAGAACAATAAGCTGGCATTTTTTTAAATCTTCCGCCGCGCGATCGATATCTTCCGGCGAGAGAAACTTGTTAGCGCCTTTGATGATCAGAATGCTGTTGCTGGAGTTGGCGTTGACGAAAATCGGCGCTACGCCGCTGCTGGTACACGGTACTTTTTCTACATACGTCGTATTGATCCCCCAGGATTCGAGATTACGAATGGTGTTGTCGGCAAAAATATCGTCGCCCACTTTGGTCAACATCAATACTTTTGAATTGAGCTTAGCGGCCGCCACGGCCTGGTTCGCCCCTTTTCCGCCGCAGCCGATTTTAAACGCCGGCGCTTCCAGAGTTTCCCCTTCTTTGGGCATCTGGTTGGTGTAGGTGATAAGGTCCACCATGTTAGAGCCAATAACCGCGATATCCATTTTACTCCCTCTCAGAAATCGTCACACGACAATGATATTAAAATAACATTATCATGTTACTTCCGTATCATTTGTGACTATGATCGCGATTAGAGGATCATTTTGCCATTTACTGCGTGAACAATCCCTGGCGGAACATACGCGCATTAAATCATTTTTAGGGTTACAATTTACTGAAAATTAACTATTTATTGTTATAAAACGCGAATAAACCCACTTTTATTTCCTGACAGCCAGACGTATAGTAGTGCCACACTGTAATGTTCTCAGAAACACATAAATGTTACTGATGGAACATAACAACATGATTTGCGGAGAGGGTGAATGGAGACCAAGCAAAAAGAACGTATCCGACGCTTGATGGAGTTACTGAAAAAGACCGATCGAATCCATCTGAAAGACGCCGCGCGGATGCTGGAAGTTTCGGTGATGACCATTCGCCGCGATCTCAGCCAGGATGATGACCCTTTACCGCTGACGCTGCTCGGCGGCTATATCGTCATGGTAAATAAGCCTGCGTCTTCAACCAATATGCCGCTGCCGGCGAAAAAGACGCATCATCGGGACGACCTTCCCGTTGCGATCCTGGCCGCCGGACTGGTGCGTGAAAACGATCTGGTTTTTTTTGATAACGGTCCGGAAATGCCATTAGTTATCAGCATGATACCGGATGATATTACCTTTACCGGGATTTGCTACTCGCATCGGGTATTTATCGCGCTGAATGAAAAGCCTAATGCCACGGCGATTCTGTGCGGCGGCACCTATCGGGCCAAGAGCGATGCCTTTTATGATGCCAATAATCCTTCGGCGCTGGATTCGCTCAATCCGCGCAAAGTGTTTATTTCCGCCAGCGGCGTACATGAACATTTTGGCGTGAGCTGGTTTAACCCGGATGATCTTGCCGCCAAACGTAAAGCGATGGAGCGCGGTCTGCGCAAAATTTTGCTGGCGCGTCACGCCCTGTTTGATGAGGTCGCGCCTGCCAGCATTGGTCCGCTTTCTGCCTTTGATGTCCTGATTAGCGATCGCCCATTACCGACAGATTATGCCGTTCACTGTCGGAATGGTTCCGTCAAAGTCATCACGCCTGATTCGGAAAGTGAATAACTTACTCAAAAAAGACGGCAATTTTATTGAACATGGTGGGATCGGACTGGTTTCGTACCACCTTCGCCACGTCTTCCAGTTTATCGATCTGACTTATCATCTGTTCAAGCCGCTGATCGTCATTGACCAGAAGCCAGATGCGGCTCTGATCGCTACCCTGAATCGGTAAACAGAGAATACCCTCAACGTTGAAAGCGCGTCGGGCGAACAGCCCGCAGACGTGGGTCATCACGCCAGGATGGTTGCGAACGGTCAGCTCCAGAATAACGTTATCATGTGATTGTTTCTGCATGGCTTATTCCCCCACCATCTCTGTATTTGCCGCACCCGGCGGCACCATCGGATACACTTTTTCTTCTGCATCAATGCGCACGTGGATCAACGCCGGTCCAGGACGACGAATGATAGCCTGCAACGCCGCCTGTGGATCGGCTTCGTTATTCAAATCACAGGTGTCCAGACCAAACCCGGCGGCAATCTGCATAAAGTTGATGCTTCCCGGATAGGTCGCCGCAAAAACGCCCTGTTTATAGAACAGACTCTGTTGCTGATGTACCAGTCCCAGCGCGTCGTTATTCATCAGGATGATTTTCACATCCAACTGGTTTTCACTGGCGGTAGCCATCTCCTGAATATTCATCATCAAACTACCGTCGCCGGAAAAACACAGCACCTTGTTGCCCGGATTCGCCAGCGCCGCGCCAATCGCCGCGGGCAGACCAAACCCCATGGTGCCCAGCCCGCCGGAAGTCAGCCACTGACGCGGACGGTTGAGCGGATAAGCCTGCGCGGTCCACATCTGATGCTGACCTACGTCAGTGGTAATAATCGCGTTGTCGTCCACACAGGCGGCGACCGCGTTAATCAGCCCATAGTGACTAAGCGGGTTATTTTCCTGGGGAATACTGCAAGGGAATTCTTGCTGCAAGTCCGCCACCAACTGATGCCATGCTTCCCGCGGCTGTGCCTCGATATGGGGAATTAACTGTGCCAGTACATCATCGACATCCGCCTGAATAGCCACATGCGGCTGCTTAATTTTGCCTAACTCGGCGCGATCGATATCCACATGGATGATTTTGGCGTTCGGACAAAACTGCTCCGTTTTGCCAATCGCCCGGTCATCAAAACGCGCGCCCAGAACAATCAGTAAATCGGCCTCTTGCAGAATAAAATTGGTACTGCGCGCGCCGTGCATCCCCAGCATTCCTAACGACAGCGGATGCGCCTTAGGCAGCATTCCCAGCGCCATTAAGGTCATTGTCGTCGGCAGTTGCGCTTTTTCCGCCAGTTCGCGCACGCGTGTCGGCGCATTGATCACGCCGCCGCCCAGATACAGCACCGGACGCTTCGCCGCGTTAATCATTGCGGCGGCCTCGCGGATACTCTCTGCGCTAAACTCCGGCGGGGGTGATTTTTCCGCCGGCGACGGCAACGCATCCAGCTCAATGGTCGCCGTCTGCACATCTTTAGGAACGTCTATCCACACCGGGCCAGGACGTCCCGACTGCGCCAGACGAAAAGCATCGCTCATCACCTGAGGCAGCTCGTTGATATTTCTGACCAGATAGTTGTGCTTGGTGATGGGGATAGAGATACCGTAGGTATCCACTTCCTGAAACGCGTCAGTACCGATCATGGACGCCGGAACCTGCCCGGTAATGCAGATTAACGGAATGGAATCCAGGCGTGCATCGGCAATGGCCGTGACCAGATTGGTCGCGCCTGGCCCGCTACAGGCCATACAAACAGCAGGTTTACCCTCCGTCCGCGCCATCCCCTGCGCAATAAACCCCGCGCCTTGTTCATGGCGCGCCAGAATATGACGGATTTGCGTGCTTTGGCTTAACGCGTCGTAAACGGGGAGGATCGAACCGCCGGGAATGCCGGTGACGATACGAATCCCCTGGCGCTCCAGAAAATGAACAATAAATTCCGCGCCCGTAAAGCGCTGAGGTGTAGATGTTGTGCCCGAACTTGCCATGCTCCATTCCTTTTATTCTGAGCCGACGTTCCGGGAAGGTGTCTTAAACAAAAAACCCCGCCCGGTTTGCGCCGGCGGGGTTTTGGAATCGTGTGTGTTCCGGACCCTACGGCGCATTGCCGACGACCACCACCACACGCACGACGACCACTGCGCGAGATGGCGCAGTTGTTAGTAGGGTCGCGTTCAGCATGGAAGGGTTCATTAGGGGCCTTGTCTATTTGTTATTAACACGTTTTATACAAGCACAGCGCTTTCAGCATGACAACGGAAAAATTTTCATCTGCACAAAAATGCGTCATCGATCACATTTTTCTACGAATTTACGCACCTGGGGTATAGGCGTGATAAGCGTAGCGCCCTCCGGTAATCGCCGGGATTGATGATTACGCGTTTCACAATGCCGGAAAACAAAAAACCTCGCCGAAGCGAGGTTCTTACAGCGTAATGCGGGTGGTAGCCGCGAAGCACACTGTGTTATGTCAACAGCAGAAGTATACGCGTTCTGTGCAGAACGCGCAATTTCGGCGCGAATTTTGATGAATTTGAGTATGGATCAGAAGCTCCGTTCTGTCTATAAATTACTGTTCATTTATACAGTACTTAACTATAATGTCTTTGACACAATGTGTTATGCGGGGGCCGCATCGTAAACCGGCGCAACGAAGTCCTGGCTGAAACGGGTGGTGCCGTCAGCGCCTTAACCCCCTCGTGAGCACACTGTGTTATGTCAACACGCACACTATTCCTCGCAAAAGGGATCGCGTGCGCAACAGCTGGCAACAGGCAGCGGAAAGGTACGTCGGCTGGCAGTGCTCCTTAACCACAGGAGACGCGTATGAGCGTAGTGGATATCACCATTCTTATCCTGAAACTCATTGTTGCAGCACTGCAACTGCTTGATGCTGTTCTGAAATACCTTAAGTAATTCAGATTCAAGCCGCACCGAAGGGGAGCGGGCAACCGCTCCCCTTTCACCTTATCCGCTGGTCTTTCGCTTCCCGGGTATGTTACGTTTTTATGACACCCTCAACGACGCCTGACGCTATGACCCTTTCCGTTTTCTGCATTTTGCTGTTCGCCGCGCTGCTACATGCCAGCTGGAACGCCATTGTCAAAGCGGGAAACGATAAGCTCTACGCCGCGATCGGCGTCAGCGGTTCCGCGGCGGTCATGGCATTGATCCTTTTGCCCTTCTCGCCGCAGCCAGCTCACGCCAGTATCCCTTTTTTAGCGGCCTCTACCGCGCTCCAGGTGGTGTATACCGTCCTGGTGGCGAAAACCTATCAGGTCTCGGACATGAGCCAGACCTATCCTCTTATGCGCGGCACCGCGCCGCTGCTGGTGGCGCTCATTAGCGTTCTGTTTCTTGGCGACAGTCTGTCGTCGCTAGCCTGGGTCGGCATCGCAGTGATCTGCATGGCGATACTTGGGATGGCCTGTAATGGCCGCGCCAGCTCTCAACGTGGTGTCGTGCTGGCATTAACTAACGCCTGTTTTATTGCCGGATATACGCTGGTGGACGGGACCGGCGTAAGACTCTCAGAAACGGCGCTGGGCTATACGCTATGGTCATTTTTTCTCAACGGCGCCTGCCTGTTAACCTGGGCGATGATTGCGCGGCGGCGGGAAGCGTCGCGTTATCTGGCGCAACAGTGGAAAAAAGGCATTTTTGGCGGGATTGGCACTATGGGATCTTATGGGCTGGCGCTATGGGCCATGACCCAGGCGCCGCTGGCGGTGGTCGCCGCGCTGCGTGAGACGTCGATTTTATTCGGCGCGCTGATAGCCTGGCTGTTGCTTAAAGAGAAAGTGGCCGGGCTACGTCTGGTGGCGGCGGGCGGGATTGCCCTCGGGGCGATTTTACTCCGTCTGTCATGATCGCCCAATAACAGCTGCAGACGTAACACATTCTCGGCAACATTTGTTGCCGCTTTTGTTTACATATCCTGCCGTTCCTTCGTCTGCCATTGCTGGTTGCTGTCTGGCCTTCTTTTTCTGGTGTGATAGATTCCTCTCGCATTTATGGGAATGCGCAGCAAGTTATTCTTATTTTTTCTTTTTTTGAAAAGTAATCAGCGAAATGAAAAGGCAGAGAAACGTCAATTTGTTGTTGATGTTGGTGTTACTGGTGGCCGTAGGGCAGATGGCGCAAACCATTTATATTCCCGCCATCGCCGATATGGCACAAGCGCTAAACGTCCGGGAAGGCGCCGTCCAGAGCGTAATGGCTGCTTACCTCCTGACCTACGGCGTCTCGCAACTGTTTTACGGCCCGCTTTCCGACCGGGTTGGGCGCCGCCCCGTAATCCTCGTCGGCATGTCTATTTTTATGGTAGCGACCCTGTTCGCCATGACCACGCATAGTTTGACGGTGTTGATTGCCGCCAGCGCCATGCAAGGGATGGGAACCGGCGTTGGCGGAGTAATGGCGAGAACGCTCCCGCGCGATCTGTATGAAGGAACGCAACTTCGTCACGCCAATAGCCTGTTAAATATGGGGATTCTGGTCAGCCCGCTGTTAGCGCCGCTGATTGGCGGTCTGCTGGACACCCTGTGGAACTGGCGCGCGTGTTACGCTTTCCTGCTGGTGCTTTGCGCTGGCGTCACCTTCAGCATGGCGCGCTGGATGCCGGAAACCCGCCCCGCCGCCGCGCCGCGTACGCGGCTGATCGCCAGCTATAAAACGCTGTTTGGCAACGGCGCATTTAACTGTTACCTGCTGATGCTAATCGGCGGGCTGGCTGGCATTGCGGTCTTTGAAGCCTGTTCCGGCGTGCTGATGGGAGCAGTATTAGGTCTCAGCAGTATGGTGGTAAGCATTCTGTTTATTCTGCCGATTCCGGCGGCGTTCTTCGGCGCCTGGTTTGCCGGACGCCCGAATAAACGCTTCTCAGCCCTGATGTGGCAGTCAGTTATTTGCTGTCTGCTGGCAGGCCTTATGATGTGGATTCCCGGCTGGTTTGGCGTGATGAACGTCTGGACACTACTCATCCCCGCTGCGCTGTTTTTCTTCGGCGCCGGGATGTTATTTCCACTGGCCACCAGCGGCGCGATGGAGCCGTTTCCGTTCCTCGCAGGCACCGCTGGCGCGCTGGTCGGCGGGCTGCAAAATATTGGTTCCGGCGTACTGGCGTGGCTTTCGGCAATGCTGCCGCAAACCGGTCAGGGCAGTCTGGGATTGCTGATGACCCTTATGGGATTGCTGATCCTGGCGTGCTGGCTGCCGCTGGCGTCACGGATATCGCATCAGGGACAGACGGTTTAACATTCCCCTCGCCCGGCTTTTTGCCGGGCGTTTCACATTCCGGCGCGATCATCGCATTGAGCAGGGACTCCTGCGCCGGACGCCACGCTCCTTCTTCGCCGTCATAAAACTGAGTGTCCGCGTTTATCGCATACGGAATATGCGCTTTTTTCAGCTCGCAGGCCATAAAACGGGCAAACGCGAACTGTGAAGCGACCGGCGTGATTTTTATCGACTCTCCCGGCGCCCATCCTCCCACCCAGCTTGCATGGCCGGTCTTATGCTGCCAGCGAACCGCAGCGTTAATCCGTGCCCGAATCGCCGCTTTTTCCGCCGCCGTGCCTGACGTCCACGGATATTTACCGCCGCTTTTCAGGGGTCCCCACGGGAAGATGTGCCACTCCGCCAGTACATAGTTCTGGCTTTGCGCCGGCAGTTTAAGCGCCGACAAATCCTCCGGCGCGGCGCGCATGCGGGGGGCAACGAAAATCATCCGCTGTGGGTCAATGGCGTGAATCAGGCGGATGGTTTTGTCATATACGCGATTCAGCGACGCCATATTATGATTAAGTTTGTCGGCAGGCTCATAAATGAGATCGAACCCCAGAAGCGGGGATGTCTGACCAAAATAGCGCGCGACCACGCTCCACCAGTTGATCAGCTCCTTTTCATGGCTGGCGCTGGGATCGGTTTTATACGCATCCGCCTGATAGGCAATAATGGGTATGACGCCATAGTATTCGCAGGCCTCTACCAGCTTACGCAAATGGATGAGGCGCGCTTCCGTCGGCGCGCCTGCCACACGAATACGGACATGCGTTAACCCTTTTGCCTTAAAATCCCGCACGACCAGCGGATCAAACTCGCGGATACCCCGTTCCGTTCGCGCCCAGTCAACATCCATCCCAACGCCAAGCTGCTGCGCATAGCGCGCCGCCGTCAAAGGCATCGGTTTCGCATAGACGACCGCGCTGGTCAGCATGAGAGAGGCAATAAGCGGTTTAAACACGACGCCCCCTAAAATTTTTACCACGGTGATAGCACGTATTTAGCATATTCACTCCCGGCAGGTGTAGCGACAAAGCGTAATAAATCTTCACACCTGTTCCTGCAACCAGCGAATAAATGCCTCGATTTTCGGCCACTGCCTGCCAGGCAGAGTGGTGACATAATAATGCTGATGACATTTCAGCCTCATGTCACCAAAAGGCGCAATCAGTTCACCGCTGTCGAGACGCTTTTGCACCAGCCGTTTACGCCCCATCGCCACGCCAATGTGGTTCATCGCGGCAATCACCGCTAAATCAGAACGATCGAAGCCAATGCCGGATGAATCCGGCAAATTTACCGCAAAATGCTGCGCCCAACTGTGCCACTCATCGGTGCCAGAATCGTTACTCCACGCCTGTCTGTCGTGTAAGAGCGTACAGTGCCGCAGGTTATTCAGGTTGTCCTGCAAGGCGAAACGACGGGCGTAATCCGGGCTGCAAACGGGCAAAATCGCCTCATCCATTAAAAAATGGTGCGTGAGCTGCGCCGACGGCGCATCGTCAAAATAGATAGCCAGGTCAATGCCGGCACGCTGTAGGTTAACGTTATCGTTGCCGGTCAGCATAGTGAGAGAAATTGACGGATAGCGACGGGTAAAGTCCCCCAGCGCGGGCACCAGCCAGCACTGGGCGATAGAGGGACGGGAATACACGGTCAGCGTGCCGGACAGTTCCTGATTTTTGATATCGAGGATTTCCTGATTCAACGTATCCAGCGACGATTTCAGCGCCCAGAATACCCGTTTGCCTTCATGGGTAAGCTCCACCTTACGGTGAGAGCGGACAAATAGCTGGATTCCCAACTCGGCTTCCAGTTGATTGATACGATGGCTTACCGCACTGGGGCTTAACGACAGCTCATCTGCCGCCAGAGCAAAGGACTGGTGTCTGGCCGCGACTTCAAAAGTATAGAGTTTGGATAACTGCCAGCCGTTGAGTAAGCGGTTTCGGGTATCGCGAAGGGGTTCCATGGCAACCTCAGTCATCTTTTAATTTCCCGAAGTGTAAAAAAACACGCTGAAAAAATCCGCACATAGATGAAGCAAAATGAACCATATCGCAAAATAAAGGCAATATTAGATGGAAATCACATAGTTGATTCAATTTACATCATGTGAATGGCAAATTATATCGTTTGTCAGGGGGTGCTGTTTTTCTGTCCAATAAGAACAGATTAATCACAGGGTAGGTGAGATATGCACGCTCAAATCTGGGTAGTGAGCACGCTGCTGATCAGCATCGTGTTAATCGTATTGACCATCGTGAAGTTTAAATTCCACCCCTTCCTGGCGTTACTGCTCGCCAGTTTCTTTGTCGGCGCGATGATGGGCATGGGGCCGCTGGAGATGGTCACGGCGATAGAAAACGGAATAGGCGGTACGCTCGGTTTTCTGGCCGCCGTTATCGGTCTTGGCACCATCCTCGGCAAAATGATGGAGGTTTCCGGCGCGGCGGAACGCATCGGGCTTACGCTCCAGCGCTGCCGCTGGCTCTCTGCTGACGTGATCATGGTACTGGTGGGGCTGATTTGCGGTATCACGTTGTTCGTGGAAGTGGGCGTCGTGTTGCTCATCCCACTGGCGTTTTCTATCGCTAAAAAGACCCATACCTCGCTGCTGAAGCTGGCCATTCCGCTGTGTACCGCGCTGATGGCCGTCCATTGCGTGGTACCGCCGCATCCGGCTGCGCTGTTTGTCGCAAATAAACTGGGGGCGGATATCGGCTCGGTGATTGTCTACGGTCTGCTGGTCGGACTGATGGCATCATTGGTCGGCGGCCCGCTGTTCTTAAAGTTTCTGGGTAATCGTCTGCCGTTCAAGCCCGTACCGACAGAGTTTGCGGATCTTGAAGTGCGCGCCGAAAACACCCTGCCGTCGCTGGGCGCAACGCTGTTTACCGTTCTGCTGCCGATTGGCCTGATGCTGGTGAAAACCGTCGCTGAACTGAATATGGCGAAAGACGGCACGTTGTATACGCTGCTGGAGTTTATCGGTAATCCGATCACCGCAATGTTTATCGCTGTCTTTGTGGCGTATTACATACTCGGTCTGCGCCAGCATATGGGTATGAGCGCGCTACTTACCCACACCGAAAACGGCTTTGGCGCCATTGCGAACATCCTGCTGATTATCGGCGCGGGCGGCGCGTTCAACGCCATTCTCAAAAGTAGCGGGCTGGCGGACACGCTGGCGGTGATCCTCTCAAATATGCATATGCACCCGATTCTGCTGGCATGGCTGGTAGCGCTGATTCTGCACGCGGCGGTCGGCTCTGCGACGGTGGCGATGATGGGCGCCACCGCGATTGTTGCGCCAATGCTGCCGCTCTATCCTGACGTCAGCCCGGAGATCATCGCTATTGCCATCGGTTCCGGCGCCATTGGCTGCACGATCGTGACCGATTCCCTGTTCTGGCTGGTCAAGCAGTATTGCGGCGCTACGCTGAATGAAACGTTTAAATACTATACGACGGCCACGTTTATCGCATCTGTCGTTGCACTGGCTGGCACATTCCTGCTTTCCTTTATCATCTGATCGTAAAGAGACGTACTATGGAAAACATACAAAAGCTCATCGCCCGGTATCCTTTGGTCGAGGATCTGGTCGCCCTCAAAGAAACCACCTGGTTTAACCCGGGCGCCACCTCTCTTGCACAAGGTCTACCGTATGTCGGCCTGACGGAGCAGGACGTAAACGCCGCCCATGACCGTCTGGCGCGCTTTGCGCCGTATCTGGCGAAAGCGTTTCCGCAAACCGCTGCCGCTGGCGGCATAATCGAATCTGACGTGGTCGCTATTCCGGCCATGCAAAAGCGGCTGGAAAAAGAGTATGGGCAAACGATCGACGGTGAAGTGCTGTTAAAAAAAGACAGTCACCTGGCAATCTCTGGTTCCATTAAAGCGCGCGGCGGCATCTACGAGGTGCTAACGCACGCGGAAAAACTGGCGCTGGAGGCGGGTCTGTTAACCACCGACGATGACTATAGCGTGTTGCTTTCGCCGGAATTTAAACAATTCTTCAGCCAGTACAGTATCGCCGTCGGTTCAACCGGCAATCTGGGGCTATCGATCGGTATCATGAGCGCCTGCATCGGTTTTAAAGTGACGGTACATATGTCTGCCGACGCCCGCGCCTGGAAAAAGGCGAAGCTGCGTAGCCACGGCGTGACGGTCGTGGAATACGAGGATGATTACGGTGTGGCGGTTGAGCAGGGCCGTAAATCAGCGCAATCCGATCCAAACTGTTTCTTTATCGACGACGAAAACTCTCGCACGCTATTTCTGGGCTATGCGGTAGCGGGCCAGCGCCTGAAAGCGCAATTCGCGCAACAGGGACGCGTCGTTGACGCCAGTCACCCACTGTTTGTTTATCTGCCGTGCGGCGTTGGCGGCGGCCCTGGCGGCGTCGCCTTTGGCCTGAAACTGGCGTTTGGCGACAACGTCCACTGTTTCTTTGCCGAACCGACCCATTCACCCTGTATGTTACTCGGCGTTTATACCGGTCTGCACGATGCCATCTCAGTACAAGATATCGGTATTGATAACCTGACGGCGGCTGACGGCCTGGCGGTAGGTCGCGCTTCGGGCTTTGTTGGTCGGGCAATGGAGCGTCTGCTTGACGGCCTCTATACCTTAGACGATCAAACAATGTATGACATGCTGGGCTGGCTGGCGCAGGAGGAAGGAATTCGACTGGAGCCATCAGCTCTGGCGGGGATGGCCGGACCACAGCGCATTTGCGCCGCCGCCGCGTATCAGCAAAGGCATGGATTCAGTCAGACGCAGCTCGGCAACGCGACGCATCTGGTATGGGCAACCGGGGGCGGCATGGTGCCGGAAGATGAAATGGAACAATACCTGGCGAAAGGACGCTAATACTCGCTCAGTGCCGGAAAGACGGCAACGCCATCCGGCACGCCATCGCCTGATGGCGCTACGCTTATCAGGCCTGTGGTCAACGCAGCATCGCCATTAACTCCTCCGGCGAGCGATGCTGCTTCAGTAAATCCCGCATCACCCGCATATGCGGCGAGGAGTAGTTAAAAAAGGTCTGGTAGCCCTCGCAAAGCCGGTTTTTCCCCTGGCTATCCCGATGCTCAGGACATCCGCCGCCGCAAAAGCGCAAGAAAGAGCACTTCTGACATTCAGCGCTTAGCGGCGCCATGTCCGGCGCTTCAGCGCTATTCCTGCCGCCGCACCACTGCTGTAGCGTCTCATCAAAAAGGCGGACCGAGATATGCTGAATATCTTCACGTACCCAGATATCAAATATGCTATTTAAAAACCGCCCCCAGTCTGCTGAACACAATGAATCCTCGGTCAACATTCCGTTCCGGTCATGTTCCAACAATGGGATAAAATGGACATTGCGAATGCCGAGCCGTTGTAAGTTACGGTACAGTTGCTGAGGGCGCTGGCTATTCTGGCGATTTACGACGACCTGAATCTGGTCATCACTCACGACAATGTCCTGACGTCCTGTCATATAAAATTCCCGATAAATGCAATAAGTTGGCGAATATGGGTAACAGCAAACAGGATTGCGAGCGACAACACAGCGAGGGAGATCAAAAATTTGTCACGCACGACATGAGTTTCGGAAAAATCGCTATGCGCGACATCCATTAAATTACGACTCAGGGTATAACGCCAAAGAATCACCGCCACTATCGCCAGAACGCTGATTGACACCCAGAACAGGAATCCCGCCTGATGCCAGTGGTGCCTGACGGCTAACGCCATTAACGCCCCGTATCCCAGCAGCGTGCGAAACCAGGCCAGCGACGTACGTTCCGGTTGCAGCCCCGGATCGTTCTGCCGACGGGCTTTACGACTATCCGGCATACAGTACCAGCCCCATCACTATCACCGCGACAATCATCAAAATAATGCTGATGATCAACAGGCTATGGGTATAGGGCAAATCCTCTTTCAGGCGCATCGCTTTTTCATTACGTAACCAGCGTAGATAGCCATAAATCGCCAGGCCGCCCGCAAACAGACACAACAATAGCGCCAGCAGTTCACGGATCACCGGCGTGGCAAAATCCGGGGCGAGCTGATCAAGACCGACGCCTGCCGCCAGAAATCCCAGCGAGGTGCGAATCCACGCCAGAAAGGTGCGCTCATTTGCCAGTGAGAAGCGATAATCCGGCGCTTCTCCGAGGCGGGAAATCTTCATGACGACTCCTTTTACGTTCTTATGTATTCCCGTTCGTTTTCAGAATACCACTCACGTTGTTGCTGATATGCTTCACATTATCCCGCAGCAAGGGAATCTTATTGCAAAATAACTGTAGTTCACTGGTGATGCGTTTTGGCGCAACCACGCTCATTGCCGCTATTTTTCATTTCAGTTACGACCTTTTTCAACGCCACCGCCAGGAAAGGCATTATTGCCGAATTAAAAGCTGAAAAACCACCCGTCGCGACGAAAAAAAAGGCGAAGAAGATTGATAACTAACTGAAAAAAATTGGAATTATGCTCGTTGCCATTACGCTGATTAGCGCGTTCATTGAGGAAGAAGATAAGAAGAAGAGCAGAAGTGTGGCCGGTGCGGCGCGCGTTATCCAGCCTGGATTTAACACAGTGCGTAGGCTGGATAAGCAACGCGCCATCAGGCGCTAACCCATTCCCCAAAAAATCACCGCCAGCAGTTGTGGCGTGATAATACGCAGGAACATCACTAACGGATAGACGGTCGCGTAAGAGAGCGCCGCCGCGCCGCTGGTGGCATGAAGATTGTTGGCAAATGCCAGCGCTGGCGGATCGGTCATCGAACCGGCCAGCATCCCGCACAGCGTCAGATAGTTCATTTTGGCAAAAATCCGCGCCAGCAGACCGACGGTAATCAACGGAATTGCGGTGATGAAAATACCGTAGCCAATCCAGCTTAATCCTTCGCCCTGCGTCAGCGTATCGACAAAATCGCCGCCGGATTTCAGCCCAACGACCGCCAGAAACAAAACGATGCCTAATTCACGCAGCGCGAGGTTGGCGCTCGGCGGCATAAACCAGTACAGCTTACCGATGCTGCCGATACGCCCCAAAATTAGCGCCATGATCAGCGGCCCGCCAGCCAGCCCCAGTTTTAACGCGACCGGGAATCCCGGCACAAACAACGGGATTGACCCAAGCAGAACCCCTAATCCGATGCCGATAAACACCGGCAGCATCTGCACCTGCTGGAGTTTTTGCTGCGCGTTGCCGACCACATTGGCTACCGCATCAATCGAGGCAGGACGCCCCACCAGATTGAGAATGTCGCCAAACTGCAGGCTGGCGTCGCTGCTGGCGACCAGCTCAACGCCCGCGCGGTTAAGGCGGGAGATAACCACGTCATAACGCTCTTTAAAGTGCAAATCGCGGATACGTTTGCCGAGCACTTTTTCGTTGGTGACGACCACACGCTCGACGCGTAAATCCGTGCCGCGCGTCGACAACGAGGTGTCCACTTCCTTGCCGATCACCAGTTGCGCGTTATGCAGGTCGGTAGATTGGCCGACGAGGTGCAGCAGGTCGCCTGCCTGGATAATCGTCCCCGGCGACGGCACCATCAGCGTGTCGTCGCGTTTCAGGCGTGAGCAAATGATTTTATCGCTGTTCAGGATCGGCACATCCTGGATAGCCATATTATTGAGGTTCGGATTCTCGACACGGATATTCATTGTCTGAATTAATGAATGACCGTTAGCGAGAGAGGATTCATGCTTCTGCGCCTCCGCCTCGACGTTAACGCGAAAAATCAGCCGCATCAGCCACATGGTGAGCAAAATACCGCAGATGCCAAACGGATACGCCATCGCATAGCTCATCCCCATCTGATCCACCAGATCCACTGGCGTTCCCAGATCGCGCAGGATTTGCTGACCCGCCCCTAACGCAGGCGTATTGGTGACTGCGCCGGAGAAAATTCCCAGCACCACCGGCAGCGGAATAGCGAAAATTTTATGCAGAATCGCGGTGACCAACCCGCCCATAATCACAATCAGAATGGCAAACAGATTCAGACGTAGCCCGGAAACACGCAGCGAGGCGAAAAACCCCGGCCCCACCTGTATGCCGATGGTATAAACAAAAAGGATCAGGCCGAATTCCTGGATAAAGTGCAGCATATCGCCGCTCAGCGTCACCCCAGCCTGATCGACGAAGTGGCCGACGATAATACCGCCGAACAGAACACCGCCAATACCAAAGCCGACACCGCGCACTTTAATGTTGCCGATCCATAAACCGACAACCGCCACCAACGCCAGAACGCTGACCGTCAATGCGATATCACTCATCTTTTCTTCCCTGTGAGTAACATTTCAATTTATAGGGATTATGACTGAACCGTTAAGGCATATATACAGCATGGCGCACATTCTCATGTTACAAAACCGCCCAGACGTCCTGACTTCGGCAGCGTCTTACCCTTTTTCGTGGCACAAAAAAGCCCCGCCATCTCTGGCGGGGCAAGGCAAGGAGCTTATTAGCTATTTAATGCGGAGCGTTCGTTAATGGCGATACGCTGCGGCGCAATGGTTTCCGGCTCGTTACGGGTTAAATCAATATGCAGCAGGCCGTTGGTAAACGTCGCGCCGGAAACTTCCATATTCTCAGCCAGCGTAAAGCTCAGGCTAAAAGGCTGCATGACCAGGCCCTGATGTAACCATTTGGGCTCGTTTTCCGGCTGTTCCGGCGTACCTTTCACCGTCAGGCGCGTGCCTTCCAGTTGAATATCCAGATCTTCCTGACGGAAACCGGCTAACGCTAAGGTGATGCGATAATGGTTATCGTCGCTTTTTTCGATGTTATAGGGCGGGAAGCTCTGGCTTTCGCCGCTGTTTTGCAGCGCATTGGCCAGCTTGTCAAAACCGATCCATTGACGCAGCAGTGGGGATAAATCGTAGTTACGCATAATCATTTCTCCTTCTAAGAAGCGAGTTTTTACCTTCACACTTTACGTGCGAATATGCTCCCTGACGGCGAGCATGGGATGACAGGCCGCGCAACGCGACCCGACGGAATCAGTTAATTTCGATACGGCGCGGTTTGTTCGCTTCCGGAATCACGCGCTCCAGTTCGATATACAGCAGCCCGTTGACCAGGTTTGCGCCGCGAACGTGAATGTTCTCCGCTAACTGGAACTTACGTTCAAAGTTACGCTCGGCAATGCCCTGATACAGGTAAGTACGTTCTTTCTGCTCGTCCGCATGAGCGCCTTTTACCACCAGTAAATTATCCTGGGCGGTAATCTCCAGTTCGCTTTCCGCGAAACCGGCAACGGCAATGGCGATGCGGTAGTGGTTTTCGTCTACCAGCTCAACGTTGTACGGAGGGTAGCCGCCATTACTTTGGCTTTGGTTATTTTCAAGCAGGTTAAACAGACGGTCAAAACCAATGGCAGAACGGTACAGCGGGGATAAATCAAAGTTACGCATAATCATAAACTCCTGAAATCAGCGAGAATGTCAGACCTTCCATCATGGACAGGCCAGGATTGCCAGAACACCCATCAGGCGTGCCCTTCTATTCACTACGTCTTATAAATGGGTCTGAATACGTACTTTTCAAGTATTTTAATCCGACTTTTTTTTGCAGTTTATTGGCTATTGCATAGACTGGTTGGGACAGCACTGATTGTTAAAGTGCGATTACCGCCACAGTGCCACGTACTGGTGATGTTATTTTTAGCAACGGATCGCTATAACTCATCATGCAAATAACGACAACCAACAGATGAATGAGTGATGATAAAAAACGTGTGGTTAACGCTGATAATATGGAATGGGATGCTTTTATTAGGCGGTTGTTCAAGCGTCATGTCGCACACCGGCGGTAAAGAGGGTACTTATCCTGGCACGCGCGCCAGCGCTACGATGATCGGTAACGATGAGACAAACTGGGGCACCAAATCGTTGGCCATCCTGGATATGCCATTTACCGCCGTGATGGATACGATCCTTCTGCCGTGGGACATCTTCCGCAAAGACAGTTCGGTAAGATCGCGCGTCGAGAAAAGCGAGGAGGAGACGAAAATGACCAATGCCGTCATCCCCCCGGCGAAGATGCCTCCTCCCTGATTTATCGCCCGGTTTCCGTCACCCATAGCTGACGGAACCCTTTAACCTCTTCCATCCATGCGACGTGTCGCCCATCCGGTGAAAAAACGACGGCGTCCGCAGACGGCGGGTTGTCGTGCCTGGCGGTTAAGAAGTCGATCCTCCCACTTTGTGCGTCGCAGCAGGCAATCCGGTTTTCCAGCACCAGTCCCAGCCATTTACCCGACGGATGCCAGTTAAACGCTGACTGTACGCCGGTCGCATGATGCGTTAACTGCCGGGGCTCGCCTCCCTGCGGCGATATCAGCCACAGTTGCGCTACGCCGTTATCGTCCCGCATCAAAAAGGCGATCGCCGTCGCCTGCGGATTACTGCGGACCCAGTGGCGTGGTTCGTTAGTGAGTCCAGGATAAACACGCTGGTGAGTAAAGGTAAGACGCCGCTGAACTACGCCCAACGGCGGCGATGGCATCGTTGATTCGGTTCCCGTCAGCGGCGTGTCGCCTGCCTGTTTCCAGCCGTTTTCATGACACGGTAAATCGACAATAAACAGCTCCGGGACTTTTTTGCCCGTCAGCGACAGCGTATCGCCAATAAAGGCGATCTGGCGGTTGCCCACCCAGCCCTCTTCATAGGCGCGGTTAATGTCATCGCTGCCAGGTCTCGGCGCAGGCGTCGTGCGGCTAACCAGTACGCACCAGTGGCTACCGCTGTATTCGCGCGGATGCTGAACCGGCACCGTAACCGGCCCATACGGCGCGGCCACGCCGACATTGCGCAGATCCAGCGCCGGATCTCGCTCATGCAGAACGTGGTCATTATAGGTAAAACTCACCAGCTCGCCGTTCGGGCTAAACACATGGACGTGGCTGCCGCCGCGCAGCGCGCCGGGAGTATACGGCGCAGTAATATCCATCGCATCGAGATTAGTCACGCCTCCCGGCGTTGCAATAACGCCCCGACGGTGGTGGAAATCGTAATGCCACGCCTCATCAGGGTTTTCAGGGCCATGAATAAACACATAGTGATTGTCGGCAGGATGCACCGTCACCACACCGACATGCGCGCCCTGCACAGCGCGATAAATCACCTCCACGTCGCCGGTATGCACATTGACACGCTCAATGGTCTTGCCCGTAAATGACGCGCCTGAAGGCCGTACATCAAAGACCAGCCACTGGCTGTCAGGTGTCCAGGTATTGGTGTTGGTAAGCTGGTGATGGCGCGGCGTAAAGGTGATTTGTTTCATAGGATGTCCTGATAAGAGACGATGCTCGTCATCATACTGCACACGGGCTTCACTTTCAGGCTTTAGCGTATCGTTGGGATAGCCAGGCCCGGTGGCGCCACGCCACCGGGCCGTCAGGGTCTTATTTCTCCTGCGCCAGCCGGATACTGCGCTCTATCACCGCCCGCCGGGCGTCACCCGCCGGCAGCAGCTTCAGCATCATC